>CAMAVB010000054.1 GCA_945861465.1 Candidatus Kuenenia stuttgartensis
ATGGAGTTGCTCACACAAGAACAGAGGGTTAACAAGTGTCGATCTGGCCGAAGCTAAGCATTGGGTTTGCAGTCTGTGCGGGATTCCTCATTCCGTTGAACCAATCAATTCCGCAGGCTGATTTGGAAGACGCTGCGAAGCCGACTGCATTGCATTCGCAATTGATGGTAAGAAACGAGGGTGTACGACCATCCGTGCTTGCTGTGACAGACTCCCTTTCGAACACAACGGAAGCTTTCACGAGTATGCGAGCAGCCCTCGCGATTGCAAAGTTACGAGCTCGTGAGCTGACGAGCTACACCGCCATCCTTGAAATGCAGGAGGAAGTGAATGGAAATCTAAGGGCTATGGATAGCATCGAGATCAAACTTCGTCAGCAGCCTTTCAGTGTCTATATGCGTTGGACTGACAATGACCAGGAGGCTCTCTTTGTGCGTGGCAGGAATGAAGATCGTCTGCTCGCAAAGCCCGTCGGCGGTCTGGCTTCCCTGAAGCGGCTATGGAGACTCAATCCGGATAGCCGCATGGCAAAACAGTCGTGCCGCTATCCCATCACAGATTCGGGGATTGAAAACCTGGTGAATCGCGTTTACGAGTTTTATGCGGCCCGTAGCGATTGGTCATCCGCTGTGAACTGCAGTGTATCGAAATTGTCTGAGTCGGGTGACATCGTGACCGAATACTGCCTGCAATTTCGGGACAAGAGTGTTTCACCCGAGTATCTGAAAAGTCGACTCTGCTTCGAACAGGCAACAGGACTGCTGATTGTCGTCGAGAATTTTGGATGGACCGATGAAGAGTCTCCTCGAATTGTGGAACACTATGCCTACCGCGCGATTGATCAGACTGCCACGCTGAGTGACCGCGACTTTGACGAGAAGAATTCAGAATACGAATTCGTCGCACGTTGACGAGTTGCGCTCCATGAAGTGAGAGTAGAAGGCCGTCAAGCATGTCGTCGATTCAGATTTCCACAACCGCGAAAAAGAATATCGAAGCGATCGCTCATGTCGAGCACGAACTGCACGGACGACGCTCAAGGTTGGAAAGAGTCGGGGATGGAATTGCAGCATTCTTCGGCAGCCTGTGGTTCATCGCCGCTCACACGGTATTCCTCCTCATCTGGATCGTACTGAACAGTGGACTGCTGCCCCGACTCATAGCATTCGACCCATGCCCATTCTCGTTCCTTGGCTTAATCATCGGTATTGAATTTATCTTCCTGACCACCTTTGTGTTGATGAATCAGAATCTGCAATCCGGACGTCAGGAAAAGTGGGGCCACTTGACCCTTCAGGTCTGTCTGCTGGCCGAACAGGAAGTGACAAAGAACATGCAAATGCTGCATCAGATTTGCCAGCACTTGAAGATGAAGAACCTCGAGGTTGACGAGGAGTTGGAGGATCTGACACAAGCGACGCAGGTCACAACGCTCGTGCAGGAGATCGAAAAGGCCCGTGAAGTCGGCGAGGAATTGATCGAACAACTGGACAAGCTGCAAGATGATCTCAGCCATCCGCACGATGCCTCCGATTGATGTGAAACATTTGACTGAAATGCTGCCGCGTGCGAAGTCTTTCCGTGCCGCCATCGCAATTGAATTCCCTCTTTCATTTCAGTCTTAAAAAGTTTTTTCGACCGTTTTCGTCGTGATTTTGCCATTCGTCATTCCGAACTGCCGGCTTCTTTTGCCCTTTGCATGTGCATGCAGAACAGCAAAGGTTGCCGACCGGGCTTCGGGCAGTTGTTCTGGCCGGTGCATTGTGAATTAGAACCCCTAAAACAACCATGCTGGCGGCTGTCTTCTGGACGTGGTTGTGGGGACCGATGGGACTTTTGCTGGCGACGCCCCTGACTGTCTGCGTTCTAGTGGTTGGCAAGCACGTTCCGCAACTTTCGTTTCTGAACATTTTGCTTGGGACTGACCCCGTATTCGCTTTCCGTCGGTGAAGCTCGTTGCGGGATTGTGGGACTCAACTGGTGATCTGAACAAGGCACAGGATCGCATCGGTTGCGGAGCGACAGTTGTTTCGACCCTGGCCGACGCATTGAAAGAAATCCTGCTGATGAGCGGGTCTCATTTTTCGCAGCCCGATCAGCCGTCACTGCCCGAGTGCGATCCAAAGATGACCGCAAGGGCCTGATCGCATCCATTCTGCTCTCAATCCTGGACGACGACATCGATCAGTGGCAGGTGCGGCAACAAACCCCGCTGTTTCACTGGACAGTCAAGGAACTTCGAAACGAAGATTCACTATCCGGCCAAGCCGGCGCGCATCCGGTTGGCACGGGTGTCGGTGCAGCATTGGGTGGAGCAGCGACTGGAGCCGCTGCAGGCGCTGTCGCCGGGCCCATCGGAGCTGCAGCCGGTGCCGCTGTGGGCGCAGTTGCTGGCGGACTAGCCGGTAAGGGTGTCGCAGAGAGTTATGATCCCACTGTCGAAATCGAGTATTGGCGAAACGAATACAGAGCACGTCCCTACTATTCGGACGACTACACGTTTGCCGACTATGAACCTGCGTATCGTGCCGGCGTCGTATCGCGCGCTAACGATTCGGATGCAACATGGCTGGATGCCGAACCCGATATCCACGCCAGTTGGGAAAAACAAAACCGCCAGCCGAAGCTGACATGGAAGCAGGCAAGACACGCAGCTCAGGATGCAACCGAGTTCCCACGCGGACGAACAAGCCACGATAAGTTGATTTTGGTTGCTGCGATCTCGTTGAGTTCGCGGACAAGCATCAACAGTCACAAGGTACGTGCGGCAGGTTTCCTGCCGCACTTTTGTTTTATCGGGCTTGCTTATGTCGGCAAGTCGCCCGAGTACCCAGGATGCTACTCCACGCTCGGCTTTGGTGGGAACGGAATTACTTTCAGCGTCATCGCGACGAATCTGATTTCTGAATTGGTACGCGGCCATGAGCCGGAAGACGGTCAATTGTTTCGATTTGGCCGATAGCGCCTGCGGCATCGCCAGGTCGCCTGGCCACGAGACCCCTGATTCTATCTGTCCCTTTTGATTCTGTCATCGACGACGACGATGCGGCGGGCCGTCGTGGTCGTCGGGTGGCTGGAAATGAAGAATTCCTCACACTGTCTTGGGACGATTGGTCGCCTCACGCCTTCACGGAATCCAGTTCGGCCAGCAGCTTCATCAGGGCTTGCGGGTCCACCGGCTTGACCATGTGGTGATCGAACCCCGCCTCCTGCGACTTCCGCCGGTCGTTGTCCTGTCCCCAGCCCGTCACGGCGATGAGGATCATTTTCTTGTCCCAAGCCTGAGGCTTCATCTGGCGACAGGCCTCGTAGCCGTTCAGTTTCGGCAGGCCGATGTCGCACAGCACCACATGGGGCTGGAACTCCCTCGCCGCGGTCACGGCCTCTTCGCCGTCATGGGCCGTGTGGATGTTGTTGCCCATCATCTTGAGCAGCATCGCCAAGCTCTCGGCGGCGTCCCGGTTGTCGTCCACCACCAGGATGCGGAGGTCGGAGGTCGGCTGGGCCTTGTCGCCGTCGTCGCTCACCTGGCGCGGGTAGGTTTGCTCCACGACGGTCGGCAGGCGGACCACGAACTCGCTGCCCTGGCCCAGCCCGCCGCTCCTGGCTTCGACGCTTCCGCCGTGCATCTCGACCAACCGCTTCACCAGACACAAGCCGATGCCCAGCCCGCCCTGCGACCGGGACAACGCCCCCTCGACCTGCGAGAACATCTCGAAGATGGTCGGCAGCTTGTCGGCGGGGATGCCGATGCCCGTGTCCGTCACCGACACCACCACAAACGGAGTGTCGAGTGTGGAGTGGCGAGTGGCGAGTGAAGAAGGGTTCTCTGGCTCCTCGCTCGTCACTCGCCACTCGACTCTCGCCACTAATTCGATCCGGCCGCCGCGCTCGGTGTACTTCGCGGCATTGTTGAGCAGGTTCAGGAACACCTGCGCCAGACGAGTCAGATCGGCGTCCACGATCACGGTGCCGGGCGGCAGCGTCACCGTCAGTTCGTGGCCCATGCTCTCGATGAGCGGGCGGCTCGTCTCGACGGCCCCCTGCACGATTTTCGCCAGTTCGACTTGCTCCCGCTTGAGTTCGATCTTGCCCTGATTGATGCGGCTGATGTCCATCAGGTCGTCGATCAGCCGGGCCATCGCCTGCGTCTGCCGGTCGATGATATCCCTCGCCCAGTGCAACTCCTGGATGTCCGGTCCTTTCATGCGCAGGATTTCAACGGCGTTCCGCACCGGGGCCAGCGGGTTGCGGAGCTCGTGAGCCAGCGTCGCCAGGAACTCGTTCTTGCGCCGGTCGGCCTCTTTCAATGCCGCCTCGGCCTCCTTGTGCTCGGTGATGTCAGCGCGGATAACCACATACTGGCGCGGTTTTCCCTCCTCGTTGAGGAACGGCACGATGGTGGTGTCCACCCAGTAGAAGGAGCCGTCCTTGGCGCGGTTCTTGATTTCCCCCTGCCACACACGGCCTTGCGAGATCGTCGTCCACAGGTCGCGGATGAATTCCTTCGCATGGAAGCCGGAGTTGATGATGCGGTGGTCCTGTCCCAGCAATTCTTCTCGCGCATACTTCGAGATCGCACAGAACTTGTCGTTCACGAACGTGATCCGGCCCCGCGCATCGGTGATGGCTACGATCGCGTGCTCGTCGAGCGCGGTTCGCAATTGGGCGACCTCTTTGAACGAAGCGTTCAGCGCCGCGTTGGCCCGCTCCAGTTCCGCCGTCCGATCGGCGACTTTCCGCTCCAGCTCGTCGGCGTGCCGTTTCTGTTGCAGGGCGTAGCGGATTGATCGTTCTAAGACCGCGGCGTCGATCTTTCCTTTTACCAGGAAGTCGGACGCTCCGGCGTCCAGCGCTTGGAGCGCCAGGTCGCGATCTCCCTGTCCCGTAAGAAGTATCATCGGGGCCTTGCACCCAAGGCGCAAACCCTCGCGCAGCAACTTGAGTCCGTCGCCCTTGCCCAGCCGATAATCGACCAGAAAGGCGTCGTGCTCGCCACGCGTGATCGCATCCAGGCCGGCGTCGAAGTCAGAGACCCACTCCAGGACAATCTTGTTCTCAGGGTCGTCTCCCAGCAACTCGCGCGTCAGGTAGTAGTCGTCCGGGTCGTCCTCGATCAGGAGCACCCGGACTGTGCCGTTATCCATTCTCGCCGCCATTCCCATCGCCGGGCAATTCCACAATCTCCAGCCAATATTTGCCGACCGTCTTGATGACCTCGGCCATCCCGGCGAACGTCACCGGCTTAGTGATATAAGACGCCGCTCCCAGGTTGTAGGTCCGGTAGATGTCCTCCTCAGCCTTCGAGGTCGTCAAGACGACGATGCGGAGGCACTTGAGATTCGGGTCGGCCTTAATCTCCTTGAGCGCCTCGCGACCGTCCTTCTTCGGCATGTTCAGGTCGAGCAGGATCAGCCCCGGACGCGGCGACGTGGCTGGGTCGCTGTACTTGCCCCGACGTTGCAGGTAGTCCATCAACTCCACGCCGTCTTCGACGAAGCGCAAGTCGTTCGCCAGCCGGCTTTCCTCGAACGCCTCCTTCGTCATCAGACGGTCGTCGGCGTCATCGTCCGCCATCAGGATGGTGATCGGCTTGCTGGATTTTTCCATGATGCTTTTCCTCTTTTGATTGTTGAACAGGGAGCGTCACCAGAAACGTGGCCCCTTGGTCCGGGGCGCTCTTTGCCGTGATCGAGCCGCCGTGCCGCTCGACGATCTTGTGGCAGATGGCGAGACCCACGCCCGTGCCCTCGTACTCCTGTCGGCTGTGTAGCCGCTGATAGACTTCGAAGATACGGTCGAGATAGATCTCATCGAAACCGATGCCGTTGTCGCACACGGCGATCTCGTAGCGCAGGTCCGTCCGTCCATTGCCGGAAGCGCCGTTCAGGAGCCGAGCCTCGACCCGGACGAGGGGTGGCTCGGCGGGCTTGTGGAACTTCAGCGCGTTTGCGACGAGGTTCTGTAACAACTGTCGCATTTGTGACGGGTCGGCGTCGATCGTGGGAAGCGACCCCACTTCCACCCGCCCGCCAGACTGCTGCAGGCGGCCCTCAAGGTCGGAGACCACTTCCCGCGCCGTCGCCGCGAGATCGACCGGGACGAACGGCTGGGCCTTAGTCGTCACGCGCGAGAAGGTCAGCAGGGCGTCGATGAGGTTCCGCATCCGGGCGGCCGACGCCTGCATGCGCTCCACGTACTCGCGTCCCTGCTCTCCCAGGCCATCGGCGTATTTGGCCTGGAGCCGATCGCCGAACGCCTGGATTTTTCGCAAGGGCTCCTGGAGGTCGTGGGATGCGACCGATGCGAACTGCTCCAGTTCCCGGTTACTGCGCCCCAGAGCTTCCATGGAGGCGGCCAGTTCCGCAGTCCTTTCTCGCACCCGATTTTCCAACGTGTCATGGGCCTCTTGCAACTGCTCGGCTTGCTCGGCAACGGCGCGCTCGCCCCTGACGACAGCATTGCCAATCACCCCGCTCGTCACCGCGGCGAGGACCACGCCCACGATCAGCAGGATCAAGGCGAAGCCCACGATCGTCTGCACGTCTTGCTGGGCCGCATCCCTGCGGGCGTCGTACGACTCCACGGCATCGACCTGCATTTCATCGTCCAACAACTTCTCCAGGCCGGTGCGCAGGACGTACAACTTTTTCGAGTCCTCCAGATTCGCTGGGCGGTTTTCGGCGTCCAGCAAAAGGCTCTGGCCGAGTTTCTGGAACTCCTGCCACAAGGGGGCGAAGCGTCCCGCCATATCCCGCTGCCGGTCGGTCGTCGCCAGGCTTTCGTATTCTTTCAACTGCCGTTCCACTTGGGCGGCTTCAGTGATCGCGTCCCGCCGAGCCTGCGGCTCACCCGTCTGGAGAAAAGCCCGCACGTTCAGAGCGTAGCCAAGAGTGTTGATCTCCAACTGCCGTGCCTCCGCACTGAGGTTGCGAGCGTTCGCCATCTTGCCCACCTGTTCTTCGATGGACCGGACCCGGACGATGATCGCCACGCTCGACAGCACCATCAGGGCCGTCAACGTCCCGAAGCCCAGCCACAACTTCTGCGAGGTCGTCATGCGTTGCTTTTCCGCGCCTCGTGCCGTGCGCTGCGCAGGTCGGTTGGTCGGTCGGTAGGTCGCATAGCGCATTCCAGTTCAAGTCGGTGACAGCGTTTTTTTGGGTGCCCGGCAAAAAGTGCTTGCACTCGGTTCTGGCCACACGTCGCCGCTCAGCGTTTCCGCTTCGGGCATTGTAACCGATGGGCCGACTGATAAGTAGGGTTCCGCTGTTTTAATCGCCCAGACGCTGCATAGACCTTCTTTTCTACTTCGCAACCCCAAAGGCACCAGAAGAAAAAGCAGAGTTTAAGCGAACCATCAAAGCTGTCCGCAACGACGTGCCGCGCGCCGGAGCACACGGCAAGTTTACGGCCGAACAGATGATTCAGATCATGGCCTTCAGTTATGAGTCGTCAGTCTGGTCGATAGTGGGGGACTGCACTCGTCGCGCAGAATTATGCGAAACTGCGCGGCATCCTTTACTCCGCTTAGTCCTGCTCCGGCCACCCGATCCATCATCGCACGGCTGACCGCGCACTCGAACTATTTTCTGTCGAGTTTGATATCGACGTCCACTTTGCCCGACCCTTTGGTGCGTTCTACTTCGATGTCGCCAGCCGGTGTTTCGATGTCAATGACTTTCTCTTTCTGCTCGCACCCAGTGATCGTGATCATTGAACCAAGTACCAGCGGAATTGAAAGAAGGATCGGGAAGCCTTGTCGAATGGAATGCATCAGATTAGTCCTTTGAAAAATGATTGAGTAAAACTGCCTTGTCACGAAAACCAATCGCAGCCGTGGCCCGACTTTGACAGTAAGCTACACGGCGACAGCTCGCCGCTGGTGTACTCCTCATCCAGAAGCGGAGAAACACGCTGACCACGAACAGAGCAATGACTGTGCCAAATGGAGATTTGCTGGCGTGCCTGCATTTCGCGGGAGAACGCTGTATTGGGACGATCGGTCGCTTCACACTTCAACGGAATCCAGCCCGGCCAGCAGCTTCATCAGCGATTTCGTATCGACCGGCTTGACCATGTGGTGATCGAACCCCGCCGCCGCCGACTTCCGCCGGTCGTCGTCCTGTCCCCAGCCCGTCACGGCGATGAGGATCATGTTTTCGTTCCATGCCTGTGCCTTTAACTGGCGGCACGCGTCGTAGCCATTCAGCTTCGGCAGGCCGATGTCGCACAACACAACATGCGGCCGGAACTCCCCCGCTGCGGCAACGGCCACTTCGCCGTCGTGGGCCGTTTGCACGTTGTTGCCCATCGCCCTGAGGAGCATCGCCAAGCTCTCGGCGGCGTCGCGGTTGTCGTCCACCACCAGGATGCGGAGGTCGGAGGTCGGCGTCGCCAGGTCGCCGTCGTGGCTCGCGGGGCGCGGGTAGGTCCGCTCCACGACGATCGGCAGGCGGACCACGAAATCGCTGCCCTTGCCCGGCCCGCTGCTCCTGGCCTCGATGCTTCCGCCGTGCATCTCCACGAGCCGCTTCGCCAGACACAAGCCGATGCCCAGACCGCCCTGCGACCGCGACAACGCCCCCTCGACCTGCGAGAACATCTCGAAGAGGGTCGGCAGCTTGTCGGCGGGAATGCCGATTCCTGTGTCCGTCACCGACACCACTGCGTCGCTGCCTTGAAGCTCTGCACGCAGGTCGATTCGCCCGCCCCGCTCTGTGTACTTGGCGGCGTTGTTGAGCAGGTTTAGGAACACCTGCGTCAGACGAGTCAGATCGGCGTCCATGATCACGGGGCGCGGCGGTAGCGTCACCGTCAGCTCGTGGCCCATCTCTTCGATGAGCGGGTTGCTGGTCTCGACAGCCCCCTGCACGATTTTCGCCAATTCGACCTGCTCTCGCTTGAGTGTGATCTTGCCCTGGTTGATGCGGCTGATGTCCATCAAATCGTCGATCAGCCGGGTCATCGCCTGCGTCTGCCGGTCGATGACATCCCTCGCCCATTGCAACTCCGGGATGGCCGGTCCTTTCATCCGCAAGAGTTCGACGGCGTTCCGCATCGGGGCCAGCGGGTTACGAAGTTCGTGGGCCAGCGTCGCCAGGAAATCGTCCTTGCGGCGGTCGACCTCGGACAAGTCTGCGGCGTGCTGACGTAGACTTTCCTCAAGCCGCTTCCGATCCGATATGTCGCGGATGTTGCACTGGATGACGATGTCCCCGTCTTCGCCGTACATGTTGCTGACGAACTCCACATTGATCCGCCGTCCCGCCTTGGTTTCCAGAGGCAAGTCCTCGTACCGGATGTAGCCCTTCTCTTGCAGTTCTCGCATCGCCGCCTTGCTCGCCTCGACGTCCTTGAACAGCCCGATCTGCCAGAGTTCCTTCCCCACGAACTCTTCCGGCGAGTAACCAAGCAATTCGGCGATGAACGGGTTGGCGTGGGTGATCGTGGCGGCGTGGGCATCGAGGATCAGGATGCCGTCTTTGGCCGACTCGAACAGCCGACGATAGCGGACCTCGGAAACCTTCAAGGCCGTTTCCCTGCGTTTGCTGTCGGTAATGTCCATCGCCGCCACCGTCAACCCTGCGACTTTCCCGCCTATGCCACGCAGCGGCTCGACAGTCAGGTCGTAGTGGTGGTGGGTGCCGCCGAATTCCACGGCGAACTCACTCCTCCTCGCCACCCCGCTCTCAAGTACTTCTCGTTTGAGGCGGATCAGGGGCTCGGCCTTCTCCGGCGGCAGCAGTTCGTCGTCGCGGTGTCCGACGACTTCTGCGGGGTCGAACGGGGGATGCGGGTTACGAATCCAGGTGTACCGCAGGTCGAGGTCCGTCGTGTACACCAGGATGCCGGAGTTCTTGAGAACCACCTCAAACCGCGCCTCGCTTTGCCGCAGAAGATCCTCGGCCTCCTTGCGGGCGGTGATGTCACGGATGGCGGCGACAAATCCGGTGGGTGTGCCATCGGGGGCACGCAGCGTGCAGAAGACCGTCTCGACATGTAGCTCGCGGCCATCATTCCCGTGAACGATCAGTTCGCCACGCCACTTGCCGCATTCCTGCAGGGCCGTCCGTATGCTGCCTGCTAAATCGAGCTTTTGCCACTGCCGGTTGTAAATGTCGGCGAAAGCGCGACCCAGCACGTCGCTGGCGCGGACGCCGAATAGACGCTCGGCCGCAGCGTTGACGAAGGTGACGTGCTGATGCAGGTCGGTTGCGATGACGGCATCGCTGACCTGCGCCAGCAACTCGCCGCGGAAGCGGTTCTGCTGGGCGTCGAGGCCCTGGAGGGCGAAGAGTTGCGGTCCGGCGGCGGTTTCCACCATGAGCGCATCGACCTCGCCGGAGCGGATCGCGCGCAGCACTTCTTCGGCCTCCTCCAGCCGCGCGCGCAGCTCCGCGTTCTCGGCGCGAAGCGTTTCGTTGGTGGAGGCTGTTGCACTCATCGTCACTCCAATCTCAGGAATCTTATTTCTCACACTTCTGCCGCAGATCCAGCCCGAGCAGGATACGCTCGGTCTTCGACATGTCCCCGATGAAGCGGCGCACGGGCAGCGGCAGTTTTTTGATCAAGGTCGGCGCGGCGATAATCTGCTCGCCTTCGGCCAGCGTTGAGCTCTGGGCGATGTCGATGAGTTCCAGGTCGTATCGCCCTCGCAGATGCTCCTCGCAAATCTTGCGGATGTTGATGATCGCCCGCGTCGAGTGCGGCGTGGTGCCGGTGACATAGAGCCGCAGGACGTAGCGGACGTTCGCGTATGCAGCTGCGGCGGCTTCGAAGTCGGCGGAATCGTCCGGGGTTGGAGTGTTTTTTTCCATCAGGCGGTCTCCCCCACCGGCTGCACATCCAGCCCCACGAGCACTCGCTCCTCATTCGAGAGGTCGCCGATGATTTTCTTGATCGGCTCGGGCAGACGGCGCACGAGCGTGGGGACCGCGAAGATCTGGTCGCCGGCGGCGAGCGCGGGGGTTTTCGTCAGGTCGATGACCTCGATGCGATACTGTCCGGCGAGGTGCGTCTCGCAGATGCGCTTGAGATTGGCGAAGGCCGTGAGCGATTTCGCGGTCTGGCCAGCGACGTAGAGCCGCAGTTCGA
The DNA here is from genome assembly GCA_945861465.1 of Candidatus Kuenenia stuttgartensis. Lineage (GTDB taxonomy): Bacteria > Planctomycetota > Planctomycetia > Planctomycetales > Planctomycetaceae > SXXK01. The sequence goes on from CAMAVB010000054.1 coordinate 11,098, forward strand.
AGCTGGGCGCGGTAGGCGTCTCCGGCTGTTTGGTTTGAGTGGCTTGTGTGTTCATCGTTTTCCTTTCGTCAGGCTGTTGCCTTCGGTCGTGTTGCCGCCGCGCAAGTGCCCCATGGCGTCGGAGTTTTGCTGTGTGGTATTTGTCTGCATGGTCTCCTGCGCTATGGCGAAATTCACCTCCGCCTCCTCCGCTTCGCCCTCGGCCACGAGCGCGGCGATCTGCGCGTCGAGTGCTTTTCGTTTGGCGGCGAGCTGGCGCAGCTTGCGCGCGTGATCCTCTTGACGTAGCTCGGCGGCGGCGCGTTCCTGCGTCTCTTGCGCCACCCGCGCAGTGCCGGTGAGCACGCGGTCCCCGCCAAGATACACGTCCCGGAGGTCGATGCCTGCGTCACTCATCAAGAATTCCCGGACCTGATTCGAGTGCGCCATGCCGCGCGATTTCAGCACGGAGATCAGGCGGTTGCGCTCGCCGTTGAATTCCACATTGCGCAGCAGCAGCCACGTATCCATGAGCGAGGAGACGCCGATCTGGCTGTCCTCCGGCGCGTTGCCGCCGGTGGTGAGGCTGGTGAAGACCGAGGTGATTTGCAGCTTCTTCAGGAAATCAATGAGCCGCATGAGCGTCGGCTTCACCTCCGCCTCGGTGTCGTCCAGCGTGAGATTGCTGATCGGATCGACGACGACGACGCTCGGCTGGAAGGCCAGCACCGTGTCGTGCATCATCACCAGATGCTGCTCCAGCCCGTGCATCGTCGGGCGCGAGCTGTGAATCTGGAGCAACCCCTTTTTCACCCACGGCGCGAGGTCGATGCCGACCGAGCGCATGTTGCGCAGCAGTTGCTCGGGCGATTCCTCATAGGCGAAAAGGATCGCGCGCTCGCCGCGGCGGCACGCGGTGTCGGCAAATTTCGCGCCGATGCTGCTCTTGCCCGTGCCCGGTGCCCCACTGATGAGCACGCTGCTGCCGCGATACACGCCCTTGCCGCCGAGCATGTCATCGAGCCGCGCAATGCCTGTGGGGATGCGGTCCGACGAGGCCTTGTGATCGAGCTGGATGGAAGTGATCGGCAGCACCGAGAGCCCGCGCTTGCCGATGATGAACGGGTATTCGTTGGTGCCATGCGCCGTGCCGCGATACTTCACCACGCGCAGCCGCCGCGTGCAGATCTGCTCGGCCACGCGGTGGTCGAGCGTGATCACGCAATCGGCCACGTATTCCTCCAGCCCGTAGCGCGTGATCGAGGCCTCGCCCTTCTCGCCGGTGATGACCGCCGTCATGCCGCGGTCCTTCAGCCAGCGGAAAAGTCGGCGCAGCTCTGCGCGGAGGATGGCGTGATTTGGCAGCCCGGCGAAAAGCGCCTCCACCGTGTCCAGCACCACCCGCTTCGCCCCGATAGAATCGATGGCGTGTCCGAGCCGGATGAAAAGCCCCTCGAGATCATACTCGCCCGTTTCCTCGATCTCGCTTCGCTCGATGTGGACGTGATCGAGCACGATTTTTTTCTGTCCCACAAGCTCGTCGAGGTCGAAGCCGAGCGAGCGCACATTGTCCGTGAGCTCCTGGGCATTTTCCTCGAACATCATGAACACCCCCGGCTCGCCAAACTGCGTCGCGCCGCGCACCAGGAATTCGATGGCGAGCATCGTCTTCCCGCACCCGGCGCTGCCGCAGACGAGTGTGGGCCGACCGGAGGGCAGCCCGCCGCCGGTGATTTCATCAAGGCCGGTGATGCCGGTGGGGGATTTGAGGAGGGTGGCTGAAATGGGGGGAGCTTGCTTATCCATGATTTTGTTCCTCCGCGTTACGGTGCGGTAGTCGTAACCGTGGAACGCCCGGACCAAACTCACGTCCGTCTATCCGAAAATTAAGGTTTGAAAAGGCACTAGTGCATTGTCAACCGTGCTTTGATGTGTGCTACTGGCTCTGCCAGTGTTCTCCATCGCCATGAAGCACTGGCAGAGCCAGTGGCACACAACCCATCAAACCATCATTGACCGAGCACTAGCCTGTATTGCGCACCACGCCCCATACGGAAAGGCCTCCACATGCGGATCAGTGGTTGTGACATCATGACTTAACTTGCACGTGAGCCTTTTAAATGTCTGAGACACAGTGTACCGAACAATTGGAGCTTTGTGAAGTCGGTCGGCAGCAGGTCACGATGACTTTTAATGGCGGGCAAGTCGTCAACGGTGCCGGCTTGAGCACTGCAGATTTGAATCGAAAGTGTTACTTTCGATTCGCGTAGAGATCTCTCAAATCGCGAATGCGGTCGTGTCCGGCTTTCACATGGGAATACTGCTTCTGCAGGATGGCGTTCATCGCGCTGCCGGCGGTTTGCGTCAGCGCGTCTTCATAGGCATCTTTGATTTGATCTTCGCCGTACTCGGCGTCAACCAATACCACATGTGGATCTCCACTGTTCAGTTTACTGCGGACATTGATCCACGCACGATGAACACCAGCCGCGAAAGATCCTTCGGCGATCGCTTCTTCGCCGTTCCACTCGACGTAGTCCTGAAGTTCCGTGGCCAGTTTCGATCGTTCCTGCGCAAGCTCGCGAAAAAGTGTGGCGATAGATGGGTCTTTGATTTCCTCGGCGGATTCACGCAATCCGTCGTAGGCATCAATGTTTATTCGAATGAGATCCTGTAGTTTGGTGACCGTTTCAGGTTTTAGGTTCGCTTTTGTTTCCAGTGACATGGTTTGCTCCTTGGTGATGGTGATGAATCTCTCTGAGCACAGAGATAGCAATGTCTGTGCCAAGTAGATTTTTGCTGCAAGCCCTGCATTTCACGGCCCAACGCTGATAGACGATGCGGGATTCTGTGACTCTCGTTAAGGTGCGATCCCGCTTTCTCGCGGTGTTTGGCTCTTCAACGGCCACTTCGATCGATGGCAAGCCTTGTTGAAGTGGCCCGGGAATACGACGGCAGACTCAGCCAGCCAGGACTTACGCAGAAGGTCGGTGCCGGGAAACAACCTTTTCGACTGTGACGGCCTCGGCACCCGGTATTGGTTCGACATGCGAGTGATTCATGTCAGAGTAAACCTGTGTGAACTTTGCTCCAAAAAGCAGAACCTGGGCAGAGTAATAAATCCATAACAGGGCAATGACAAGGGAGCTGGCGGCTCCGTATGTGGAAGTCAGGTCGATCCTGATCAGGTACTGACCAAACATGTATTTGCCCAGATTGAAAAGCAAAGCCGTAATAATCGAGCCGATCAGAACGTCGCGCCACGCCAGCCGCACGTCGGGTAGTATCTTGAAGATCATCGCGATCAATATGGTCAGCACACAGTACGAAACAATAAATCGGATCACTTGCCAGAAGCTCTCCTGGGTGTGGACCATTCCGTTCGTCATCGCATTAAAGGCTGACAGGCCTTCGCTGAAAATCAGTGCCGCCAGAAGCAGTAGACCAATCCCCACAATCAGCGAGAATGAAAGCAGGCGATCTTTTACCACGTTTCGAGTTCCACGGCCTGGTTTTCTGCGGACTCCCCAGATCGTATTCAGCGAACTCTGAAGTTCTACGAAAGTCCCGGTTGCTGTGATGAGCAGCATCGACATGGCCAACATCGCAGCCCATGGGCTCCGGTTCTCCGTATGAGCCACGCTGACAAGTGATTGAATGGCGTCGCTGCCCTGATGTCCAACGGCACCTGAAACCTGTCCAAACAATTCTCGCCGAGCGGCCTCGTCACCGAACCAAAACCCCGAGATTGCGAGCACAATGACGAACAGTGGTGGGATTGAGAACAATGCGTAGAAAGACAGAGCCGCCCCGAGTCTGTGGATGTCCTGTTCGATCCATTCGCTTGCAGTCTTCCTGATGACGAAGAAAGTTGAAGTCAGGATTCGCCGCATTTAATCTCAATGACCTGCAGGAACGAGTGTCGAAAGCCGTTCAACAATTGCGGGGACCGTCGCACGAACAAGGTCTCGGTTCAGTAGTGGCAGGCGAGAATTCAGAAGCTGAATCGTTTCAGCCAATGATGTCGTGACGAACGTGGCCCCAGCCTGTTCCAGTTGCTCACGCTCCAGTTTGCAGTTGCGTTTTTGGCCCCAACGACCAACCACGATCTGCAACTCGGGCGAACTGTCGCGCAGTCGCTTGCACAGGTAGCGCGCATGTGCAAGACCCCGTGGTGGGAGTGCTGCAATGCACAGGATTGCCGGCGGATCGATCGCGATGCGAGCGGCAAGTTCTGAAGTGAGTGTTTCGACGGCGGTCTGTTCAATAATCCATTGGACTGATCCGAGAGACTGTCGCAGCATTATCAACGCCGCAGAATCTGATGCATCGGCTCCCGGACAAACGAGCATCGTAACACGCCTGACCTCGACAGGTACCGGGGCATCGACTTCCGCTGTCGCCAGTTTCAGTTCATCCTCTTTCCGTTGCTCAATCGTCTGAAGGAACTTCTCTGTGTGGCCAAGGGAGTTATGAACACCTGCGAGCACCAGCTTGCAATCTTCTTCCGACAGCTGGTTCCGCAGGAAGTCACGCTTTGCGAAACTCAGGGTTGGTATCAGCATTTCATCGAATACCTCCTCGGTCGGTGCATCTTTCAGTCGCAGCAGAATGAGTCTGGTGGCTTCCTGCTCGTCACCCAGCATGAATCGCTGGTAAATTCCCATATCAGAACGCAGCGCTGGTTCGCTGCCCAGCAGCAGATTCAAAAACGCCAGTTGCGGGATATTCTTGCCAATCACCATCAGGCAAACGGCAATCGGAGCTGACATCACGAGCCCGATGGGCCCCCACAGATAGCCCCAAAACGCCGCGAATATGATGAGAGCTGTCGAGGAAACGCCCGTGCTGTTACCAAAAGTCCATGGCTCGACGATATTGTTGCCGACCAGCTCAAGGACCAGAACAAGTCCGAACACGGCGATTGGCTGGAACCAGCCCTCAGACGTCGCCAGGGCAATCGCGATCGGCCCGATTGCTCCAATCCATGGCCCAATGTAGGGAATGAACCGGAGTGATCCGGCGAGGAACCCCCACAGGAAAGCATATGGAACCTGCAAAACGAACAGGCCCAGGCCCAGCAGAATGCCGAAGCCACCATTCAGCATGGCTACCATCAGCAGATAGCGGCCGATGCGCTCCGTCACATCCTCCAGCGCTTTGCTGGTCATAGCGACTCGCGCTCGTCCGGCGAGGACCACGACTCGATCTCGCAGGTCGTCACGGCTGATGAGAAACACAACCAGCAGAATCAGCGAGAAAGCCAGAGTGGCCAGAACTTCAAATGCGGAGCTGAGATAGCCTGTCAGCCCCAGCCACGGCGTCGATTCTGTTCGAACGATGACGGGTCCTGAAGCACCCGCCTTATCCAGGAGACTCAGATCTTTGATTTCACCTTGTGGAGTTGTTTGTTCTGCGGAGGGCAATGCCGTCGCTTCGCTGATTTCCTCAGCCATCTTTTCGAACTGAGCCGCCATAGGGCTGGACCCAAACTGCCGCAGAGTTTTCACCTTGGCCTTGATGTTCGCCGTATTCTGAGGTAATTCCGCGACAAGAATCGTGACTTGTCGTGCGACCAGGCCGCCGATCAACAGCATCACCAAGCCAGCTGCGGAAACACCGAGCATGACGGCCGGCGTTCTTCCAAGGCCCCGCTGCTGCAGTTTGTTGATGATCGGGTTTAGCAAAAAGGTGAGCAGGATCGCCAGTGCGATCGGAACCAGTACGGGCCGTCCCCAATACAGTCCAATCACAATGATGAGGCTGAACACCGTTCCGGAAAGAATGATGATCGCGTTTTGCCACGAGGGAATGATCCGCGTTTTTGTCATAAGGGCTGTCTCAGCTGTAGCAGTGAATACCGACGCAACCAGTCATTCAGCGAGATTGTCAGGAACATTCGAACCATGTGCAAACTTCGATACGTTTGATGTTTGCTGAAACCGATTCACACGTCGGCCAATAGCGGAGATTCCATCGGCAGCACAACTGGGTTCACTGCAGCAAGGTCGCAATTCGCCGGGCCGCATAGAAGTGCCCCTTGCATATCGAATCGGGAACCATGACACGGACAGTCCCAAGTGCTTTCATTGGCGTTCCATTCTACAACACACCCAAGATGCGGACAAACAGCGGAGCACTCGTGCAGCGTTCCGGCTTCGTCTCGATAAGCGGCGACTTTCGTCAGACCCCGTCGCACCACAGCTCCGGTGCCTGACACAATTTCCTCTATGCTGCTGACGTCTCCACCGGTCACCCAGGCACCGTATTGAAGGGCGACATTCACGTTTTCTTTCACAAATCGTTCCGCGGCAGCCAACGTCTTTCGAGCCGGATCGTAGAGCGACGCCCAGGGGTTTTCCCGCTCCATGATCAAGTCGGTCAACAATATCCCTGCGATTGTCCCGTGCGTCATTCCCTGTCCGGAATCGCCTGTTGCGATAAAGATGTTGGGGCCGTCCAGCGGATTTCGGCCGATGTAGGCCAGACCATCCATTGTTTCCAGTACCTGTCCGGACCATTGGCAACACCTCGCGCCAGCCATTGGGAATCGTTCGCGAGTCCATGCTTCGAGGCGTGCATAGCGTTCCTCTGCGTCGCTCGCCTGGCCGGTTTTGTGATCCTCGCCACCCACGATGAGCAGCTCTTCCGTAAGCGACTCGCCGCTCGGTTCGCCTGCCGCCACGTCGGCCGGAAGATATTGGAGCCGAACATAGTGATAAGGGTCTTCTGTATCCCAGAACAAGGCTCGCGGGACAGTACCGCGAGGAACACGAAAGCCGAGCACGTAACTCATGTACGGTGCCTGCTTGGTATGCATCGTGACGAAATCGTTGAACGGCGTGTTCGTGGCCACGACGACATCCGTTGCTGTGATCGTGAACTCTCCGTGTGTCGTGACTCGAGCCGGAGGGCCGCATTCAATCTTTTCGGCACGTGTCTCCGTAAAAATCGTTCCTCCCATCCTCCGAATGGATTTCGTCAGTCCAGCGAGATACTTCCGAGGATGAAATTGCCCCTGGCGCGGAAATCGAAGACACACGCCGGTGTCGAATGGGAAGATCGGCGATGACTGGACAAGCTCCACATTTGCCACACCGGCTCGTCGAGCAGCCTGGAATTCATTCTCCAGCAGCTCTGGCCCGGTCTCCGCAGGGGAGAACAGGAATCCGTCCAGCCGTTCGAAGTCGCAATCGATCCCTTCTCGGGCTGCGATCGCTTCGATCGTGTCAATCGCCGCCGTGTGACTTTCCGCTGCCAGCTTCGCTCCGTCCTGACCGTGCCAGCTTTCGATCTCGGTATATCGATCGTCGATGGCATTCGACAGATGTGCTGTCGTCCGTTCCGTTTGTCCGCCTCCGACCGGTCCGTCGTCCAGAATGACGACCGACTTTCCTTCCTTCAGCAGCAGGTAGGCGGTCGTCATGCCTGAGATCCCGGCACCGATAACACAAACGTCCGCTTCGACGTCGGCGGTCAGCGCAGTATCAACGACAATCTCTCCGGTCTGCATCCAGACGGATGTGGTTTGTCCCAACTTTGTATTCACGGCTCAGGTTCCTTTGTAAAAGTCAATGAGGACGCGGCCTTCATCCCAATTCAATCTACTGTTCGACAGGTCAAACACGGTTCCCGCTCGTGGTTCATGAATATGCAGGCAAATCGCCATCATGTTATGCCGTCAGATGCTAATCGCCGGAGCCGCAATCTCGATTGAATGCCTCGCTGAACCAGGTCGTAATCGCCGTTTCCTGGGTCCGCGCACCAATGACGAATGCCAAGGCCAGGCGGATCACTTCCACGCGCAGGATTTCTGGCTTCTCCTCGTCTTGAGCGGATGACTGAGCGCGGTCGCTGAGTTGACTGAGAATGAGTGCGATTTTGTCGAATTCGATATGCAGCAGTTGTTCATCGGTAGCCCGCAGCTCCGCAACTCGACTCGAAAGATCTGTATCTTCCCGCAGGATCGTAGCGTACAAGTTGGCATGTGCGAGTTGTACGTCCTCTCGCAAGAGAACTCCAAGTTGTTGATGTGTGCGAATTGCAGCGGTCACCCAGTCCGCTAATTCGCCCGATATTAGCGGACGTTCGAGCGACGTTTCAAAGTCTTCCAGAGCCTTCTTGAACGAATCCGCTTGAGTGACGGCTGTCGGCGAAGCCAGCGTGGGATCGTCGGAGGACACTGCAGCCAGACGCTGCTCAGCAACATCGATCGCATTCCTGGCGAGTTCCGAACTGCCCACGAGATGGACCAGTTTCTGCGCTTCGAGTTGCACATGCTCCGAGACATGCTCATGCTCGGTCCAATCGACTGACTCCGAGACCATCACTGGCATTGGCGATGTCGATGGCGTGGTATTTGTTTCGCGTTTCATAGGATCGTCTCCCCAATTTCCGGAACAGCCACCTGCCCATAGGCTGTGCCGGTGAGGGCAAATCCCATCACTGCCCACGAAGATGAGTTCACAACTGTATTCCTTAAGACCATCGTCCATTTCCTCACAAAGTTTCTTCTTGTGTATGGGATTACCACGGAGCCGGGACGAACCATTCGCCCATATTTGATTCAGTCCCATGCAAAGCCAACACAGCGTTGCTGCGAGTACGACAATCGACGTGGCCAACGGGCATTCTGCCCAGGCAATCAACGTGCCGGTCACGAAGGAATCCTTCCAATCGCCTCGTTACGGGCGCAATGCTGAATTGCCTGCGAATGATTTGCCTTCCTGGCGGAATTGGTTCAGTGACTTAAAGAATTGTGGGTAGACATCGCGGCAAACGGGCGGAGGTGGTCGCCATCCTGCCAGGATGATCGATCAACAGCCGCCTATGTGGCGAACATCGACCGATTCGCGACAATCGGTCCCAAACCACGAGAGTCACCCGTGATCAGGATACTTTGTTACGAGTGACTTGAGGAAGTTGCTCCAGAGCAACTTCATTCATGACACTGCTTCGAAAATCTGTCTCAGCGGTTGCAATGTGGAAGTCAGCGACCACCACGGTAATGTTGTCTCGACCTCCCGCTTCGTTTGCACGCGCGACAAGTTCCCGACAAGCCTCTTCCGATTTGTCTGCGGCGTGAAGGATCTGGTTGATCTCGTCGTCCGAGAGCATTCCCGTCACTCCATCCGAACAAAGCAGCAGCCGGTCACCGCCTTCCAGCAACAACTTGTGCACTTCGACTTTGAGATTGGCTGAACTGCCCCCGACGGCGTTGGTGATGACATGACGCAGGCGGTGATTCGCTGCGTCTTCGATGGCCACGGTGCCGTTGCGGACCATTTCTTCCACCAGAGTGTGGTCGTGCGTCAATCGATCGAGAATTCCCTGACGTCGCAGGTAGCAGCGACTATCGCCGACATGCGCGACGAATAACACGTCATTCAGACTGTAAGCCAGCGTCAGCGTAGTCCCCATCCCGCGTAGTTCCGGCCAATCCTTTGCTTCGGCCAGGACGCGGGCGTTCGCCTCGCTCAAGGCTGTCTGAAAGTCCGCCAACACCTGATCCTGATCCGGGTCTCTAAATTGCGCGAACCACTTGAAGGCACCAAGAACATATGATTCAACCGAGTTGATGGCCATGGCGCTGGCTTGCTCCCCTCCGGCATGACCTCCCATGCCGTCGGCAACGACGAACAGGTGACTGCGATCCTGGCTAGGCTGCATCCTCCGCTGGGGGATACTCGTTTGCTCGACATGCAAGGCTTTGAGCAGCACGGCGACCAGGAATTGATCCTCGTTTGTGGCACGCACCGTGCCAGCGTCTGTCAGACCAAAACTGCGTACGGACAATAATGGGTGATCCTCCGACAGCGGCGCAGCGCCAACAACATCCCGATTCACGTCGGTATCGCCTGAAGACATCTCTAAACTGCTCATAGATCCGTCCCACAGGTGAGGTGATCCGTCGTGTTTACCGTATCCCGTTGAGAGCATTTATCTCGTTCGATGATCGCCATTCGTATTTTCCTTGAATGAATCAGAGCCATGTCGAATTGTTGAACACAACAACACGTCTTTAGCTCAGTGACACGAATTCGGTTCCAATTGAGAGCAGCTTTCGTCTGCGCTCGTCGGCGCACCCGACGTCACGCCTGCTCGCTGACGACGCCAGGCGGCTGAGACGGGGTACGCCCAGCGGCGGATGCGGTTGATGCCTCCCAGGGGACGATGGGCAGCGAGCGCATGCCAAACATTGAACGCGAGGTTCCGATATTCATCCTGTTGCCGCAGCAATGCGATGTCCTGACGCGGGAGAATGAGTTGCGCGACAGTTCGATACGGGGATTCGCTTTCCGGCCATTCGATGGTGACATCTTCGATGGGCATCGTTTGATCGGATGTGCGCAGTTGCACCTGGAAATCAAACAGCACCTGCTCCGTTCGCAATGTTTCTTCGAGCGCCAATCGCAGCGCGTCGCTGTCGGACCCCAATCGCTTGACCAGATCCAGGTACGAGTCAGCGCGATCACCGACTGGCTTCGCCCGGTATTTTACCACGTATTTCCCGAACCGAATCGGGGACGTGCTGAAGTAGGTGTTACTCGCCAGGTGCGCGGGGAGTTTTCCCGCAATTTGGGCGACGCCCAGCATCTCACGCCAATGCCAATGAAGTGGATTCCAATCGCCCCCGGTCAGCGCTCCGCGCGCCGTGGCCAGCGGGCTGTCGTCCGCTTCGACCAGAACTCGCTCCAGGCGCAGAAAGTCCTTTGCGTTGCGGGCGAAAAACACGGGGTGGTTGATCATCAGGAAATCCTGCGTCGGGCCGTCCTGCTCGTCCGCCGAGACGATGTCACCGGTCACCCCCAGCACCTTGACCGCCATGCCGCGAGCGTCAGGAATCGCATCGGCATGCGGCTCGCTGGCTGCGTTGGAAAACCGAACCACTGTCCGGAAGACTCTCTCGCGTTCAAAAAGTCCCTGCGCAAGTTCGTCCGGCAAGTCCGGCAGCACCCGGAGTTCTCCCTGGGCGTAACCATGCGATTTGACATGGACGTCCGAGCGAAACTCGCCGCTGCTGGCCTGAGTTCGCGCTAGAAGCACCTTCATTGCCTGGACCACGCGCTTGATATCGTCCGCCTCGTCCGACGGAATCGTTTCGACGTCATCCGCGTAAGGCAGGGGTTGGTTCGCGTTCTTCATGGTATGTTCCTTATTCAAGGGCCTTTGGCGTACTCGACCGTCTGGGCATGAATGCGATTACGGCCACGTACAACAGCGCTGCGGGGCTCGCGAACAACATCAGGAGCGGCCAAAGATTGCTCTCCTGCAAAAGGCCAACGACCGCATGGACGAACACCGGCACCATGACTAAGAGCGGCAGGCCGGCGGCGATCCGGGATCCGCCCGTAGAGCGGATCATCGCGACAACTTGCACTACCACATAGGCCGGAATCGTCAGCCACAGTAAATCAAGAGGCATACCCATAATAATCCTCATCTATAAACTCGACGACTCCGATCACAGAGAAGCGACAGGAATGCGACATGAGTTGTGGTCCCGGCCAGGTGGTCCTTGCCACGCAATAGTCGTGATGTCCTTTAATGTCCTGAACGAGTGTGGCCAGTCTTTCTATTCCCATCGTCTCCTGGCCGAGTCCGACATTCACAAACGTTTCATTTCACAAATCGCCGATCAGAGCACTCTCAGAAATGCGACGAGGTCTGCCTTCTCGTCAATGGTCAGCTTGAGTTCCAAAATCAGATTGAAGAACTCGACGGTATCGTCCAGCGTGAGTAGTCGCCCGTCGTGCAGATAGGGTGGCGAGTCCTTAATGCCACGCAACGGAAATGTCTTGATCGGCCCGTCGGCCGACGCCATCCGTCCATTAACTGTTTGCGGCCTGAAGAACCGTTCGACCTGCAGATTGTGCATCAGGTTGTCGGTATAGTACGGTGCCGTGTGGCACGTCGCGCATTGCGCTTTCCCAAAGAACAGTTTCTCACCACGCAACTCGGACTCGCGGGCAAGTGATGGGTTCAGTCGGCCAAGGATGTTCAGTTTCGGGGCGGGCGGAAAATCCAGCAATGCCTGAAATTCGGCCATGAAGTGGACCTGACTGCCGCGCTCCAGGATGTTGACGCCCTTTTTCGTGGCAAGCACAGGATCACCATCGAAATATGCGGCTCGTTGCTCAAATTCCGTGAAATCTTCTACGCTTTTCAACGCTCGCTGAGATCCAAACAGGCGCTGAATGTTGACTCCGCGCAGCGTCGGGGTATCGAGCCGATGCCGGAATTCCTGGGGGCGAACGTCTCCGGCCAGATGCGTTGAGGCATTGGTGTGTCCGTTCGCGTGACAGTCGAAACACGCCACTCCGCGACTCGGGCGAACCGAGCGACGGTCATCAGTCTGGTTAAACTGCTGCTGCATAAACGGCGCGACAAGCAACCGCAGTCCTTCCAGTTGTTTTGGATTCAACGCATTTTTGAAGAGTTCATGGAAATTGTCCATGGTCACGAGCTTACCCTGTGAAACGTCGCCAAGGTCAGGTCGCGTAGTCAGATAAATCGCGGGCGGAAACTCGGGAAGAAAGTGATCAGGCAAATCGTAATCAAGGTCAAATCGTGACAGATCACGAGCCTCCTGTTTCTTGATTTCGTCGATATGAAACTTCGGGAACAGCATGCCTCCTTCCGGGTGATTGGGGTGCGGCAGCGGAAGAAATCCTGCGGGAAACAAACTTCCTTCGCGAATTTCTGCCGGCGTCATCTCGGCCAAATCTTTCCACGACTGCCCATTGGCAAGTCGAACGCGAACGCCGTCCTGCACGGGCTTCTTTCGTGCCATTCTGAAGGATGGGCGGCTTCCGGACGGCATCCTGGCCGCTGGCCGCGCACAGAGACAGAGTCATTGCGAGAATCGTTCCTGCATACTTCGTGCAGCGTCGATGTTGAAGGTCAACCATAGGAAACTCCTGCATGCCATTCAAAGACTGACGATTGTTGCGTTACTCAGCACGGCTGCCAGTTATTCTGAACCGTTCAATGGATTCTCATTTCGGGTCTTTGATGTACCCACATCCTGCGAGGTCCAGACTCCGCTCAGATCGACTCGTCGATGATCGCCGAGATCAGGGATCACATCAGCAGGCGCGTCCTTGAGGAGCCCGCTATGTTCTGACATTGAATCGTCTTTACAAACGGTCGTCATCATGGCAATCCTGATACCCCGGATATGGCTTGCCAGGTGGTCAATGTCCCGCGGTGATGTCGCAGTTAATGTCATCAGTTTTTCGTTCGGTGTTAAGCTTCTTTTTTCGGATCACAGTGCGTTCTGCACCAGAACACCAGGAATCCGTGCAACAGGATTCCAGCTCCCCACCCGAGGAGTACCCAGCGACACCAGAGTTTGTCGGGAGATCTGACAAGGTTCAGAGTCACCAGACCGGCATTCACGAGTAGAAAGACGGTGAGATGAATCCAGAAACCCTTCGGCTCTCTGCGATGTCTCATGGATACCTGTGCATGTTGCGTGTTTGCCATCGACCTTTATTCCATTCCGATTATTGGGAACTAGCTGTTCAGCCACCGTTCATTGAGACTGATCACTTCGCCGGTGCGGCAACTGACGCAGTGAGACTGCCTTGTAGAGAGTCTTCACTCGCATTGAAGCGGCTGGAGAGCTCTTGCCGTCACCTGAAAAGCCCAGAAAGTCCTCCATATCGCGTGCTGCGTCGCGCTCAGCAGTTTCCGCGTTGAGCTCGTTCTGCCATTGCCATGCCTTAAGAGCAGCACTTCGATTCGTTTGTTGATCGTACAACATGACTGTGTTTCCGTTCTCAAGGACTTTCAATGAACTTTCAGGTTACGTGCCACGAACAAATACACCACCAAGGCTGGCTGCCGCGTATGACCTATGGCCATTTCTCAAGACCACCATTTCAGCCTTTGCGCGCGCCGAACCCGATCAAGAGGATTCCGCAGACAACTGCCAGCCCGCTGAGGGCTGCTGGAACCGGCCATGTGCGATTCGATTCGGCCGTGGCAGTGATTGGTCCGACATCGATCACGACGTCGCGACTCCTGTAAGGAATGCCTCGATACGACAGCGCGACCGCGCCCGCGCCGATCAATAACAATCCGATCACAGCTATAAGCTTGTTACGCATGAGACCAACTCTTTCATTCCACGGGATTCTGTTAACGCGTTTGAAGCAACTCATCAGTAATTCGTAACGGCAGAGTTTCCAAAGTACACGACTTCGGAAGCACCCTGCATTTTGGCAATTTCCGCAGTCTTGTCGGCAAGTTCAGGCACAACAACAGCCGCGAAAACAATCAGGTCATTTGCGACGGCGGCTAGATATCGCTGGAGCATTTCGCCTTCCATGTCTCCGAAGAAATACTGTGATACCGTTTCCTTCCATGTTTCCAGACGTTTGGTTCCGTTGGGGCCATTGAGAACTTCTACCTCGCGGACTCCCAGAATCGCGAGCGATTCACACAGAGCCTTGAGTTGATAACGATACTTGACGACTCCAATGACTTTTCCATACAGCGCCCGATCCAGCTTCTGTTCGATGGTTTCGGTATTATTATTCATTGTGTGAATCCTTGGTTCTTAAGCCTCGTGTAGCGGCTCCGGCATCGTGTTTGACTTTATCAGTGTCCACGGACAGCTTGACGTCGATGTGGTGGTCCCCAGTTTCGCGGTCACCAGCTAATGTGAACCAGCCTCGGTAAACCCCAGCGCCGACGACAAAAATGGCGAGCAAAGTGATCACCTGACAGAATCTCTTCAAAAAGAATATCCTTCTGAAACAGGTATACAGGAAGCCCTTACCCGATATGCACTTTGTCCAGCATCACCAAAACCACCAGAATCAACAACACCAGACCCAGTCCGCCGCTGGGGTAATAGCCCCAGTTGCGACTGTGCGGCCAACTTGGCACTGCACCGAGGAGCATCAGAATCAACAAGACAATTAAAATTGTTCCCAACATGAGTGTATTCTCCGTCAAAGGGATGTAGCAAAAAAACATGAGCCGAAGCGGGTAAGGGAAGTCGAGTGACGAGCAACGCCCGTCACCCGGACTTTGGACAAGAGCATCGGTCGATGCTGCGATCTTCAGATCTGTCGTGGGAAACTACTTTTCCTTGACGACGGTTTCGAGACAGATCACTTCTGGGCCATCTTGACCATGTCGCGACATTCCGCAGCACAGTTGCGGCAAGACTTGGCACATGCAGCCATTTGCTTGTCGTCTTTCATCTTTTCGCAGGCCGCTGCGCAGTCTTCACAACACTTTGCGCAACACTCGGCGGCATGAGCGGAGTATGCACTTTCACGCCCACACAATGTGGCACACAATCGACAGCATTCAGCGCAATCAACGCAGCAGTGCATGCAGGATGCGTGTTCTTTCTTCCCGTCCGACACCATCGACGCACAGTGATGGAAGCATCCATCGCACTCGACAGCACAAGCCGAGCAGGTCGTCGCGCACTTCATCATCATGGCCGCGTGCGGACTTTCTTTCTCGCCCAGTCCGGTGGATGTCACCGGATTTCCTGCAAGAACAGCAAGAGCCACCGCACACATTGAAATCGCTGTGTAAATCATAATACTTTTCCTTTAACTCAAAAAATCTTTGACGATTGACAGAAGCAACATGCTGCCGTCATCCAGGAGCTTTCCTGCGCAAACTGCGCTCTGCTTAACGTACTTGATGGCGTGCTGCTGAACACACTTTTCAGTTCAACGTCCGTTTATTCGGCACGCGTCGAAACTTCCCGAAATTGACGTTGTGTTTCGTTGCCGCTTTGCCACTGCGGGGATCTCCGTTGTCACTGAGTCAGTGAAGTTCAGTCTGTGTCACTGCGGACTCAGCACCCGCCGGAGTCAGCAGCGGGGCTGATGCTGTTCGTCGATGCGACTAATTTGCGGCTTTGACCGGCTTTAGTCCGTCAGCAAAATCACTCATTTCCTTTTCCGCACGTTCTTTGGCATAGCCGTAGCGTTCCTGCAGAATTCCGACCATCTGATCCCGCTGCCCAGCGATTGTGGTCAGATCGTTGTCGGTGAGCTTTCCCCATTTTTCCTTGACCTTGCCCGTCATTTGTTTCCAGTCGCCTTTGATTTGATCCCAGTTCATCGTCATCACTCCTTAGAATTTGTCAGTCCGGATTAAGCGAAGTTGCCGTCCGGAAACACACACTTCCTGCATCGTTACATTGGTTCGAAGACCTTCACGGTCGATGCTAACGCCGGTTCGCAGACGTGATCTATTTGCTGAAATTCAATCCGTGGTCATCGTCAGCTGAACCCAGCATTTTAAAATTGAACTTAGAGGTCAACTTAAAAAACAACACTCAGATCATTTGCAGGAGAACGTTTTCGCAGAATCTGCCGCGACAGATCAGGGAATGAGTATTGCCTGTCGACACGTGGCTGAGACGAATCAATAGCTGCAGCCGTAACTGCCATTCCTGTAACCGCCGTTGAAATGAGTGCCGTGTCCGTAGTGGATCTGGCAAGAGTTATTCCAGCCGTGGCCATGAATGCCGCAACCGGGATGGACATGAACCCGGTTACACAGCTGACTTTGACGACAGTTGTGCTGTCGACTCTGATGTCGCCATTGATTCGCTTCCGCATCGGCGTTGCCAAGGAACAACGCAAACGCTGAAGCCAGCACTGCAAGTGACAATTGATGTCGTAACATTCCGGAACTTCCTTTGAGTAACAAACATGAGCCCAATGGCCCGAAAATCCTGCGAGGTACAGTCCTCTCAGGTGTCCACGTTTCAAACTCAGTAAAAGCTCGTCACGCGGACCGGACTGACATGCCGCCGTGAATTCGATCCCAAACTTCAAGTCGATGGATGAGAACATCGGGCGAAGCGTCGAAGCCCAGCTTCACAACGCCATTTTTGATTTCCAGCACCGTCACTTTGACAAATAGTCCGGAGACATCTGTTCCGCCGACCACAATTGACTCGTGCTGTTTCCTGGACAGGACCAACATGACTTAACCTCCTTGTTCGCAAAACGTCAGCCAACCTGCTTCGCCCCGCACGACGGACACTGAATTTGTGTCTGACTCGCGGCATTGACGAATCCCGGGGTTCCGGATCACCGGCTATACCCGGATTCACTCAGGCACCCACAAACGAAAAAAGCCGACACGGTCGATCCCCTGGAAGGATTCCACCATGTCGGCTTTCTTCACTGCTCACAACGCAAGCAATAAAAAAAGCCGACGTGGTGAAACCCAAAGGATTTCACCGCGTCGGCTTACTCATTAACTCGCCAACCGATAAGAACCGGCTTGCGATTTATTTAGTCGTCCGAATACCACAAACTCATGTGCCAGCACCAAATACTGTTCACACTCGCCTGCGATGATAGCGAAGTGAATCCGAAATGCAATGCAGCCTGTGACTATCTTTCATAATAAATTGAATTTCGCTCACATCTCTTGTGATTGGTCCATCGGATTGTTTTCAGATCTCCGTGAAGACGACATCCGCAGTCCGCAGCCACGCCACTTTGATCGTGAACGACAGACACTGAACCTGGTCTCGTTTCAAACAAGTGGCACAATCGAGTATCATTGACAGCGTCGGTCAGGAGACGATGACGAGATGTGGGTGATTTGCATCCATTGATGACTCGACCCGACAGGAGATAGGTATTAAGACACAAGGCGAAATTGAAGCTGCAGTCTGCGACGGAATGTCACGGTTCGAGCACGATTTCATGGGCCGAGGTCCGAAAGACATCCGCACGCATCTGATTGGGGATCTATTGGTTGTTCGACTGCAGGGAGTTCTGACCGCTGCCGAACAGCATCTGGTGACGACACTTCCTCCTGAAAAAGGCCGTGATCTGTTGAAACAGGTCCGGACCCAACTGATCGAGATCGCCAGACCAGCACTGGAAAAACTCATCAGCGACACCACGGGCTGCAAGCCGATCAGCATGCACCACGATATCAGCACGATCACTGGTGAGGAAGTTGTGATTTTCACACTCGTCGAGTCACCAGACTTCCGACCTTCGACAAGTAAAGCTCGATAATTGGCGATCTTTCTTGACGCGGGCTTCGTCCGCAACCGAAACAAGTAAGCAGATTTCGCTGAAATCTGCTGTGCCGACTTCGGCGAAGTCGGCCTACATTGTAGTCGGCCTCAAAATGATGCGTTGCAAAAAATCGTCTCAGAAATATTCAACTCTCAACGTTTGCAGAGCAGAGTCTCTGTGTTGCCCGTGGCTGCAATCGCGCCCGGGTCAACGAGATGTGGTACCAGATTCCACCTCAATCAGCGCAGTGGTTTCGCGAAAATGCTGAAACCATGATCCGAGTCTGCTTTTTGCTCATAGCCAGAGGCGCCAACGAACTCTTTCAGCAGGCAATGTGCCACTAACGACCTTGTCGCATGAAATCAACTTTCAGTGAATCCGTAGTGTCACTCATGTCACGCCGTCGATACAGCTGCTTGTGAAATATCAGCGACATTGGCGGTGCTGTCGTTTGTAGATTTTGTGGCCTGCACGACTTTGTGAGTCATTAATGCAGCGCCAATCAGCGTTGCGAAAGATGCATCTGCAGCATCTCGCCCGACACCGATTCGGACAAAACCACCAATAGAGGCCATTCTGGCAGGATCGAACAGGTACCAGTGTCCGTCGAGAAACGCTTCAAAAAAACCATGGAAGTCCGGCGGGTGCAGATCCACCGCGTAGCCTGCAACGTATCTCGCCGGGATTCCCACACCACGGCAAAGCGTTATCGCCAGATGCGCATAGTCACGACACACACCGGTTCTTGACAATACGACGTCCGCAGCAGTCGTCGTGGCATTTGTGCTGCCTGGCGTATATTCGAGATGAGAGTTAACCCAATCGCAGATCGCTTTGACACGACTAAACCCTCGCGGCACATTTCCGAATTCTTCAAACGCAAATTTTGACAACAAATCACTCTCGCAGTAACGACTTGGATTCAGATACGTGAGTATCTCAGCCGGGATCTGCGCCGCGATTGACTCGCCCACAGTCGTCGGCACTTCCACATCTGGTGACAGTTCAACGGTCGCGCGATAACTGAAATGCATTTCACAGGGCTCAGCGACGATCCGCTGCAACTGATTTCCCTCAATCCCAATTGGACATATCTCAATATTCAAGTGTGGTTCGATGCGAAATTGACCGCGAATCAGCCGTTGATGTTCGGTTTGAGCTGCGGCGATCTGAAACAGAAAAATTGTGGACTGACGAATCTGATAAGTCAGGTCACAGCTGACATCAATCTGTTGCACAGGAAAAATCCTTTCAGGAAGAAAAGCAGGAAGCAATGGCCAGTCTCACGCAAAACTGTGGTAAGGACCGCTCGAGAAATAACTGTCTCTTTTTATACCCCTCACCCTGCCCTCTCCCCTTCCAGGGGAGAGGAGGATGCGGTCAATTATTTCTCGAACGGTCCTAAGTCGATGGTCACATACCGTTGAAGAGACCGGCCTTCAGGCGTTATCCATCCTTGAAAAGAACGTCGGCCCATTGCATCGGCATCGAAGTTAATGCTTCAGACAACATGTTTGACCACCACTCTGTCACCACTGAGATATCACTCTGCGCGAAACGATGAAACGTCGCATGTCGATTTCCTTCAGCGATCACAGCAATATCAATCGGGCAATCGACATCGGTCACACTGGCTCGTGTTGCGTCAAAAGCGAGCAATGACAACGCGACGGCAGTACGAAGTGGAGTTTCAAACCGCAACAACCTGTCCAGAATTGGCTTGCCATAACTTGTCCGCCCGATAATGAAGTAAGGTGAATCGGGTGCTGCTTCGATCCAATTGCCTTCCGGATAAACATAGAAAAGTTGCGGCGAAGTATCTTCAGCAAGGCATCCTCCAATAATTGCGTGGGTATTGAACGAAATGTTGCTTCTGGCAAGTGATGGTCCATCTTCTTCGCGGACTTTCCGCAGCTCTTCACCAAACATGTTGACAACACGAAACAGGCGATTGAGCGGCTCAACCTGATTCCTGAGTCGCTCGCTCAGATATGTCAGCGACTTGTCTCGTACCGATCTTAGTCCACTTGTCATGGCGAACATTGAATCGTTGGCGTGATATAAAGCCGCGAGTTTTTGTTTACTGACTCTTTCACTTCCGACGACAATCTGCGTGTCCGCAAGTGCGACAATACCTTCGCGGACTTTGATCCCAATCCCAAATGTCATTCACGACTTCCTCGTTCAGTTTTCACGGATTTGCTTTGATCCTCGTCTCAATGAACTTTCCGGAAAAGCGACGAACTGCCAGGAAGTGACATGACGATGTTCGTTTCGTTAAACCACAAATTCCTTGAACGCAATTTCATTGCATCAAAGTCACCAATCCACTGCCGCGATGAAAAAGGCCGTCACGTATCCGAAGATTCCGATCATGACTGAGTCTTAGATGTTCCGTAGATTGTATCGATCGCGATCAGGTTCGTCCGGTTAGCTCACATTGGATTTACCCAAGTTGAGACTAAAGAGCATGTTCAAACTGGAGTTGGCTTCGCGATGCTGCCACCAATCTGTCGTATTTATCGCTTCTGCATGAATGCTGCATAAGAATTTGACTGACTGACACCGGTGTTGCCACATGTTCGCGGTGCGATGTCTCCGAGATAAAGGAGCCTGTGACGAATGGCTCAACTGTGAAGTGGTGGCGATCGTGACGGCGGACGGCGGCGTGTCACGGGCCGATCGAGAGCAGCTGTTTGAGGCAAAGATCGAGGAGCTTCAATCGTTCCTCGATTAAAACTCTGAACGACATGGTGAAGATATGGACGTCATTTCAGGTCTCTCAGCATTCAGGCGTTTACGCGGAAGAAGTTCTCGTCGGATTCGCCACGGCCGCCGCTCCCGCAAGTCATCATGCATCTCATGCAACACGAATGGAGAAACTCATTGTCGCCGAATAACTCGCAGCACTTCACGTAATGCCCATGATGCAGTTTAAAGTCGGAGAGGTGGCACAAACATGCTTGCCGTCTAAACACATTTTAAGCAAAATTGAGGTTGCCGCGTTCGCATGGCAGATGTTCCGCATCAGGTTATCATGCGTCGGCCATCGTCGGACGAAACATCTAAAGATGTGGCGACATGTGCCGCTGGTGCATTCTAATTGACGTCAAGCGAGGCACATTGTCTGGCCGGGCCCGCGAGTGTCGGAATCCGCTTCCCTCGACTACTCCGGCGGCAGATCTTCCCGTGCCGTTGCTCCCTCAGGATGAACCGTCCTGAGTGAGATGCGATTTCGTTTTCACTCCAATCCGGTGATGTCGATCGACCCAGAAAAGAGCACTTCATACACTGCTCCGGTGGTCACGACCGAGGTGAGAACCGAAGTCGGCTCAACTGCGTCGGTCCGACACATCGGAGCAGCCAACAATTTGATTTGTGAGGACTCGTTTCGCGGTCAAATGGTGCAGTCGAAATGATGACAAACGCCCATTGGGAGAGCGGCGAGGGCGATCGGTAGACGGCAGGCAAACCCACGGTAACAATGAGTCTGCCTCTGTCAGGATTGGATTTTGTATGAGCCGTGCCGCAACTGAATACCGCTACGAGAAACTCACCTGGCCTGAGATTAACGATGCGGTTGAACTCCAGAAGGTGTGTCTTGTGCCATGTGGGGCGATCGAGCAGCATGGGCCGCATTTACCCCTTGATGTCGATGTGGTTTGTCCACAAGGCATTGCACTGGGAGCTGGAAGACTGGCGGCAGAGAACCTGCTCGTGTTGCCGACAATCTGCTACGGCTATACCGGCCATGTGATGGACTTTCCCGGAACGATCAATTGCCACTATCAGCATTTCATCGATCATGTGCTTGATGTCTGCAAGTCACTGGCCTACCACGGGTTCAAGAAGATCGTCCTGTTCAACGGTCATGGTTCAAATATGCCACTGCTGGACATTGCCGCACGTCGCGCCACGCTTGAGACTGATGCCGAGTGCGTCGCTCTGGCGTGGTGGGGGCTGCTGACGATCGACAAAGAGTTTCTCCCGGGATGGAGGGAAAGTGAGTTTCCAGGCGGTTTCTCACATGCCTGCGAGCTGGAAACGTCTGTGTATCAGTATCTCGACGGCGATAATGTTCGTACGGACAAGATTGCGCCGGGCAACCTGTCTCTCAACGACGACAAGAGCCCCTTTCTGTGGGTAGATCTTTTGGGTGGCGGTCCGGCCCTCTTCGTCCCCTGGACGAGTTCTTACACCAGGAACGGCGTGATGGGAGCAGCCCATCTTGCGACCGCCGAGAAGGGTCGGCTGGCTTACGAAGAAGCGGTGAGGCAACTCGTGCGATTCGTGTCGTACTTCAAAGAGCGACCGGCGGACCAACGAGTGGATCATCATGCCGTGAAGCCGACGATGCCCATGCCGTGGGGACAAAGAAGTGTTTAGATGCGTCTCTATGTCATGCCAAGTACTTCCGTCAGGCTGGTAATCCTTGCCAGCCCCGACACGACAAGGATTTGAATGGGAGTGGTATTGCCGCCAGCGAGCCGGTTTGTCTGCGTAGCGGTTCTCGGTATGATCCACGGTCATGCTTGTTATCTCTCAAAAGGATCAGTTTGAAATGAAACGCACCTTCACTGTCGCCGCAATCATATTCGTCGTCTCCGCCGTGCCAGTATCCTTTGCAAGAGCAGAACCTCCATGGCGTTCATTTCCGCTGGCGACTGACGGAAAAGTAGATGCCGCATGGAAGCAGATTGGAGGAGGGCGGTTTGTTGTGGATAACGGCACGTTACGCGGTGAATCGGACGAAACTGGTATGGGGATGCTGCTGTATTCGAAGGAAGCCTTTGGCAACTGCCAGATTCGAGTTGTCTTTCGGGGCAAAGAGACGAGGTCCAACGCTGGCGTCTTTATTCGCATTGACGACGGCATCCTGAAAATCGCTGAAAATAAGGAGGTGCGGAAGAAGCAGAGCCAGGATGAAGAGAAGGACGAATCGGAAAAGGAACTCGGCCCTTGGTATCCGGTCCATCGCGGTTTTGAAGTGCAGATCAGCGAAATCGGCGACGAACAACATCGCACAGGTTCCATCTATTCGCTCGCCAACGCCGAACAGCTGCCGCCGCTCGCCGCTACCGGCTGGCGGACAATGGTGATAACCCTGAAAGGAAATCTCATCGACGTCGATGTCGATGGCAAACACGTTTGCTCTTTCGATTCCGAGACCACGAATTTTCCAGAACGGAAACAGTACTGGGAACCGAAACGTGAGAACAAGCGACCTCAGGTTGGCTATATCGGCCTGCAGAATCACGGTCCAAATGATGTCGTGTGGTTCAAAGAAGTCAGCGTCCGCCCGCTCAGCGAGTAGTCGTTTGACCACAACATTGCAGAACCACCAGACTTTCGTGTGTTGCTGGAGTGAATCAGACGCACTGCCTATCATCAGCCCATGGCTACGTTGCAAAGACTGATGGTGATTC
>CAMAVB010000055.1 GCA_945861465.1 Candidatus Kuenenia stuttgartensis
AGACAGGACCAGCGTCCCTTTGCCCTTCGCGAGCGAACTCAGCACGACCGACGCTTCGTAGGTTTCACCCAGACGGACAAATCGCGGCAGATCAAGCCGTTCCAATAACACTTCGTGAGTGTAGTTGTACTCAATGGGGACGACGTTGACCTGGACATCGCGGGACTGCAGGTCGTCGATGATGTCTTTCAATTGACCAACGGTTTCGGTGCCGTCGCTCACGAGGACAATGCGTCCCAGATGTTCTTCCGGCAGCATCGCGGCGCTTAATGCGAGCGACTGCTCCAGATTGGTCGCGTCCTGACTGACACGCGAATTGATGTATTTTTCGAATGGAAAAGTTTCGCGCGGCGGATACTCGACTGCCGCCGTCCGCCCGAATACGACCAACCCAGCCTGATCCGTGGCCGGCTTTTCAGCCGCAGTGCCAGCCACCATTTCCAACGCCTGATTTCGCGCTTCGTTGACGGAATCGGAGACATCGACGTTGTACACCACGGAGACCACGTCGCTCGTCCGCACAGCGCGTGGTTCTGCAAGGATCAGAATCAGCAGACCGCAGATCACCAGGCGACAGAATCCCGCAACCGCACCCCGCCGTGCCGGAAGCCCAGCGTGACCAGCCGCCTGCATCCACCACACCCATGGCGTGAACAGCAATAACAGGAACGCCCATGGCCTGGCAAACTCCAGCTCTCGTACGATTTCGAATACCGGCTTGGGAACGTTCCAAAACGACAGCCATTTGAAATTTATCAATTCGACGCCCCAAACTGCAATCGCGACCTTTTCCCAAAGGTGCGGCTTGCCCGCGGTCACCACAAACGTCGGCAGAATTGAAAAGCACACGAGAGCAAACAATGCGGCGAACACGAGCAATGGAATTCCCGCATTCCATCGCACGGGGCGATGTGGTCGCGGAAAAATACGCATGAAAACCCGTTGCAGTTTGTTCATGGGGTCAATTCCACCAGTCGATGATTGCCGGTATCCGCCACCAGAATGCGTCCATCACTCAGGATCGTCAGATCCCACGGCTGATAGAACTGATCCACGCCTCGACCGGGACGACCGTACCGACCCACTATTGTGCCGTCCAGACGCATCACCGTCAGCCGTGCCGACTTGTTTTCAATCACATAAATCTGATTATTGTGATCGAGGCGAATATCGTAGGGATACTCCAGCGGAGCGGATTTTTCTGGCAATTTGATGACTCGAACAAACTTTCCTCCATCTTCAAATACCTGAATTCGGTCATTAAACGCATCGACCACGTACACAAGTCCGTCCTGCCACGCGATTCCGCTGGGTCTCTGGAACTCCCCATCGCGCGATCCATGCTTCCCAAATTCCGTGACATACGCCCCATCCACCGTGAATTTTTGAATACGCTGACAATCGCCATACTCGCCCACATAGATGAACCCCATCGGATCCTGAGCGATCGTCACGGGAAACACAAACTGCCCCGCACCGATTCCCTGCGTGCCAAACTTGTGACTCACCGAACCGTCGTCGTTGAACAGCACGACCCGGTGATAATGCGTGTCGGCGACTGCGACACGACCGTCGCGAAGTTTCCAGACACCTTCCGGCTTGCCCGCCGCAAACTCCGGCATCTCCCACTGTTTTTCAAGCTTGCCTTGACTGTTGTACACGAGAACGCGGCCTGCATCATCGAGAACGTACACATTGTCATGTTCGTCGGCGTACAATCCTCGAGGTGCGGGCAGGAACGAACCCGATGCCGGGACTTTCCAGGTATCAAATTTCGTAAACGACAATTCCGGGTCGGCCGTTCGTTCTCCACAACCAGTTACAAAGAGGAAAAGCAATATTGCGATGAAAACGGCACGCTCGTAGGGTGGGACCAGCGGCTGATAAGCCGCGCCGGCCCACCTATGGAAGTATCGCCAATGGTGGGCTGGCGCTCGCGTTGCTCGCTTGTCCCACCCTACTTTGGCTGGACCGGTCGTTCTCATGGAATACCACCTGGCGTCCCCAGGATACGAAACGCCACGCGCTGCCTTGGCTGTATCACAACTTCGGGGACCTGATGCAGCACAGACTTCGTCATCCCGGATGTCACATGCCGTACGATCGATTCCTGATATGCCCCGACAAATGGCATTGCCAGAACTTCGATCGCCGAATCGTCGGCGATGCGAATGTGCATCCGTTCCGGCCGAACGGCAACATCAGAATTCGTCACATGTCCATTCAGAAACTCCGACGTTTCATCCGCCCGAAACCAATTCAGGGGACCAAGGAATGCACCAATCTGAGCATTCGGCGGATGGTCATAGAGCGTTCTGACCGGGCCTTCGAAAACGACAGAGCCGGCGTCCAGACAAATCACATGCTCCGCGTGCCGCAGCACTGTTTCGGGTTCGTGAGATGAGAAGACCATAGAGATATTTTCTTCGGCAACAATCTGTCGCACGAGATTCCAGTAAGTCGGCTTTCGAACCGGATCCACATGGCTGAGCGGTTCGTCGAGCAGCAGCACGGCGGCCCGCGTTGCCAGAGCCCGCGCCATGCCTAACCGCGAACGCTCACCCTGAGATAACTCCGCCGGAAACGCCTGCCGACGATGTGTCAGATCGAACAACTCCAGAAGTTCGTCTGTTTTTTTCCAAAAACACTCTGATCCGGAACCTGTTTTCTGCTCTTGTGCGGCTTCGATCCTGACCACTTGCAGATGCTGCTCCGCTGATAAATGGGGCCAGAGCCCGCCACTTTGGGGAACCCAGAACAGCGGAAGTCGGTGCGTTGGACCTGCCAGGACACTTGACTCCAGGGTGCCGGAAAAGCCGGTCTCGAACCCTGCCAGCACGTTGAGCAGCGATGTCTTTCCGGCTCCGGAAAGCCCGACAACCGCTGTCGCCCCGAAGGGAATTTCAAGTGTGATCGAATTGAGACGCATGCTCGGCGAGCGGGGGGTGTTAACCCCCTGATTGTGCTTCGCGACGCTTCGCGAATCACGAGAATCACCATCAGGGGACTGACGTCCCCCGCTCGCCGGAAGTGTCACATTCCGTAGACGGAACAGCGGACCACTCATTTGGCACTCATGACAACGGGCTCACCCGCCAGCCGGACAAAAAGGCGTTCCAGCAGCAACTTCGGGTCAACGCGACTACCGCCTTTCATCTCGGTGTCGGCTTCAATCAATAAATGCAGAATGCGACTCGCTCGTTCAAAACCAATTCGTCGCAGATAGGCCTCGCTCGCTGAAATGGCATTCGGAAAAATACCCGCACCGGCGATCGCATCCCGGAGCGGAGTCCCGGCTCTGGCATGTTCCGTCGCTTCCGCCAGTTTGCGAAATGTATAAGTAACTCCGCCAAGGACTTTTTGCGGTGCTTCTCCGGAAATCATCAGTTTATCCAACGCCTCGAGAGCCTTTCCTGAGTGCCCATCGCGGACAGCATCAAGCATCACCCATGTGGTTTCGGTCCGCCAACCGCCGACAACCTGCGTGACGTCTTCGCGCGT
Organism: Candidatus Kuenenia stuttgartensis; assembly: GCA_945861465.1. Taxonomy (GTDB): domain Bacteria; phylum Planctomycetota; class Planctomycetia; order Planctomycetales; family Planctomycetaceae; genus SXXK01. The sequence continues at coordinate 3,502 of CAMAVB010000055.1, forward strand.
GATCTCAACGACATCGCCAACCAGCGACGCCAGTTTGGCAATTTCCTGCAGCAGCATCCCAAGGCCATCGCCCGCCAACTGCACGACCAACGCCGCATTCTCACGATCCAGCGTTTTACCATACTGATCCTTCGCCACGCGCTGCAGCCACTTGAGCAGATTGGCACCTGTCAGTTCAGCACACTCGACGGCCACACCGTGCTGTTCGACCAGTTTGAACAGCTTTGTATTCTTCGGCAAGCTCTTCACGTCCAGAATCAGCAGCGATCCCTTCGCCGGACTCGCGACATATTTTTCCAGCACTGGCCGGTTGGCAGTCACGAAATCGTCAGCATCGTCGATCAGCACGATCCGCTGATCGCCGAACATTGAGACGGTCCGCAGTTCGGTCATCACCGTCCGAATCTCGGCCTGCTCGCCATTGAATCGCGTGATCGACGATTCGGCATCTTCGCCGGACACTCCCGGAATGCGGTGCAGGATCTCCGGGCGAAAAAATCGTTCCGGACCATACATCACCAGTACACCTTGCGTCGAAATGGGTTCCCTCGACGACAAGAACTCCGTAGCACTGACACTCATGCCTCTGCCTCGTTGCGACAACCAGATTTCGTTCTCCGAGGGGTAGTGTGTCGAAGATGTATCGCTTTTTCTATCGCCGCAGCGGTAAATTGTGATTCAACGACAAATGAAGTGCGCTAAGGACTGGCGAAGAAATAACTGTCGTCTTCCGGATGTGGAGCACGTTTTTAACGTGCTCGGCACGATGGAATCGTGCCCCACTTATTTCTGTCGCAGTCCTACGGCAGGCTGGTGTTTCAACCGCGAATGGACGCGAATCCACGCGAATAGCTGCAAAGAATCGGTGTGTGTTCGCTTCCGATCACTATTCAACCGGCGTGGGCTCAGAAGCCATGGGACGAAAACATCCCATTTTTCCAGTTTTTCTGGAGTATATTCGCGTCCATTCGCGTCCATTCGCGGTTAAGCTCTGTTTTCCATCGACGCTTCCCATGGCTCTGGGTGAACTGCTGAATCACATGTTTTCCTTCCACGCAAAGTACACGGTATGCCGGCTACTGGTTGTTGCAGTCTCGTTGGTATGGTTTGCAGACTCGGTTCAGGGGCAGACGGAGGAACCTCCGATTGTGCGAGTGTCCGTAAAAGGAACCGGCTCGATCCTGGGCGAATTGATTGCAGACGATGACGATTCCATTGAGGTGTTTGATTTTCAAACGAATCGCTCAGTGTCAGTTGCGAAAACCAATGTGATTCGCATTGAGAATCCTGTCACTCTTGATGATGCCGCTCGATACGCTGGCCTGCCAGCCGTGATGGGCCGGAAGATAAGTCAGCTTGCTTCGCGTCAGATGCCCGTCGGGAAAATTGCGAAAATAACGCCCCAGATCGTTTATATGACGCTTGGGGTTTCCAGTGGTATTAAGAAAGGCCAGCGTATCCTCGTCTTCCGCAGTGAAGGCGACATTGTCGATCCGGACACCGGTCAAGTGCTGGCGAGCGAGAGACCGAAAATTGCTGAACTGGAGGTCACTGAAATCAATGAGAACATTTCCAAAGCGAAGATGATCGGCGATTTTGAAGTCAAGCTGGAAGTGGGAGATGAGGTTGAACCCGCAGGGACGCCACTGGTGGTCGCTGTTTGCCCGCTCTCAAATGATGATGGCAGCGCGAACGCGACTGGAAAAAGCATTGCGGAAGAGCTCACCGGTGCATTGGTTCAGCGAAATGTCAAAGTCGTGGAACGCAGTGCGCTTGACATGGTACTGGCCGAACTGCTCATTCAGAACACCATATTATTTGACGAAAAATCTGCGCAGAAACTCGGGAAACTCACAGGAGCGAGCATGGTTCTGACGGGAAAAATCATTTCGGAAAAGAACAGCGGTAAGGCTCATCTTCGGTTGATCGATGTGGAATCCGGCGAGATCATGCTTGCTGTTTCAGCACCTGTTAAACTTTCAGCCCGATCGTCTTCCCTACCCAGTACTCCGAGTGGTGCAGTCAAGAGCACGAATCCTCCTGGAACAACAGATGTCCCTCAGTCTTCCGGAGAACTGGAAAAACTCGGCCAGTCACGATCCCTGCCAAAGTTTCTGACGACAACTTCAGCACTGAAGAGAACTTCTGAGGGCGGAGTGAGATTGCAGGGCGATGCCAGTCGGGGCGAGTCTGGAGGTGGTGTGATTCTGACACGCCAGCGTGATTTCATAAATCACGATTTCATCTTCGAAGTGCTGGTTTCATTTGAAAGCAATGACTCGATTGCCTACGTTGGAATTGGTCCCGGTCAGAGCATCACCTCACGAAGCCAGCTCGATGATTCAATCTATTTGCGCCTGCATTCTCCGTCTTTTGGAAAGGGCGAAGTGAATGTGCTGAATGTTGTGGATGGCGGGAAAACCATTCTGGGTCAGGTTCCACAGGCGGGCACTCATCTGCTGCGACTGGTCAAGGAGGGAGATGCATTGTCGCTCATTGTGGATCCTGAAAACGACGGTCCGACAGATGATGACCTGGAACTTGTCATTCCGGATATCAAAGCGTTTAGCCCGAAACTCAACTCCAAAAACAGCTACCTCTTCATGTGTGGTTCCGGTACTTTTCATGCCGCGAGATTGACGGTGACGAAGTAACAGGCATTACGGTACGACATGCACCATCATGAGGTCATGTGTCTCACCCAGCCAGTTGGTGTGGCCGACGACGATGACTTTGCTGCCGGAACTAAGCAACTGCTGGCGTTCGCCCCATTTCAGCACAAATGCCAGGAGTGCATCGGCTGATTGCTGCACAACGCGGCTGAGAATCGGCGTCACGCCCCAGTACAGACACATCCGCCGAGCGACCTCTTCGCGATCCGTAAATGCCAGAATGGGCACGCATCCACGCTGTCGTGAAAGAGCCAACGCCGTGCGTCCGGTGACGGTGGCGACCACAATCAGATCGGCCTGAAGATACTCGGACGCGGCAATTGCACCACGCGTCACGGCTTCCGTAATTGGTCGCGCGCGGCGGGATTCGTCGTCGCGCAGGTCGTTCAGGCTGGTGGCATGAACCAAAGGCTCGGCTTCTGCTGCAATGCGATCCATCATCCGGACAACCTGCACTGGATGATGACCGATGGCGGTTTCTCCGGACAACATCACAGCATCCGTGCCATCAATCACGGCGTTGGCGACGTCGGTCACTTCGGCTCGTGTGGGCAATTCATTGGTCTGCATACTATCGAGCATCTGCGTTGCCGTGATGACGGGAATCCGCAATTCGTTGCAGCGGCGGATGATCTGCTTCTGCAGGATCGGGACGCGGCAGATGTCCGCTTCCACTCCCAGATCTCCCCGCGCGACCATGACGGCATCCGTCTCGCGGAGGATATTTTCAAGATCTGCGACCGCTTCTGTCTTTTCAATCTTGGCCACGATCAGCGGTGTGACCTTGGGGCGATACCCGTCAATCAGTCGCTTCAGTTCGAGGATATCTGCTGCCTGACGCACAAAACTGAGCCCGATAAAGTCAACCTGGTTCTGCAGCGCCCATTCCAGGTCTCGTCGATCTTTCGCCGTGACGCTGGGTGTGCTGAGCGCCACGCCGGGAAGATTGACGCCCTGTCTGCTGCGGATTCTTCCCGCCTGAATCACCTGGCAACGAACCCATGCGGACGCGGAATCTTTTTCCAGCACGACCATCGCGACTGTGCCATCCGCCAGCAGGATCCTGTCGCCGGGTCTGACGTCGTCGATCAGTGGTTCATAGGTGCAGGTCAGATCAGTCTGCACATCCGAAGTCAGCCCGCGTATGAAGCGGAAGGATGCACCTTCATTGCAGTAGACGTCGCCGCCTGGAAGTTCACCCAGTCGGATCTTAGGTCCGGAAAGATCGCCAAGGATCCCGATCGGGCAATCCAGTTCTGCGGAGACCTGGCGAATCCTGCGGACCACATCGGACAGCCATGCATACTCGCCGTGCGCGAAATTGAGCCGAAAAATATCGACCCCGCTGATCACCAGTTCTCGCAGAACTTCCAGCGATTCACTGGCCGGACCGACCGTGGCAACTATGCGCGTCTTCACAAGTTTCTGACGACCCGGGATACGAGGCGTTGCTGCAGCGGACATGTTTTACTCTCCTGATGTCTGGTTCTCTACAAATGCACCGGAATAAAGCGTTGCTGCTCTCCCGGCAACGGCGTTTCCGCCGGATCGATCCACGGAATCTCACGATTGTTCTGCAAACAATCCATAAGAAACGCCTTAAACCGCTTTGTGAGCAGCATTAGCAGTTCTCGTTCCGAATTGCCCTCCGCTGCAATCCCCGCCATGTTCGCGACTCGTGCCAACATTCTGCCGGTTGTCGTGTCACGCGTCAGAATCACGATGCAGTTGAACACCGGAACGGCGGCTCCTCCCGTTCCACAGGAGGATTCAGATGCCTGAGGCAGAGAACCGGAAGAACTCATCGGCTTTTCCCTACAGATTGAAATCGTTGTCCGCCATCGGACTGTAATTTTCGAATCGCATATATTCTTTCCGCCACGTCAGACGGACCAGACCGGTTGGTCCACTGCGATGTTTGGCTACGATAATTTCGGCTTCACCCGGACGATCTTCCGGGTCGTACGCATCTGGACGGTGCAGAAACATGACCATGTCGGCATCCTGTTCGATGGCACCGCTCTCACGCAGGTCCGCCAGTCGCGGTCGTTTGTCTTCACGCAATTCCACACCTCGATTCAATTGAGCGAGTGCAATAACCGGAACTTTCAGTTCCTTCGCAAGAAACTTCAGGCGGCGAGAAATCTGCGCAATCTGTTGTTCGCGCGGTGAACCTTTTTCGTCCGGTTCAATCAACTGCAGATAGTCAATTATGATGACTCCCAGCGGCGACTTGCGATGCTGTCGCCGCGCGATCGCGGCAATCTGGGTCATTGTGCGACCGGGCTTGTCATCAATAAACAAGGGCAACCGCGAAAGATCATCCGATGCCCGCACCATCGCGTCATGCTGCGCATCAGACAGAGTGCCGGAGCGGAGGGCATGACTGTCAATGCGTGCCGTGATGGACAGGAATCGCTCCGCCAATTCCAGATTGGACTGTTCCAGACTGAAAAGCAATACGCCCTTGTTTGATTTTCTCGCGACGGCTTCGGCGATGTTGCACACCAGCGCTGTCTTTCCCATACTCGGGCGCGCGGCAAGGATGATCAGTTCCGTTGGCTGAAATCCGGTGGTCTGACGATCCAGATCCGTGAAGCCGCTGGTGATCCCTGTGACGTCGCCGGTAATATGCTGTCGTTCCTCAATCCGGGCGAACGCTTCCAGCAGAATATCGGCAATTGCGAAACTGGCAGTATCGCCTTGTGACTCGAGGATTGAAAAGATCCTGCGTTCCGCACTCTGCAGCAATCCTTCGACATCATCACTGGCTTCATAGCTATCGCTCAGAATCTCCGTACACGCATAGATCAGACTGCGCTGCATCCATTTATCACGGACAATGGTCGCATAGTATCGCACATGTGCCGCATGAGGAACGGCTTCCAGAATGTGAGCCAGATAAGCGGCACCGCCGATACTCTCGAATTCCCCGCTCCGGACGAGTGCTTCGGCCAGCGTGATGGCATCAATACCGCGAATTCCGTTTTCATACAGCCGATGAATGGCGGAGTACATCTTCTGATGTGCGTCGCTGTAGAAATGTTCTGCCTTGAGCGATTCGCCAACTTCGTCGATGGCTTCGTTCATCAACAGAATACTGCCCAGGACGCCGCGTTCGGCATCCAGATTCTGCGGCGGAAGTTTAAGTCTGTCGTCGGCCATCGGTCCTGAATTCCCACGATCCTCGGTACAGCAAAAACATGCTGTTGCATCCAGAAAAAATCCTCAGACAACTGAATGCCTGAGGATTATGATTTGTCATACGAGCGCGGATTTGTGATACCTCGCGCGGGTTGCGATGAGGTGGAACCGGATTCGTCAGAATTCGGAGCCGCACCAATCAGCCGCTGGTCGCTGAAGGAACAACCCACACTTTGACTTCGCCCTGAACCTTGTCGTGAAACTTGAGTTTCACGGTGTACATGCCCAACTCTTTGATCGGTCCGTCGAGACGCACATGCTCGGCTTCGACCGGATGTCCGGCTGCCTTGAGTGCTTCGCTGATGTCACGAGCGACCACGGAACCGTAGAGATGATTTTCGGGCGTGGCATGTGCTTCGATCGTCGCACTGTACTTGCTGACGGCATCAGCAATTCGCTGCAACTGCTTGACGCGGCCCAACTCGATTGCAGCCAGACGTTCTTTGTGCTTTTCCACCATTCGCTTGTTTTGCAACGTCGCGACGGTCGCCTTGCCTTGTGGCAACAGGAAATTGCGGGCAAAGCCGGGTTTTACCCGGACGATTTCGCCGCGCTGACCAAGGTTGTCAACGTCGTGTACAAGGAGTACCTCCACATTGCGTGAAGTTGTTTGAACTGCTCGAGCCATCGGAAACCGATTCCTTTTTCACCGTTCCTGATCGGACGGTTCCGACATTGGAAACCCCCGTTCGATCATTAGAAATCAACATCAAATCCCGTGTATCCCGGTGCGGGTTTTCGCCCGCGACCGAAACGAGTAGCCAGATTTCGCTGAAATCTGCTGTGCCGACTTCGGCGAAGTCGGCCTACGTCAATCCGTCTTTAAAGCTTGCGTCACAAAATTCTTCTCAGGAAACGTCAACTTTCGACGTTTTGTTGACCAGATTCCTTAAAAAGGAACCTCGTCACCCCCATTGGAGGGCATGTCATCATAAAATGTCTGATCCGGAGACCGATAGGCATCTCCATCCCCGCCGCGGTCATTTCCGCTTTCATTCACGCGGCTATCGGTTCCACGACCTGATGGCGGTTTGGAGGGCCCCGAAGCCGGTCGAGCGGGTCCGCGTGATGCTGTGCCTGCACCTCCGCTCGCCACTGGCGAACCACCCGCACCTGACGAACCGCCGCCTCCTGAACCGCCGCCTCCTGGACCACCGCCGCCTTCGCGACTACCCAGAAGCTGCATTGAGTCCGCGACCACCTTTAACTTGGAACGTTTTTGCCCTGTCTCTTTGTCTTCCCACGAATCCAGACTCAACCGGCCTTCAATCAGAACTGGTCGTCCCTTGGCCAGATATTCGCCGGCGATCTCAGCCGTACGGCCCCAGAGCGTGATGTCAACAAAAGTCACTTCTTCTCTGCGCTCATTGGTTTTTTTATCGGTCCACTGACTGTTGACCGCAAGCGAAATATCACACACTGCGGTTCCACTTGGGATGTACCGCACCTCGGGGTCGCGCGTCAAATTGCCAACCAGAATGACTTTGTTAAATGAAGCCATGAGTCGCTCCGTTTCAGACTCCACACCGGTGTGAACTCGGGAAGCCCGCCAAGTACTGAACGTTATTCATTAAAATCAGAAGGCATTTCATCGCGTCGACGATCACCCCGTCCACGTTCTGGCCGGTCGTTCTGCTGAGCTTCCGCCGGCGCTTGAGCAGCACCAGTAATTGCCCCGACGGTCGCATCAAAGATCTGCTGAGAATGAACTATGAACATCTGGCGGATGATCGTTTCGTTCAATTGGCACTGTCGAATCAGAGTCTTCATTCCGGCACCCCGCATCGTGAAACACACGATGTAATGGAGTCCTTTCTTCATACCCTGAATTTCATAGGCCAGCTTACCGTCCTGCCATGGGCGGTGGGCAACCACTGTCGCGCCGACTTTCGCAAGCACTGTCATGATCTCGTTCGTCACGGCGTCCGGGTCAGTCGCAAATTTGCCACTATCGACAAGGAACATGCCTTCATAAAAGTGCTGACGCACTGGATTTTCTGCTAAGGCTGACACGAAAGACTGCTCCTGAAAAAACAAACCTGTCCAATATTTATTCTTCTGATGATCGATTGTATCGATTCATCGCGTTCACAACACCATCCGCAATCCATACTTCTGCAGAATCTGCGGCGATCTTTGTCATCATCTCAGATTCTTCACGCTCCTCAGCGCGAAACCGAGCCAGCACAAAATCAGCAGCATCCATCTGCCCAGGAGGACGCCCGACACCCAATCGCAGCCGAGGAATCTGATCCGTTCCCAGCCTTTGAATAATGTCAGCCAATCCCTTTTGACCACCTGCCGACCCGCTGGCTCGCCAGCGAATCCGCCCGAGTGGCAGATTAATATCATCACAAACAACCGCCACGTCCTGCGGTAACACCTGATAGAAACTCGCGATCTGCTGCACAGCTTCGCCGCTTCGATTCATATATGTTGTCGGTGTCACCAGCAGAATCTTGCCTGTATCGGCAAAGACTTCCCAGATTACCGACGAAAATTTCGTCTGCGACTTGCCCGGTTGGCAACGCCGCACAAGCTCCAGAATGACATCAAAACCCGCGTTGTGGCGAGTCCCAGCGTATTGAGCACCCGGGTTACCAAGCCCCACCACGAGTTTCATCGCCATGCATCCGGCATTCGCCCCGTCATGAACTAAACAACTTTGCGAGAATCATAAAGTTCAACCAGAACTTCGTCTGCCGATGTCACGAGTTTGGCATGTTCTGGCAAGTGAAGCTCACTGGCTTTGACGGTGTCACCAATCTGCAAAGCCCCCATTCGCACGACAATTGACTTCGGAATTCGATAGTCCGGACAATCAATCCTGACAACTTTTTGCAATTGCCGGACAGCTCCACCGTCTTTCAGACCAACTGCTTCGCCGCGCAATTCCAGAGCAACATCGACCGTTGCGCGACCGTTTGGATCCACGCGACGTAAATCGACGTGCATCACTTTCGTGCTGAACACGTCCCATTGCAGTTCCTGCACGACAGCCTTGTCGATCGTTCCGTCCACTTCCACATCGACAACCGACGAAAGGGTTGCCACGAGCTTAACCACCGCATCACCGCACACCGAGGCGGAAACGCCTGGCTTTCCCATCCCATAAATATTTGCAGGCACACGACCCGTGCTCCGCAAACGTTGAGTCTCGACGGTGCCGAGAGTTGTACGGCGTTCTGCCTTTAGAAGAAGATCCTGCGACATCTGGGAGCACCCTGAATCGAAACACGTTAAGGCCGGTGAATCTAAACCCGTTCGAGGAGTTCAGAAATGTTGTCTGAACCGTCGAGCACTGAATTCGTAAACGTTAAACCAGCCTGGAGAGGTATAATATCACTTGAGGCATGGTTTTTCGGAAGTGGGGGAGCATACCGATCTGGAATTCAACGTTCAACACCAGATGGTTAACTGTTATTGAGATTCGCAAAGGCTTCTCATCCGGACCAAAAGTTGCGAAAAACTGCGGACGACGCCTTTTTTTCAAGGTTCGCGTCGCCCGGAGTGCTGCTTTCACGCCGACGCACGGTAAGCTGCACTCCAGAATTGCCTCACTTTTTGACCAAATCAGTTACCCACGCCTTGCGGCTCACGGTCCTGGAGAATCAGGACAGACCCTTGCCACATTTTGAGTTTGCTCCATGTCGATTGAAGTTTCCGCCAGCATCTACGACTACCCCAAGTACTACGACCTTCTTTTCGGATCGGACGTGGCGGCGGAATTTCGGTTTCTCAAGGCATGCTTCACCAAACATGCGGGCTGCGATGTGACGCGCGTCTTCGAACCTGCATGCGGCACGGGGCGATTGCTGATCAAATTGGGCCGATCCGGCTATGCTGTCGCGGGAAACGATCTCAATCCGAAGGCAGTCGATTTCTGCAACGAACGGCTGAGAAAGTACAATCTGCCGGAATCTGTCGTCGTCGCGGATATGTCCAACTTCAAATTGAAGAAGAAGTTCGACGCCTCCTTTAACATGATCAACAGTTTTCGCCACCTCGCGACCGAAAAGCTGGCGCGGAATCATCTGGAATGCATGGCCAGGGCGATGAATCAGGGCGGGCTGTATGTCCTGGGCATCCACCTGGAGCCCACATCCTGTCCGGCAATGCAGGAAGAAAGCTGGTCAGCTCGGCGAGGCAATCTGGTGGTCAATTCGCACATGTGGTCCAAGGGAATTGATCGCAGGAAACGACTTGAACACCTTGGTCTGAACATAGACGTGTTCACGCCGACAAAGCGCATGCGGATTGTGGATCACATGGAATACCGCACTTACAAACATTCACAGTTTCGGTCGCTGGTCCAATCAGTGCCTCAGCTGGAAATTGCCGAAACATATGACTTTTCCTACAACATCCGCCAGCCGCACGTGGTGAGCGGAACGACGGAGGATGTCGTATTTGTGCTGCGTCGGAAGTAAAGTTCTTTAATCAACTTCATCCAAGTTCTCTGAAGGTTTTTCAATGGATCTCGAACTGTTGTTGGGCATCATCTCACGCTGGATTCATATCGGCTCCGCGATTGTACTTCTGGGCGGCACGATTTGTCTGAAGTTTGTCGTGGGACCTGTGTTGAAGGATCAGTCACAGGAATTGAAAGAGGCTGTTCGCGGTCGCTGGAAGAGGTTCGTGCATGCCGCCATTGCCGGTTTGTTACTGAGCGGTCTTTACAACTATCTCAAAGCCTTCCCCCTGCACCGAGGCGACGGATTGTGGCACGCCATGGTTGACACGAAAATCATACTGGCATTGGGTGTGTTCTTCATTGCATCCGTGCTGGCGGGACGATCAAAAGGCACGCAGAAGTTTCGTGACAACGCCGCCAAATGGACGACGATCGCGATTCTGCTCGGGCTGCTGATTGTGGCGATGAGCGGCATCGCTAAAGTGGTGGGCTCGAAGGGAAAGACAATCGATCCGACCACCGAATTTTTCGTCGAACCAGGGCGCTAGGGTGGCTTTCCAGGTTGAGTTCCAGCGGTGTCGGCCGGACCAAGCGTAGCGCAGTTCCGGCAATTGGCAGACACCTGCCGGAACGGCGCTTCGCTTGGTCCGGCCTACAAATACAGTAGATGATGTTGAGGACAACAGACGAATGACGGCGCTAGCGGTCAGCCTGAACCGATTACGGCTGCAGAATCCGATTCTGGTTGCGTCGGGGACCTTTGGTTATGCAAAGGAGATGACGGCCTTTGTGGATTTCTCGCAACTGGGCGGGATTGTTCCTAAAACGGTGACACCGCAGCCGCGTCCGGGGAATCCACCGCCGCGCACGGTCGAAACGGCCAGTGGCATGTTGAATTCCATCGGCCTGGACAATGACGGATTTGACCTGTTCGTGGCCGAGAAATTACCGTATCTCTCCGGGCTGGGCACTTCGATCATTGTCAACATCGCCGCAAAGACCAACGACGACTTTCGGCGTATGGCGGGCGTTTTGAATGAGTGCTCAGGCGTGGCGGCGATTGAACTGAATATCTCCTGCCCGAATGTTTCCGGCGGCGTCGATTTCGGAACGAATGCTGTGCTGGCTGCGGAGGTTGTAGCAGCAGTCCGCGACGCATGTGATCTTCCGGTGATCGCCAAGTTGACACCCAATGTCACAAGTGTGGTGCCGATTGCCCAGGCAGTGGCCGACGCCGGTGCTGATGCTGTATCGCTCATTAACACGTTTCAGGGAATGGCCGTTGACTGGAAGCGACGACGTCCCGTGCTGGGGAATGTCCTCGGTGGCCTGAGTGGTCCCGCCATCAAGCCGCTGGCATTGCGAATCGTCTGGCAGGTTTTCCAGGCTGTGAAAATCCCCATCATCGGGATTGGCGGGATTCAGTCGATTGACGATGTCATGGAATTTTTTCTGGTCGGCGCGACTGCTGTCCAGGTCGGCACCGCCAACTTCTATAATCCTGGTCTGGCCAACCAACTTATTCGCGAACTTCCCGCCGCATTGCAGACTCTCGGAGCTGATAGCGTGGCGGAAATTGTCGGGACACTGAAAACTACGGGTTGAACGCATCCATGAAAATTCTTTCCGGCATTCAGCCCACTGGGCGATTTCACTGGGGCAATTACTTCGGTGCAATTCGGCAGTACATTGCACTGCAGGGGCACGAACAGTCTTTCTATTTCATTGCGGATCTGCACGCACTGACGACGATTCGGGAACCGGATGTCCTGCGGCAGAATGTGAAAGATGCGGCTCTGGATCTGCTGGCACTCGGACTGGATCCAAAGCAGGCCACGCTGTTTCGTCAATCGGATGTGCCGGAGACGACGGAACTCACCTGGCTGTTGATGACAATCACACAAATGCATTTACTCGAAAAATGTGTCGCTTTTAAGGACAAAAAGGCCAAGGGCATCGCAGCCGACGCTGGTCTGTTTACGTACCCCGTGTTGATGGCTGCCGACATCCTGCTGTACGACAGCACGACGGTGCCAGTCGGGGCGGATCAGATTCAGCACGTGGAAGTGACCCGCGACCTGGCACAGCGGTTCAACACGATGTACGGCGAGACATTGCACTTGCCGGAGGCCTATGTGCTGGACGATTCGGCCAAAGTGCCGGGCACGGACGGCGAAAAGATGTCCAAGAGTTACAACAATACGATTCCGATTTTCGAAACGCCAAAGAAGCTGCGGAAAATCATTATGTCGATCAAGACCGATTCGACAGCTATGGAATCGCCCAAGAACCCCGAGACGTGCTCCGTGTTTGAACTGTACAGATTGTTTGCGACTCCTGAAGCTCAAAAAACATTGGCGGAACGCTATCGGGCTGGCGGCATGGGTTATGGCGAAGCCAAGGAAACGCTGTATCAGGCGGCGATTGTACACTTGGGCGAGGCGTTTGATCGCCGTACGCAGTTGGAGACGTCGCCGGATGTCGTCGAAGACATTCTTCGCGAAGGCGCTCATCGAGCCCGCGCGAAGGCTCAGGAAGTTCTGGAACGAGTTCGTTCAGCGTGCGGTCTGCTGTCGAAACCCGTGTGAAATCGCACTGCACGACACAGCTGGACTTTTTCGAGTTTGAGGGAGAATGCAAATCCTTCTTGCAGTTCGCACGGTCAACGGGCAGAATCCGTAGTGGGGCGCGTGTTTCCATAGTCTTTCCGACAATGGCGTCTGAGGCAACCCGGGATTGTGATTCCGCTGCTTGTCGATTCAGTCCACAGCGTGCCAGAATGGGCTTGAAGGATTTGTCAGATGATCGAAGCTCGTCAGCGGATGCTGGTGATTGGTAAGGCTGCCTCAACTGTTTCGAAAATCAAAGAACTGACAGGCGAAAAACTGGACGTCATTTCGGCTGATGACGTCCGGCTTCCGGATGCCTCAGCGGATTATGTGGTGGTCGATGCCTCGGAACCGCAACTGATGTCCGACCTGCAGGTCTGCGCGTTGGGACTGTTGAGCGCTCTGCCGGACGGGATCGTGCTGCTGGATGATGATCTCAACATTCTGTGGCACAACTCCACATTCCGCCAGTTGCTGCGAACTGAGGAACTCATTGTTGGGCAGCGATTGCAGGACATCATTCGCCCTGCGGACGGGACAGACCTCCGACGGATCGCGATCCCGGCAAGTTCCGGTGAAGCTGCGTCGCTGTCAGTTCGTCGAGAAGACCGCAGTTCATTGGGACTCAGACTGGCCAGAACCGCCATCAATCTCGAAGATGGCAGGACGTCGGCCATGATCCTGACGGTGCGGGATGTCAGCAAGCAGGTTCTGGAAAAGCAGAAGCAGGACGCCATCTATCGCGCGGGTCTGGAAATGGGCAACCTGACGACAGAAGAAGTGACCGCGATGAGTCACGAAGAACGTGTCGTGTTGCTCAAGGATCAGATCCTGCAGTTCACTCAGGAAATTCTGGGCTATGACACATTTGAAATTCGGCTCAACGATCCGGAAACCCACGAACTCCTTCCCTTGCTGGAATACGGTATGGATGCTGACGCCGCCGTGCGAAGGTTGTACGCCCGGGAAAGCGAGAATGGCGTCACGGGGTTTGTCGCGTTCAGCAAACGCAGCTATCTGTGTTCGGACACGAAGAACGATCCGCTCTATCTGCAGGGTGCGATTGATGCCCGCAGTTCGCTCACCGTACCATTGATGATCCGGGATACAGTGCTGGGCACTTTCAACGTCGAAAGCCCCGGAACGCTTTCATTCAATCAGACCGATCTGGACTTCCTCACTCTGTTTAGTCGAGTTGTCGCGAGTTCGCTCAATCAACTGCAGCTGCTGGCCGCTGAAAAAGTGACGGTTGTGACTGAGAATTCTGACCGACTCCGGCGTGAAATCGCTAAACCGTCAGATGAAATCCTCAACGCAGCCACCTGGATTCTGGAACGCTATATCGGGCACGATCCGGACGTCTGCGATCGACTGCATCTGATCACTGACCGCGTTCGCAAAATCTCCGGTCATGTCGGCACCGTGCCGGGAAAATCTGACAACGCGATCCCACTCAACATGACGACCGCCCAGCGACCTCCTCGAACAGCGTTGGTGGGTAAACGCGTGCTTGTCGTTGATCAGGATCCAGCCGCCCGCGATGATGCGCACAACCTGTTGGGGCAGATGGGGTGCGAGGTCGAAGCCGTGCAGAATGCGACTGAAGGTTGCGCGATGCTTCGCAACTATCACTATGATGTCGTGCTGACCGATATTCGGTTGTCAGATGCCAACGGCTACGAATGTTTCCGGCGGCTTCGTGAAATTAACAGCCATGTGCCCATCATTATGATGACCGGATTTGGCTACGATGCATCCCATTCGATTGTCAAGGCGCGTCAGGAAGGTTTGAAGGCCGTGCTCTACAAGCCATTCCGGAGGGCACAGATGCTGGATGAAGTAGAAAAGGCCGTGACCACGCCCGCGCCGGGGTAGACTGTTCAGATTTGGCACATTCGGCGTGGGACGAAATCCGACGGATCAGTCCGATCCGACTGATTCAAACAGGTTTTGTTCTACATCTAAAGGACAACGATTCGACAAGTTCCTTCTCCCCCGAAATCGGGGGAGAAGGTGGCCGACAGGCCGGATGAGGGGGTTGTCCAGGATGGCAATGTGCGTAAAACGCCCCCTCACCCTGCCCTCTCCCCCAATTCGTTTGCGGCAACGCTCCCTCCTAAACAGTGTGCACACACGCAAATGAATTGGGGGAGAGGGGACCGCACTTCATCGCCCTGGAAATTCCACATGATTCGCAATCGTCAGATTTCATCGCAGGCACTCGGCGCGTTCAGTCGTTCGATGGCTCGGATGCTGGAAGCCGGTGTGGATGTTCGAAAATCGCTGCAGACGTCGTCGCAGCAGTCAACCGATTCGCGCCTGGCGGTCAGCGCCCAACGCCTGCAGAAAGCCATCGCCAGCGGTTCGTCACTGGCCGAATCGATTGGTGAAGAAGGCGAACTGTATCCCCCGCTGTTTCGCGATCTGTTGAACGTAGGTGAGTTGACCGGTACGGCACCGGAAGTCTTTGCTTCGCTGGCAAAGTATTACGAAGCCCGTGTCCAGCAGGTGCGCGAATTCCGGGCGCAGATTGCCTGGCCCGTCATTCAGCTGGTCGCGGCGATCGGCATTGTGGGGCTGTTAATTCTTATCCTCGGAATTCTGCCGCCTCAGCCCGACGGAAAACCGTTTGATGTGCTGGGCCTCGGACTTTACGGAACGACTGGTTCAGTGACGTGGTTTCTGAGCTGGCTGGCGGCGGCAGGGCTTGGTTTGTTTGCATGGAAGTTCGTGGCGAACAATGCTGCCGGCCAGACGGCGCTGCATCCGTTGCTGTTGCGAGTCCCTGTGATCGGAAAGTGCATGCAGTCCTTTGCGATCTCACGGTTTTCCTGGTGCTTCGCCCTGACCCAGCAGGCGGGCATGAGCATTCGCCCATCGCTGGAATGCAGCCTGAAAGCCACCGCCAACGGAGCTTTCGTTGCGGCAGAACCGCTGATCTGGGAGGAAATGAAGGCGGGCGAATCACTGACGGACGCATTGACCTCATCGCAATTATTTCCCATGGAATACCTGCAAGTGGTAGCGACAGCCGAAGAAACGGGTACCGTGCCCGAACAACTGGATCGACTGAGTCATCTGTTTGACGACGAGGCCCGCCGCGCGATGAACCGCTTGACCGTCTTCTTTAGCGGAGCGATTTGGCTGGCGGTCGTGATTCTCATCATCATCTTCATCTTCCGGATCGCCATGATCTATGTGGGCACCATGAATGATGCCCTGAAAATGGTGAATTGAAGAGACGACTGACATCCGACCACGCACCTGATACGCTTTTGCCTCTTGGGAGGATCTGAAGGAGCTCAGGCTGGAAAGCAATGACACTCGAACCTGATAAACGGCAGTTTTCGGCGGCAATGCCGGAACAAATAAACACTGCAGATTCGGACGGTCCATTGGACATTCTGCGCAGGGACGTCCGCACCGTTGATGTCGGTCAGACCTTTGACAGCGGCGCAGGGCGAATCTTTCCCTGCGAATCCTGTGGCTCGGACCTGGAATTCAACATCGGCGAACAAGCCATGAAGTGTCCGCATTGCGGACACGTCAAGCAGATCGAACGACGTTTGGAGGGCGAACTGCCGGAGCAGGACTTCCACGCGATGCTCGAACACATCCGTCAATGGCGTGAGGAAGCTCAGGCGAAAAAGATCAACGCCGATCCGGACATGGCTGAAGCGGAATCTGCGCATCGTGAACTTCGCTGCGATTCGTGCGGCGGCAACGTCGAATTCTACGGCACGTTGACGAGTACTTTCTGCCCGTACTGTGGTTCGCCGATGCAGCTTGAGAAAGCACATAAGAGCGACCCACACCGGATTCCTGTCGATGGCATCCTGCCGTTTCAGATTGATCGCGATCATGCAAAGCAAAATCTGATGCACTGGGTGAATTCTCGCTGGTTCGCACCCAACAGCTTTCGTAAGGACCGGGCAACGGGAAAATTCAACGGCGTCTATCTGTCGTATTTTACGTTCGATTCCATGACGCTGACGGCATACACCGGACAGCGTGGCGAACATTATTACGTCACGGTGGGGACCGGAAAGAATCGACGCACGGAACGCCGGACGCGGTGGTATCCGGCCAGCGGTGATTTCCAGCGATTCTTTGATGACGTGCTGGTGCTGGCGAATACGGGGCTTCGCCGGGATTTCATGCTCGAACTCGAACCGTGGCCGTTACTGAAAGTTGTCGCATTCGATCAACAGATGCTCGCTGGATTGATGGCACGCACGTACGACATCGAACTGGATCAATGCTTTATCGAGGGCAAGCAGCGAATTGATGCCGCGATTCAAGCGGAAGTCCGCCAGCGCATCGGCGGCGATACGCAGGTCGTGAGTTCCGTGAACAGTCGTTACGACGCGATGACGTACAAACACCTGTTGCTACCGGTCTGGCTGCTGGCCTACCAGCACAACAACAAGACATTTCAGGTGTTCATCAACGCGGCGACTGGCGAGGTTCAGGGAGAACGCCCTTACAGTGTCTGGAAAATTCTGCTCATGATCCTGCTGGCAATGATCGTGGCGGGCGGCATCTTCGCAGCCACACAGAACAACAGGCAATCCACTTCTCGATCGGCTCCGTCGCCGGACATCTCATTGCCGGCGGAACTGCCGGAGTGACGAATTGGTAGTTCCAGACTGCACCGTCTTCTATGTCACGGCCAGTTGAAGCGAGGTCGCCCGACCAGGCCAGCCACGAATTGACCCAGCGCGGGGCTTCGCCCGCAACCCACAGCGAATCCCGCGAAGAACGCAAAAAGGCAAGAAAATTCCGGGTAACAAAATCTGCAAGTTCCTGAGTTCAATTTCCAACCTGAAATCTTCTTGCCTTAATGGGCCGTGGCAATCTGTCCATCGCACAACATGCACGTGCCAATCAACTTGCTCAACTGCAGTGCGGAAATCTTCGCGGTACGACAAGAATTCAATCGTCAGTAGTACAAATGGACCGAAGGCGGGCTTTTCACGTAACTCCAAGGACGAGCGCGAAAGAAACTTTAACCGCAGATTTCGCGGATTTCACAGATAAACACAGTGTAACTCATCCGTGCCATCCGTGAAATCCGCGGTCAGAAAACTGCGATTGGCATAATTCAATGGACTCTGGAATCGACCGCCTGAACGATCGATGAATGCGAGCTGACTTCAGATCCCGAGTCCAAAACGACAGGCAAAGTTACAAGAAACTCCGTGCCCTGATGTGTCGATTTGATCAGCGTGATTTCTCCTCCGAGTGCATGTCGCGTGAGCTGGCGGCACACGAAGAGTCCCAGTCCGGTGCCATGATCTTTCGTGGTGTAGTAGGGCTGAAAAATCTGTTCCTGAGTTTCCTTCGGAATTCCGTGGCCTTCATCTCGCACATGAATTCCAATTCGCGCAGGCACGATGTCCGTATCCGCAATCAACTCTGTTGTAATCTCGATCGCCGCACCTTCGTCCGTGGCGTCCAAAGCGTTGAGAACCAGGTTGAGCATCACCTGAACCAGTTGATCATACACCGTGCGGATGTGTGGCAGGTTGAGAGCAAAGGTTGAAATAATGGTCTTGCCTTTCCACCGTTTGTAATACTTGGCAATGTTCAGTGCATCGTTGATCGCAGCATGCACATCGACCGTCGAATGCTGTTGGTTGGTCGGACGACTGAATCCTGTCAACTCACGCAGCGTCCGCTGGATTCTGGTGAGTTGCCCATCGACGAGGTCCAGGCGTTGTTTCACGTAATCGTCGGAATTTTTCCGACTGAGCATCTGAATGATGGAACTAATCGATGCCAGCGGATTGCCGACTTCATGTGCGATCCCGGCCGCCAGCAATCCAAACGCCGCCTGCTTTTCCTGCTGGACCAGCATTGCCTGTGATTCCTGCAGTTCCTTCGTTCTGACAGCGATTCGGCGTTCCAGTAGTTGTTGATTCGTTTGCAGTTCTTCATTCAGGATCACCAGTTTCTGTCCGGCGGATCTGAGCAGTCCTGTCAACCCGATAATGGCCCACGCCGCCCAACCCAGGAAGACCAGCGTCAGAATCATCGTCACTTTATCTGATTCCTGCTGCGGCGCGGCATACAGGCCCAGCATAATGTAACTGATTGAGTGCAGGCCAAAAGTGGCAAACGTCAGCTTTGGTGAATGGCGAATCGCACAGACCAGCACCGAAAGAAAATAATAGAATCGAAACGGACTGCTGACACCCAGATCAAAATTGCAAAGCAATCCAATGAACAGCGCTTCCATCAGCGAGATGCCAATGCGATATTCCTTCAGGAGGACCCTGCCTTTCCAACTGGCGAGCGTATCCACAAACGCATAGACCGTGCCCAGCACCAACATGCCGTTCAGCTCCGGACGACCAACTTCTCGATCAACCAGATTGACGTACAGGCAGCCCACACACAAACCGAACCAGCGAATTCGCACGGTAATTGATTCCGCCTGAGCCTCGCGACTGGTCGGATCAAAATATCTCGCGGCAGCAGCAGCCGCTTTGAAGCTTGCTGGCAGCCGTATGATTCCGGAAGGTGTTTCCGGGTAGGGTTTTCGCGAAGTGCGATCCGGTTCAGAGGGACTCATGATATTCCTTAATATTTCGAGATCGACGGCAGCAATTCCTCGGCGACATCCTCGACTTGAATCTGATGGATGAGCATGAACTGCCGGAGACAGGTCGGTTTACGGTGTTCGTGACGGCTGCCCGCAATCTCTCTTCGTGGACTTTTACACTGTCTTTGAATGTTGCGAAACTCACGGCCACGGCGTCCGATACAAATGGCAGCACAAAATCCTCTTGTCGCGGCTATGATGGAGCGAGCCTGATATGAGTCGAGCGGTTAACGTACTGGCACTCGTAAGGGATGGTCAGAAGTACATTTTCCTTTACGATGACAACAGCGTCCAGCAGGTCCTGTCTCAACTTGCTGAATTTGCAGGTGACCCGGAGCTTGACTTTACATGGTACGATGCGGCAACATTGTCTCAACGCGTTCGTGATCTGCAGCGTGAAGAGGTTGATATGGAAACCGAGGATTTCCCGACCTTTTTCTAGGAGTCTGTCTGATTACGGACGGTTTTGTGAGCGGAATGGCGCTTGCTACCGGTTTTTGCAGATCATTTACCTGCAGCGAGCCGTCTGCTGATATCATACCAACCCGTTGCGCCAGCGAGGCTGAAACGGCTGAATTTCTCGCTGACGCATCGGGTTGGTATTCGGATTTGGAGACTTCCCATGCATGCAGCGATTCACGCATTTCTGAACTATTTAAAGATTGAACGCAATGCGTCCGAATTGACGATCAAATCGTACGCCGACGACCTTTCCCATACCATTGAATTTCTGCAGGAACAGACTGGCGCGGTGCCAGATCCTCGCCATATCGAAGTTGGAATTCTCAGAGCATACGTCTCTTACCTGCATGAATGTGGCTACGCTCGAACCACCGTCGCCCGACGACTTGCGTGTCTTCGCAGTTTCTTTCGGTACTGTAATCGTGAAGGCATTTGCGAAACCAATCCCGCCAAACCTCTGCGGACGCCTCGCAGCGGTCGAAAACTGCCGCATTTTCTGACCACCGATCAGGTCAGCGCATTGCTCGTCGCTCCCCCCGCAAATTCCGATGCAGGACTGAGAGATCGAGCAATCCTTGAAACGATGTACTCGGCCGGACTTCGCGTTTCGGAAGTTGTGGGAATCGATCTAAAAGACTGGGATCGCTCATCTGGTATTATACGAGTTATGGGCAAAGGGCGTAAAGAGCGAATTTCTCCGGTGGGAAGTTACGCCACCAAAGCTCTGGATCGATGGCTGGAGGTTCGCAGTCCTGATGCGAAAGCAGCGGAAAAGCAACGATCGGCAATGTTTCTTAACCGATTCGGGCGGCGGCTCACCACTCGAAGCATCGGTCGCATGCTGGAAACGCATATTCTGACGGCTGGTTTGTCGCAGCAGACAACCCCGCACACTCTGCGGCACAGCTTTGCTACTCACCTGCTGGATGGCGGTGCCGACTTGCGCAGTGTTCAGGAATTGTTGGGACACAAGAGCCTGACAACGACGCAGATCTACACCCATGTGAGTACCCGTCGATTACGGGAAACCTACGAAAAAGCCCATCCGCACGCAGCAAAGAACCGCGCATCCTGATGAGGCCGTACAGTCTCAACCAGAAAAATCGTATTCGCCTTCGTGGGTTGGATCTGCTAAGATTTGTCGAGCGTCGGGCTTCCAAAATGGCCAGGCGTTAAGGGCAGACAAGGAAAGTCTGCTGGCTTCGATTAATCGTCACGGAAGACCTGAGATGTCCGACCGACCAGAACTAACGCTGCACGACGCCGGAATTCCTGTGACACGTGGGCGGTTGATGCAGTTTGCGGATGATCCGATTGGTTGCATGAGACAGCTCAATCACGATCACGGGGATCTGGCTGTCCTGGCGGAAAACGACCAACGACTGGTCTTTGTGTTTTCGCCGGAATTCAATCGTGAAGTTCTTTCCAACTCGCAGGTCTTTGAATCGCGTTTCTTTGCGGTTCGCGGTAATCGTAACTCCGCCCAGCGTCGCGTGACTTCGGGTTTGCTCAGCCAGAACGGTGCCGAACATCGTGACGCCCGGCGGATGATGAAAGATGTCTTTGCGAAAAAGATTCTTCCCGAATATCACCAGACAATTTGCCAGATCGCATCTGATCTGACCGACAATTGGAGGGCGGGCGAAGCTTGTGATCTGAACGCCGAAATGGTCCAGTTCATGCTCAAGATGACGGCCGCACTCCTGTTCGGGGTCGATGATGCAGCATTCGCATATCGGCTGGGCGCGTTGATCGATCGCTGGGTTCATCGCAATCACGAAATCGGCATGGGAGCGTTAGTTTCGTCGCCGCAATTTGCGGAGGGCTATGACGATCTGCTGCAACAGGCTGAAGAACTGGAACATTCTGTGCGCGAGATGTTTCAGTCACATCGCAGCGCGGAGCATGACCGGCTGAATATTCTGAGTCTGCTGTTTCAGGTTCAGCAGTCGCAGGGGCAACTCACCGACAATCAATTGACGGGGCATGCGACATTGCTTTTCGCAGCCGCACACCTGACGACGGCACATACTTTCAGCTGGACGTTGTTTCTGTTGTCCCAGCATCCGGACGTGCTGCAGAAACTACAGATGGAACTGAGCACCAAAGTTGCCGCAGATATTCCGACGCTGGAAGAGCTGGACGGCTTGCCGTATCTGGACGCGGTGATCAAGGAAAGCATGCGTGTCCTGCCAGCTTCGTCCTATTCGCAGCGAATCGCAGTCGAGCCGACATCACTTGGCCCCGTTCGACTGAATCCGGGCACTCCAGTAATTTTTAGTCAGTTCATCACGCATCACCGCCCCGACATTTACGTGGATGCCGACCGCTTCCTGCCGGAACGCTGGGCCACAATCGCGCCCTCGGCATATGAGTATCTGCCGTTCGGTGCTGGCCCGAGAATGTGCATCGGGGCACCTTTGGCGATGGCTGAAATTCGTACTGCCCTGACCATCATGCTCAAGCGATTCAACTTCCAGATCCAGCCCATGAGTACCGTCAACGGGCATGTGATCTCCACGATGCTCGGCCCCACCAGCACAATCCCGGCCACGCTGCTGCCTTGCAACAGACTTCCAGTCAGTGTGCCCGTTTTCGGTTCGATCCACAATCTGGTTCAGCTGCCTGATGCGACGCGAGCGGGTTCAATTCCGGCAGCGGCGTAGTGCTCGGTCAAGACTTGATTTTGTGATTGGCCGGACCACGCGGTTGAACGTGCCCATGCCAACCGAGCGAGGCATAAGGCGAGCGGCAGATGAGAATTTACCTGTTGTACGACGGACATCCTTGTCCGTCGTTTGTTTCGGCGGACTTGGAAGTCCGCTGCACTGTAAGAACTTATCTGCCGCTCGCCTAACAAAGCACTTCTGCTTATCGATACGGAATCGGGTCCACAGCGTTCGCTTCGCGAAAGCCCTTGAGACGCAGTTGACAGGAATCACATTCACCGCAGGAAATCCCGCGGCCATCGGGATCGTAGCAACTGTGAGTCAGTCCGTAATCGACTCCCAGACTCAGTCCCCGTCGAATAATTTCGGCCTTTGTCATTGAAATGAGTGGCGTGTGAACGGTCAAATGCTGCCCCTCCACGCTGGCCCTGGTCGCAAGGTTCGCCATCTTCTCGAAGGCGGTGATGAATTCCGGACGGCAGTCAGGATACCCGCTGTAGTCCACTGCATTCACACCGATGAATAAGTCATTGACCCCGACGGATTCTGCAAGTCCGAGTGCGATCGAAAGAAAGACGGTGTTGCGCGCGGGTACGTAGGTCACCGGGATGCCCACAGACATTTCCGTCTCATTGCGATTGTGGGGAACCGGGATATCGTTTGTCAGTGCGGAGCCGCGAAAGATATTTGTGTCGATCTTGCAGACAACGTGTTCCTGAACACCGATCGACTTGCAGACCTTTGCGGCCGCCTCCAGTTCAAACCGATGGCGCTGCCCGTAGTCAAACGAGATGGCGTGAATCGCAAATCCCTGCTGACGGGCAATCGCCATGACCGTCGCCGAATCAAGTCCGCCACTGACGAGAACCACTGCCTTCAATGCTGCTTCCATCTCTTGAATTTCCCGAGAAACGACCTCTGCAATCGGAGAAAGACGTCAGAAGACGCGAACGATGGCAGACAATCGAACGGACCTCAATTCCACAGCCGCGAGAATTGGCAGTTCTCATCGAAATCACAGGGATTCCCGCGATTTACCCAGTTGTGGTTGAGAAGACTTCCGGAAGTCGATACACTTCACACTTCAATTTTCCGGCTGAGACTGGCTCGGCTGGGATTCCTTGTGTTTCGCGTGGCATAAATCCTGCCTGCGACCAGGCAAATTCAGTAATCAAAGCGCGATTGGAGCGTTGACGTGTCAATTGACAAGACCCTCAAAATTCGACTTGGCCTATCAGGTTCTCGCAACGTTCTGAGCCGCGGTGAGCGGATTGCCCGGTTGGTGGAAGAAGACCGATTTGCTGCAGGTCGCAGCCCGTTCGGGCTTCCGAAAGTTCGCGTGCAGAAAGCCATTGCCGGTAAGAAAAAGAAGAAGACTGTCGAAGAAGTCGCAGCGGCCGCCGCCGCTGCTGCTCCAGCCGCTGGTGCCAAGGGAAAGAAATAGCCGCAGACCTGATCATCCTGGCGAGCGGCAGGGCGTCAGCCCTCCGAGTCATTTCATTTTCCAATCAGGCATCTTCGAACACGATTCGAAGATGCTTTTTTGTTGACCTTAAAAAAGGGGGCAGGAACCAATTGCCAAATGGCCCAGAGGGTGCTCCGCACTATTGGTTCCTGCCCCTTTTTAAACAACGATCTGCCGCCGGGCTAAGATTTAACGTCGGGCCTCAACATCATGGGCAAAAAGATGTTGGGCAAAAAAATGGCTGCTATTTTTCTGCCCATACATTTTTCTGCCCGAACGTCCTCGCTCCTGAAACGTCGTTATTGACGGTGGCGTACGCGCGAATTCCTCAGCTTAGCTTTGCAGCGGGCTGTTGTTTTTTAAGCCTACCAACGACTGAGAGTGATCCGAGATGACGCAGATCCCTGCTGCCTATCGACTGCGCGCATTCGCGGCCACTTTTTTCCGACGCAGCATTCAGCGGTCTCGTTGTGAATTCCTGAACCTCGCGCAATCGTCGTGTCGTGAAACGCAACGCACGCTGCTCACGGATCTGCTGCGGCTGAATCAGTCGTCCGCATTTTCCCGAGACTATGGTCTGACCGAGCGAACCACACTCCAGGAATTTCGTGAGCGCGTGCCTGTCG
This sequence comes from Candidatus Kuenenia stuttgartensis, assembly GCA_945861465.1. Taxonomy (GTDB): domain Bacteria; phylum Planctomycetota; class Planctomycetia; order Planctomycetales; family Planctomycetaceae; genus SXXK01. The sequence goes on from CAMAVB010000055.1 coordinate 28,230, forward strand.
CCGACTATGAACTCATCCGCAGCTACGTCGATCAGGTCGCCAACGGAAATCATGCAGCGCTGCTGGGCGAATCGAACACGCTGCAGATGTTTGCCATGACCAGTGGCACAACTGCCGCGTCCAAACTGATCCCCGTCACCACGCGATTTCTGGATGACTATCGACGCGGCTGGCAAACCTGGGGAATCGGAACATACTCCGATCACGCACTGCTGCAGAAACTGAACATCGTGCAGATTTCCAGCAGCCATCAGAAAACGCGCACCGCCGACGGAACACCGTGTGGCAACATCAGTGGTCTGGTCGCTGCCATGCAAAAGCGCGCCGTGCGGTCACTGTACACGATTCCTGCCACTGTGGCGGAGGTTGCCGATGCTGAAGCTAAGCGGTACACCATTCTTCGCCTGGCACTCGCGGATCCATGGGTTGGAATGATCATCACTGCCAATCCCAGCACTTTGCTGCAACTGGCTGAATTCGCAAACACCCGGGCCGAATCCTTGATTCGCGACATCCGCAACGGTGGAATCAGCGGCGTGGGTTTACCTGCTTCGCAACGGCGAGATTTCAAAAGTCATCTGCGTCCCGATGTTCGCCGCGCCGCTCAGTTGCAGCAGGTCATCGAACATCACGGCACGTTGCGGCCCCGGGAATGCTGGCCGATGCTGCAGGCACTCGGCGTTTGGTGTGGTGGAAGTGCTGCCGCCTACATTCCGAAACTCAGGCAGGTCTTCGACGGGATCACAATTCGGGATCACGGACTGCACGCCAGTGAAGGTCGAATGACGTTACCTCTGCAGGATGAATCTTCGTCGGGCCTGCTTGAGATCCAGACTCACTTTTTTGAATTCCTTCCGGTCGCCGAAGAGGTATCTACAAAGCCCGTCGTGTTGGAAGCCCATGAACTTCGGACCGGCGCTGAGTACTATATTCTGCTCACGACAAGTTCAGGACTGTATCGTTACAACATCTGCGACGTCGTGCGCTGTACGGGATTTTTCGGGACCACTCCGCTGCTGGAATTTCGCCACAAAGGCGCACACATCTCGAGCATCACCGGGGAGAAACTTGCGGAATCGCAGGTGGTGGAGGCAGTGAACGCGGCCGTCCTGCTTTGTCGTGTCAATCTCGAACTGTTCACTCTGACTCCACAATGGGGCGAGCCGCCCGGCTATACGCTGTTCGTGCAGGGTGACTTTGCTTGTGGCGAGCGGGAGGACTTGCGGCTGAATCAATTTGCGGCAGTCGTGGACGAGCAGTTGGCATGCAGCAATGTGGAGTACAGGGAAAAGCGTGCATCCGGCAGATTGGCACCGATCCGCGTGCAGGCGTGGCCGCCGCAGCGCTGGGAAGCATTCACGAAAACTCGCCAATCCCGCAGCGGCGGCAGTCTCGAACAGTACAAGCATCCTTGCCTCTTGCCAGACCCCGAGTTCCAGAATCTGTTCCGTGGCACAGAAATTCAAGAATCATTCACGCGTTGATGTGGAAATCGCATGTTCCTCACCCAAGGCCAATCTGCAGGACGCCAGACACGGCCTGCGCACTCAGGACACGCCCACCTGATTGATTTGAACCGGAGCGGTCGTACATCACGGTCCCGATCACACATGCCGCTCCGTCAACGGGTAACTGTGTTCATTTCGACTGCGCCATTTGACGGCGAGGCGAGCCCTCGCAAATCAAATTGTTGGCTGCTCCGGTGTGTCGGACCGGAGCAGGCAAAACAACTTCTGTTTCACGCTTCGGTCGTGACTAAGGCGGTTGATGAAGATGCTTTTTCCGAGTCGGTCGATATGACCCCTGTAGAGTGAAAACGAAATTGCATCTAACTCAGGACGGTTCATCCTGAGGGAGTAACTGCATTGAAATATCTGTCGAGAGCCTTGCCGAATCAGCCGGTTTTCGGCGATCGCGGGCATGGCCGGAAAACGCACTCTGCTTGCCATCAATTTGATTACACTTGTCGTGTGTCGCCACATCCTTCGGCGCGTTGGGCGAGGGCGACAGAAGCAGTGTAAAGCCGCCCTCAACGAAGGCTGCTTGGAGCGATGTAAGGCGCTGGACGTACCGGATGGGCCGCGCAAACCCGGATACGCAATCTACGAAAGCTTGGCGTGCGACGAGACCAGGAGTCTGTCCCGACACCTCGTCCGACATGGAAATTATTGAGCCGATGCGCTAAACATCGCGACCGCTGTTGTTGCGTTTAGTTTTCCGCAGCTTTCGTCAGCGATTTTTTGCGCGACATTGAGTTGAGGTCAGGGATGAGTCAAACGTTTCGTGAATGGAATCCGGATCAGAGCTGGCTGTTTACGCCATCGCCGCAGGACTGGCTGCCGGATGGCCAAATTAGAAATCCACCTGGAATCGAAAACCAGCCACCAGCGCGTCGCGGTAAATCCCCGAAGGTGTACCAACATATATCGGTCCAGCAGGCATCGCAGAAAATTGCGATTCGCGTCATCGGCAGTTGGGTAGCTGCGTTCGGGCTGCTTGCACTTGCCTGGCACTTTCGGGCCAACGGGTAAATGGATCGGGCTGGCCGTGGTTGACCAAAAACCCGCTAAACGTGGCAGGAACGAATGGCACTGTCGTGATTATAAGTGAATTCAGGTGCAGTGTTACGCAATTCGGTCCTGAGGGACATCGCGTGGCATCAACCCTGAAAGGGTTTCACAACCAAGCCTCGGGTCGCCGCGTTGCGGCGCACCCCGGGTAAAGTGATCGGGATGACCCCGAACCCCAACGAGGTTCCACAACCGTTGATGCTGAAACTTGCTTTTTGTTTCGGCCCAAAGGGCCAGCAGTTCAAATAGCCAGGGCCATCGGCCCTGGAATCGAAAACAACCAGACGTTGAAGGCCCAACGGGCCGGCAGTTCGATTCCGAATGATGATCCTTGACTGCGAAAGGTCGGCCCGGAATACGCGACATGAGATCGGCGATACGAAGCGCCCGCTTCCACTTGACTTTTGTGTCATATATGCAACACTATTCATGTGGATGCATTCTGCATTTCACACCTCGTACATGCGAACGATTTCCTATGACGCTATCTACGGTACTTCAGCACCGAGCCCGAGCGCTGGAGATGTCAATTACTGATCTGGCTCGCCGTAGTGGCGTATCGAGGGCGACCGTGATCAGGATTCTCGGGGGCAAGGATCAGGGTTACACTGTTTCGAATCTTCAGTCCATTCTCACGGCATTGGGAATGACGATGGATTTGTTGGAGATCCCAGCCGAGCAATTCAAAGAGGCCATCGCATTGCAAAAAGCTCGGCGGTTAATCGCGTTGACTCAGGGAAACGTTGCTCTTGAATCGCAAGCCGTATCGGCAACTTCTGCCCAAGCGCATCTCGACGCTACCAAGGCTCGCATTGCATCCTCTGGTCGAAAGCTCTGGGCGTCCTGACTCATTCAGCTCGCATAGAAATCGATTCGTGAAACCATTTCGTTCAACAGGGCAAGATGATGACACGCCCTTTGATGGGTCTGGTTTGAAGATAAAGACCATCAAGACTCGTCGACAATTGAATGAGGTCGAGTTCGCGTCAATCCTGCGCGTGACTGAAAAATACTTGCTAGTCAAACCAAGCCAGAAGCTTGCTCCCTTTACCTTCAGTTGGCTGCTGGAGTTGCACCGTGAGATGCTGGGATCGATCTGGAACTGGGCAGGGAAAATTCGAACAACTCAAAAAAACATTGGTGTGAATCCAGCAATTGTAGTAGCTGAGTTAGGTGTCATCGCAATAGAATCAGAAAACCGACATGGCGAAACTGGCGACCTGGTGGTCGCGACTGCTGCCGAGTTCCATCATCGCGCCGTATGGGTTCACCCCTTTGAAGATGGCAACGGCCGGTGGGCCAGGCTCCTGGCTAACATTTGGCTCATGCAGCACGACCAGCCGGTAACTCTGTGGCCCGCTAACGACCTGCGCAGCACGGAGAGTCCGATTCGAAGCGAATACATCGCAGCCATGAAACAAGCGGATCTCCGAAACTACGGGCCATTAATCGATCTGCATAAGAAGTTCAGCGAGTAGGGCTCTGAAAAGGGGTCCGGAACCAATAGCCAAATGGCCCGAAGGGTGCTGCACACTATTGGTTCCTGGTATCTTTTCAGAGCCCTGACTGCGGCATGCCTTCGGAGTGTGCCACATCAGCTCGGCGGCCCTACAGGTGTATGTTTAGTCGAATGCCGGCCACGAACGCATCATCGCCGCCGGGAAATTTAGGGCCAGCCATCGGTTACACGGCGAATGCGTATTGTGTAGGGTTTGGTGAATCTGAGTTGTTGTCGGTGGCAGTTTTTTTGAGACGGTTTTTCGGGGGCAGGCAAAATGGCACGTACAAATCGGCGGGATGTGTTGGCGGCGGGCGAGATTCAGGTGGTGCATTACATCAATCGATGCGTGCGGCGTTGGGAACAGCACGTTCGTCGCCCCCAAAATCAGCAGGTTGAACGCCTCCACTGGGACACGCTTTTGTTTACTTCCTTCGTCTACTTCCCGTGTCTCCTTCCTGTGATTGTTTCCTTCGAAGAATTCAAAACTCCTGCGTTTACTTCTGCGTTTACTTCCCCCGCGCTGGCTGTTTGCCTGTTGTTGGTTTAGCCGACAGCGACTTCCGAATTTTGGTCAGCCTTTCCAGCGAGTGCCTGCCTCAATCCATCAGCGGCGCGAGGAACCGATATGGTTCGATTTCGCCGCTTACGTAGTCGCGGGAAACGCAGCAATGCCGCAATGAAATCGTTGCACTGGACATTGATCGCGAGGACAATTCCTCGATCCCTGAAGAGCATCCTGGAGGCTTCTGCGACGTTTCTTCAGTGAGCCGGGTTGTCGGCCCAGCGTTTGGTCATTTGCAGTTCTGATGTTCCTGATCGTCATCGGCTGTTGCCAGTCCGGATCGGTTGTGGTCGCCTGACCAGAAACCGTTGATTCCGCGTCTGTAATCCAGCATGACTTTCGCTGCATCACTTCTGCTGCCAACACGCCGCTGTGGCTGGACATCCCATGCACAGGATCTTTGCTCCCAAAGAAACCCCTGACAGAAATGAATTGATGAAAGACGAATGGTCGCTCCCCGTCAGAAACAGGTTCAGACAGCCCTGGCCCCGTCCGGATTTGCAGTGAAGCATTCGCCGGAGACCTGCGCGCCCTTCGGAGCTTGATCAAGCTCCGAAGCTGTCAGCGGTTCGACGCTGTGTCTCATCCCTGGCCCTCGCCCTGACCAGCGTTCTGTGGCAGCAGCCCCAATGGCGGGCCGCTCCATCCCCGTCTGGTGTATTCGAGTTGAGCCAGCACCGCAGACACGCATCCTCCGTGGACGGCGACTCCGGCCCGCCCCAACTGCCTCTTCGCGACGCAGCCACTTCGCTATGCAGCCATGCGACTGACAACAACCGAAACCTGCAACCGCTCCGCACGCAAAAACCACATGCGACGAGTCCAGAGGCTTACGTCACGAAATTCCGGCACCACAAGTGGTGACCTCGAACCTGCTGATTTTGGAGGCGACGAATGTGCTGTTCCCAGTCTGAAGGAAAAGCGCGTCCGGCTGTCGAGCATTTCATGGTTCATGCGGTTCCTGTCAGATGCGGGCGAATATCGCCGTGAGTCCTGAGTCGAGTAATTTCACGAGTGCTCAGGACCGCATCGTGGATTTGAAAGCGGCGGAAGAAGTTTCTACTCCGGAAGTAGCCCCCTCATCCGGCCTGTCGGCCACCTTCTCCCCCGATGCGGGGGAGAAGGGACACAGTGAGGATACGAAGGACAATCGTGTCGAACACGGTCAGCGTGCGGGATGGCTGGCTCCGATTCCGCTGGAACCGAAGCGGCAGGCCGTGCGCGCGAAGACGACCGAGCGTCGCGCATCGAACAAGGGTTGTCTGTCGCTGGGGCTTGGTGATTACCTGCAACTGCTGGAATGGACAGGTCGTCAGATCCGCAGCGACAAACGCGACGCGATGGCCGCGAATCTGGAACCACTGTTTGAGCGTCTTGGGATCTCGACGGAACTGTGGGTTGACTGCGTGTTGAATTTCCGGAAATGGTTCCGTTCGAGCGTTGGTCGTCCGAAGTCCATGGAGGCCGCTGCCGAAACACGCGGCCACAACCGAGCGATCAGCATCAACTCCGCCCGCAGGGCATTCAAATAGACCAGCATTCAAGGCAGCTCCTCGAAGCCGCCTTCTTTACGCAAACAGAGATTTCAAACTGGATGGCCCCGCATTATGGATGGTGGTGTCTCACTTTTGTT
>CAMAVB010000056.1 GCA_945861465.1 Candidatus Kuenenia stuttgartensis
CGTGAGCCCCTCGACCGCGTTGATGCTGCTTTGCCCATGGCGGTAGCTGCGAGAAAGTTGTGATGCCTGAATCATTGCGAGTCGAAAACAGCAAGCGATGGAAATTCGTGAAACGCGATGATCGTGGTGAATCGCGACTCGAATTGCAAGTCGCAGCTGTCGCCTGGAGTTCAACGACGTCCTGTCTCACCGCCAGGCTCTGATCAATGCAAAATACGAAATCACATGGACGCACTGCGCGGCTGGAATTGGCTCGTTGAACCGCGTGCCCACCGGGCCGCGATTGTTCTATTTGAAATTTCGTATTTGAGATTTGAAATACAAAGCGCCGGGCGTTGCCCACGCGGTTAAACGAAAGTGCAATCCTTAACCGCGCGGTATATCTCGTGTACTGAGTCGGGTGAAATCCCGAGTCACTTCACTTTAAAGGTTGGGTGTTTTGGGACATACTCGAATAACATTTTACCATTAGCACCGCGGGTACCCATACGCACACCATCCGGAAGTGGCCCAAACACATTCAGGGTCGGAGTTGTGGAAATGCTGCGGTGGTCCAGGGGACCACATTCGGAGATCGTGAGCGTGTAATGAAAATACGGTGTTACAGATTCAGACTCCATCCGAGCGACTTGCTCACTCTTTTCGGGATACCAACCCCCATTGGCGGATTGACGCCACTTGCGCGTCACATGTTCAAACTGCATTCCATCCCTCACATGCTGTCTGTTTTTCATCGATTCACACAGGCCTCCAGCGTCGAGTCTAAAGACCATATGACGATCACCGTCTCTTTTTTTATATGAGCGTAGAATCGTCACCGTATTTTGATTCGTCGCAATCGTCCGCTTCACCTTTTCACTCTCAGCGCTTTCATCCGGTCGAACAGTCTCTGCAAAATTATGTTTTTCCAGTGGTGAAAGACTAAACAGGAACCATTGATAGTCAGGCATGAGTCGTATCACACCGTCATCATGCTGACTGCCATCATCCGGAAACAAATACATCGAATCCGACGATGGATGGCCCTTTTGAGATTGATAGATGAGCGATGCAACCTCCCCATCTGCGCGGAGAATCTGAATCGAACGCTTGATCACGCCAGCCGAGAGTCCCAACTCACTTGTTTCATTTCGTTCTCCGCGAAAGTACACGTAATCTTTCGACCATTCCAATTCGCCGCTGACATCGACGCATTGATGGCCCGGATGGTCCGCTTTGCTTACGAAACGCATTTTCCCGCTGCTCCACGATGCAACGTGCTCCGCATTTGCGGACTTCAGCATCGCCAATGTTGTCGCGTCGTCAATCGCACATGCCATTCGGCAAGATTGCAGGAGCAACAGTGTCACAGCGATTGATTTCAATCCGCACATTATCCGTCGGTTGGTGGGCCGAAGCAGTTGACCAACTGATGTGAATTTCATTCTGGCTTCCTTACTGTTTGGATCAAACAAGACTGGATTTGCGGTGGGTACGCCCCGGCGGAGCTTGCCTCCGTCGAGCGATGATCGGCACCAGATTGCGACACACATTCCGTCCTGGCCACCATGCGGCTTGGGGACTGTCGCTTTAATCGTTTAACGGCAAGCCGCAGGCGTCGTTGCCATGTTTCGCCTACGCCTACGGCTCGCCGTTAAACTAAAAAACTTCTGAACTGGTGCTTATTTCTTCTCAATCCGATACAGATGCGTGTCGGTTCGCAGAAAGATCGTGTTATCCACCATCGCAGGAGTTGCCAGGGTTCGGCCTTCCAGTTTGTTGACGGCGAGCGATTCAAACTTCTTTCCGGGGGCGATCACGGTGGTTGTACCGTCTTCGTCTAACAAATAGATGCGGCCGTCGGCGAATGTCGGTGATGCGGAAAAGTTGCCTTCGAGTCGTTCCTGCCAGTGCTGTTCGCCCGTCACAGCATCCAGACAGGTGGCGATGCCGTTGTCGCTGACCAGATAAAGCTCATCGCCAACCATCAGCGGCGACGGATTCAGCGGGGAGGCTTTCTTCATGTTCCATGCCAGATGCGATTCTGTAACGTCTCCGGAGCCATCGATCCGCACGGCGTAGAACTCCGGTCGATCATAGCCAGAACTGATAAACACCAGGCCCTTGCCGACGACCGGGCGCAGTACATTCGAATATCCGTCAAAACGGAACCACCAATATTCATCGCCTGTTCGAGGATTGTACGCCACAATGCTGTCGGAACCGGTACTCAGCAATTGTGTCGTTCCATTGACATCGACCAGTAATGGCGTCGTGTAGGCCATGGGCACGTTGGATTTGCCTGAAAGTCGATCCGCGCCAATGTGTTCGCGTTTTTTCTTCCAGCGAATCTCGCCCGTGGCTTTGTCGAGCGCGACGACGAATTGAATATCCGATCCGTCGCAGTTCAGAATCAACAGATCTTCAAAGATCACGGGAGAACCGCCAGGACCGTGCCGGTGATCGTGTTTCAGTTCCTGAGTCTTCCAGACGATGGCTCCGTCTGTCGTCAGACATGCCGTGCCGTGTGCGCCGTAATGTACATAGACACGATCGCCTTCGATCAACGGCGTCGGTGATGCATGGCTGTTCTTGGAATGCACGCTGCCGGGATTTTCCAGCGTGAACACTTCGATGTCGTGCAGCGTCTTTCCGCTGGCTCGATCGAGGGCGATGGCATGCAGTGACTTGCCGTCGTCAATCGCCGTTGTCAGCCAGATCTGATCGCCCTGGATCGATGGAGACGACCAGCCGAGTCCGGCAATCGGAACTTTCCACGCGATGTTTTCTGTTTCGCTCCACGTGAGCGGCAGATTTTTCGCGTCTGAATGACCTTGACCGCCCGGCCCGCGAAACTGAGGCCAGTCGGCAGCTTCAGTGCGAACGTTCAGACAACATGTAACCGACAACAGCAGCAAAAAGCGTATCACGGCGAGAACTCCAGGCGAGCAAAGAATGCGGCAGACTGGCTATCGTGGTGAATCGCAATCCGGATTGCAAGCGGGTGTACGTAGCACAGTCGTTCCGCCGACTGTGATTCCGAGGGAAACATCTGGAATTGCTGACGATACCTCGTTTTTGTACCGGCAAGCTGACGCCTGCCGCTCGCCAATTGTCTCACTCGTGACCGCGCGAAGTATCGGTTAGGACTGAGACAGAAATAAGTGGGGCACGATTCCATCGTGCCGAGCACGTTAAAAACGTGCTCCACGTCCGGAAGACGACAGCTATTTCTGCGCCGGTCCTTACGCAGCGCTGGCTGCCGGTGGTTTCGAGGATGCGGCGATCTGAGCTTCCATGGCCAGGATTTCCTGGGCCATGGCGATATAGTCGATGGCACCCGGGCAAGTCGGAGCATAGTCAATGATCGACTGGCCGAAACTTGGTGCTTCAGCCAGTTTAATATTGCGCCGGATGCGAGTTTTGAAGATCTGAGCCGACGCCCACGGAGCGTCACGGTCACTGGTGCTCAGAAACTGCCGCAGGTCTTCGGTGATGTCGGCCGCCAGACGTGTGCCTGATTCATACAGGCACATCAGAATGCCGGTGACGCGCAGATCGCGATTCAATCGTCGGGTGACCAGTGCCGTGGTTTCGAAAAGTTTTGAAAGACCCTGGAGCGCAAAGAAGTGCGGCTGCAGTGGAATGAAGACTTCACTGGCTGCTGTCAAGGCGTTGATGGTCAGGATCCCCAGTGAAGGCGGACAATCCATCACGACGTAGTCGAAACGATTTTGTTCCTTCCAGTGCTGCATGGACTTGCGCAGAAAGAATTCGCGGCCCGACACAGTGGCCAGTTCCACTTCGGTCGCAGCAAGGTCGATGTTGGCCGGAATCAGCGACAGGTTCTCGCCCACCACTTGCCGCGTTTCATCCAGCGACACCTGCTGGATCAGGACGTCATAAACTGTCGGCATGTCCGGACCGGCTTCGACACCGACGTGAAACGACGCATGGCCCTGCGGATCAAGATCCATCAGACAGACGCGGCGCCCTTCGCGTGCGAGAGCGGCTGCAAGATTGACACTTGAGGTCGTCTTGCCGACACCACCTTTTTGATTCATCACGGCAATCGTACGCATGGGCGAACTTCCTGTTTCCAATCACGAATCGAGCTTTGAATTCCCGACATGGCTTTCGGGGCGGCGCATCATAGCCCGTCCACATCCATCCCCGACAGACCGCAAGGATGCAAAATCCCGCCGCCGCTCGCTGGCTCAGGCAACCATCGCGCCGCCAGCTTCAACACCAGCAGACTCCGCCGATTCGTATGACCAAAAGTGGCTGCTTCTGCCGAAAATGCCTGCGGATATGACTGCGGTCATTCCAGAGAATCTCAGTCGGCGGAACCACGAGCTACGCAGGCGAAGTCGCGTCCGCCGACGCTTGAAACAGGCGCTGCGATGCACATTTGCGCTCAAAAAAGGCCAGGAAACACTGCTAAGTTTACTTTAGAAGGGCTCGTGATCACGTTTTTCTGGCAAACTCTCGACTCAGACTCGCGCAGTCTGCTGATCCTGCCTGTACAATGACGACAGACGTAACTTTCCGAAATTCGGATTGTGGAATCTGAATCGTACCGTTTCAGGTCGTTTCTGGTTGATGTCCCGAGATCCTGATTTTTCCAACAATTTTTGCTCGCAGGGAAAATGTGATATGTCAACGGCCAGTTTGAATCTGGATGGAAAATCGTACGAGCTGCCTGTGATTCGTGGCACGGAACATGAGACGGCGGTTGACATCACAAAACTGCTCAGTCAGTCCGGCGCGATCACGATGGACCCCGGTTTCAACAGCACGGGTGCCTGCCTGAGCGCCATTACATTCATTGACGGAGACAAAGGGATTCTGCGGTATCGTGGATATCCGATCGAACAACTCGCCGCGCGATCGGATTTTGTCGAAACGTGCTATTTGCTGTTGTACGGTCAACTCCCGACGGCTGAGCAGTTAAAGGCTTTCCGGGCGCAGCTGACGTATCACAGCATGATTCACGAGGACATGAAAAAATTCTTCGAGGGATTCCCACCGAATGCCCATCCGATGGCCATTCTTTCGGCGATGGTCGCTTCGCTTTCGACCTATTATCCCGGCACCGCCGACGACCGGTCCGACGTCAACATTGTGCGTCTGATTGCGAAAGTGCGCACGATTGCGGCCTATGCTTACAAGAAGTCCATTGGTCAGCCCACGATTTATCCTCGCAACGATCTGCCGTACTGTGCCAACTTTCTGAATATGATGTTTGCCGTGCCGGCGGAGGAATACAAAATCAACCCCGTGCTCGTCAAAGCGCTCAATATGCTGCTGATTCTGCACGCTGATCACGAACAGAACTGCAGCACATCGACAGTCCGCATCGTAGCGAGCAGCCGTGCCAACATCTTTGCGTCCATTTCCGCCGGCATCGGTGCGCTGTGGGGGCCGCTGCACGGCGGAGCAAATCAGGCGGTGCTGGAAATGCTGCAGATGATTCACAACGACGGAGACGACTACAAAAAATACGTGATGAAGGCCAAGGACAAAAACGGCGATTTCCGTCTGATGGGCTTTGGTCATCGCGTGTACAAGAACTTTGACCCACGCGCCACAATCCTGCGCACGATGGCTGGCCAGGTTCTCGATGAACTGGGAGTCTCGGATCCGCTGCTGGACATCGCCCGCAATCTGGAAAAAGTCGCGTTGGAAGACGAGTACTTTGTCAGTCGCAAACTGTATCCAAACGTCGATTTCTACAGCGGCATTCTGTACCGTGCGATGGGAATTCCCACCGACATGTTCACCGTAATGTTTGCCATTGGACGCTTGCCCGGCTGGCTGGCTCACTGGCGTGAACAACGTGACGAAGACGCCAGCCGCATTTATCGGCCACGACAGATTTATACCGGTGCGACCGAACGCAATTACGTGGCAATGGATCAGCGAAAGTAGTGCGTGCCGCAGAATTATCGGTGCGGACGATATGGTTTTTGAATCAGACGCATTTCAATCAGGAATCTGAAGTATGCCGCTCAAAGTCGGCGTGAATGGTGCCGGGGGAAGAATGGGACAGCGGATCGTGGCGCTGACCATGCAGGATCCCGAGCTGTCGCTCACCGCAGCGCTCGAATGGTCTGGCTGTCCACTTCTCGGTCGCGATGCGGGAGAAGTCGCTGGTGCGCGCCACGCTGGCGTTCTCATCACTCCAGTCCTGGATCAGCAGGTGGATGTGATCATCGATTTCTCCACACCGGATGGATTGAAATCTGTGCTGCCGCTGTGCGAGAGTCGTCGTATTCCGCTTGTCATCGCGACCACAGGTATTTCAGCCGAGCTCCGGGATGACGTGCTGTCGGCGGCACAGTCAACGCCGATTGTCATGTCTCCCAGTATGAGTGTCGCGGTCAACCTGGTGATGAAGCTGGTCTCCGAAGCCGCCCGCGTTCTCAGGAACAACACGGACGGCGTCGATGTCGAGATCATCGAACGTCATCATCGATTCAAGGAAGATGCGCCGAGTGGTACGGCGTTGCAGTTCGGTCGGATTGTGGCGGAACAGATGGGTCAGGACCGTCATGTGCATGGGCGCGATGGTCGGGTTGGACAGCGTCCACTGAACGAGATCGGTTACCATGCCGTGCGGACTGGCGATAATGTCGGTGAACATACGATTGTGTTCGGGATGATTGGCGAAACGATCGACCTGACCGTCCGTGGTCATTCCCGCGACAGTTACGCTTACGGAGCACTCGCCGCAGCAAGGTACGTCGTTTCACAAGGTGCGGGCCTGTATTCAATGGCGGATGTTCTGGGGCTGTGAGCCGTCCCGCGATTTTTCAGAATTGTTTTTCAACAAAGACTATACTCCGCAATGGCCAGCGTCACACTGTCAGTTCTTGAAGGCCTCGAACGCGGCCGCATTTTTCGCAACCTTTACACACCGATTACCATCGGGCGCGAAGAAGTGAACAGCGTGCAGTTGAATGACGAACGGATCAGTCGCCTGCATGCCAAACTTCAGGACGATCATGGGAATGTGATATTTACAGATCTGAACAGCACCAATGGCAGTCGGGTCAACGGACATCCCGTTCAATTGCGAATCCTCCGTCCTGGAGATCATCTGCAGTTGGGACGCTGTACGCTGTTGTTCGGCAGTGATGCCGAGATTGCTGAACGAGCACATCAGTTAGGCGTCAGGATTGAGGCTCTGTTGCCCCTCCTTGGACGGCCTGGCCGATCATTGCCAGCCGCCGGATCGCCGGACGCCGAGTTCAGTCTGGCCGAAAACATCAACAGCGACAATCTGCTGCCACCACTGTTTCACAGTGAACGTCCACCACTGCCGAAAGATCTCACGACGCTGCAGCAGGCCCGCATGTCGGACGTGCTCGCCTGTGTTCATGAACAACTGCAGAACGTTATTCTTTCGGCAGCGGAATACGATGAATCCGATGAACGCGGAATGGAATTGCCGTGGGATCGCCTCCAGAACCTGCTCCTGCTGCAGCGAGATATTGCAAAGTGGCTGCAGCAGTCAGCCAATCCGGATTGAAAAATGCCGTACCGTGAAGGCACAGGACCGCTGCAGGCCATGCCGCATGTTTTCCAGCAAGAAGAGGTCACGATGCACACAGGGTCAGGACTACGCACCACCACGGCATGGCTCCTGATCGCGCTCGGTGCGAACGCTCAGGGGTTTCAAGTTCCGGAGGATGTCAGCTTCACTGCAGGAACCGACGGCACGGAACAGCGTTACGTGATCCTGTTGCCGGATCCATTTGACGTCAATGTTCCACATGATGTGATGATCGCTCTGCATGGGCACGGGTCGGATCGATGGCAGTTTGTCACTGACCAGCGACCCGAATGCCGGGGAGCCCGCGACATGGCTGCGCGGCGGAAGATGATTTTTGTGTCACCCGACTATCGAGCCAAAACGTCCTGGATGGGACCAGCCGCCGACGCCGATCTGCGGCAGATGCTCGATGAACTCAACGGTCGCTTTCGAATCCGCGATGTGGTGATCTCAGGCGGTTCGATGGGTGGGACTTCGGCGCTCTCCTTTGCGGCGATGCATCCCGACTGCGTTGACGGCGTTGTGGCTCTCAACGGCACTGCAAATCTGATTGAGTACCCCAATTTCAACGACGCACTCGCAGAATCGTACGGCGGAACGAAGACAGAAAAACCAGAAGTCTACCGCGAACGTTCAGCTGAGTTGTTCCCTGAACGCCTGACACTGCCCGTTGCGGCGACCACCGGAGGCAACGATACGCTGGTGCCCCCGGACAGCACGCTGCGACTCCTGGCGGCCTTGAAAACGCTGGGGACTCCAGCCCTTTCCATTCATCGGCCGGACGGCGGGCATGAAACAGACTACGACGATACCGTGACTGCATTCCAGTTTGTGTTTGATCAGCTCGATGCAAAAGAGGCTGCGTCCGCCGCACCGGTACTCAGTTCCTTTCACAAGGAAACGACCGTCGTCTGTCTCGGCGACAGCGTCACTGGCGTCTATTATCACACGGGCGGTCATCGAGCCTTTCCAGAGATGCTGGAACTGGCTCTCAGGCAGATTAAGCCTGATGCCGCGCTGCACGTGATCAACGCGGGAATCAGCGGCCATACCACAACCGATGGGCTGGCGCGACTTGAACAGGATGTCCTGCAACATCATCCCACGCTCGTCACAATCAGCTTTGGACTGAACGATATGACGCGCGTGCCGCCCGAGCAGTTTCGCGCCAACCTTGAACAATTGATCGATCGCTGCCGCGTTTCACAATGTCTGGTTGTGCTCTGCACGCCCAACGCAGTGATCGACACGGAAAGTCGTCCGATCAGCAGGCTGCGAGAATACTGCGAAATCGTTCGTGACGTGGGACGTATGAAAACAGTTGCTGTCTGTGATCAGTATGCGGCAGGCGAACGGCTGAGGGCTCGTGCCCCCTGGACATGGCGGCTGACGATGAGTGATGAGATTCACCCCAACATGGACGGCCACAAACGCATGGCGGAGGAACTTTGTCGCACCATCAGTGGCGCAAAAATTTCTTTGGATGCAATTCAACCTCCGCCCGCACTGGTCAGGACTCAAGTGCAACTGGCGGCTGGAAATCCCATCAAGGTACTCGCGATGGAACCCATGGGCTCGATGATCGCATCAGCCATTCAGCGACATGACCCCGGTGCCACAGTGGAAGTGACAATCTGGCCCGTTGCGGGAAAAACACTGGCTCAACTGGAACAGGGAGCAAAGGACCTCGTCCGTGCGATGAAACCTGACCTCGCTGTGCTCAGCATCCCTGCCAACGCTGTTGCTGTTGACGATGAACAACGTGTCCATGCAATTTCATGGATCATGAACTGGTCACTCAGCTTCGGCCATCAGGAATGGGACTGCATCGTCGTGCATCCGAATGTCGTCGATCCGAACGCTGATCCAGTCCAGGCGTCGGTGATCCGTAAACTGGCACGCGCCCAGCATCTGCAAGTAATCGAGCGAGAATCAGGTGACGCTTCGGATGCCGAGACGATCGTGCAAGCGTGGTTTCAGTCGCAGTTAAAGCGATAGCGCCGCTGGCTGGGACACGTGGCTGACAAGTTGTTTGAAATCCGTCCCCGCAGGACGAACACCGGTATTCGTGCCCGGCTGTTGCACGGGCTTCAGGCGTGAAGTATCACCCAGTCTCAGCGTGCAAACGCCGCACGTCTTGACGAAAACATCCGGCAAACTTCCGATTCGTGAGACATTCCAGTCGCATGAATCTTCTACTTGACCAGAATCGGTGCGGAGATAGACTTCGGATGCGCGATTTGTAGCCAAGGCTACATTCAGGAAGAATGGACACGAGTTGGGTTGGGAAGAATCTTTATGCAGACAGTTCGCTCCACAGTTTCAATGGCGTCCTGGGAGCTGTGTCGATGGTCGAACCACCAGTTGTTTGCTGTCGTGCTGTCAGTTCTGCTGTCGGGTTGTCAGAAAGCGGCAGACATCGATCCGACTTCCGAATCAGATAACGCGCAACGGATCAAAGTGCTGGCGACGGTTGGGATGGTGGCGGACCTTGTGAAGCAGATCGGTGGCGAACACACCAACGTGCAGCAGCTCATGGGTCCAGGCGTTGACCCGCATCTCTATAAAGCCACGCGCGACGACATGCAACAGATCATGCTGGCTGACATTGTGTTTTCGAGCGGCCTCATGCTGGAAGGTCGCCTCGAAGACACGCTCAACAAAGTTGGTGAAAAGCGCCCTGTGTTCGCGATCACAAGTCGCCTGCCTCCCGAAATGCTTCTTTCGCCGGATAGTGCGGGTGGGCATCCTGATCCGCATGTGTGGATGGACGTTGCGGCCTGGAGCAGTTGCATTGATGTCATTGAGGACGCTCTGAGTGGACATGATGCAGCTCATGCAGCCGACTTCAAAGCCAACGCCGTACCCCTGCGCACACAATTGCGAGCCCTGCATGAATACGGGCTGTCCTCGATTGCCTCGATTCCGCAATCCAACCGCATTTTGGTAACTTCGCACGATGCGTTCAGTTATTTTGGACGAGCCTACGGTTTGGAAGTTGTCGGCGTGCAGGGGCTTTCCACAGAATCTGAAGCGGGCCTGCAGCGTATCAATGAACTGGTCGATCTGCTTGTGGAACGAAAAGTGGCGGCCGTGTTTGTCGAGAGCAGCGTGCCGCAGAAGAACATGCTGGCGCTGATCGACGGTGCGAAATCCCGAGGCCACGATGTCAGAGTCGGAGGCGAACTTTTTTCCGATGCGATGGGTGCTGAGGGTTCTTACGAAGGAACCTACGTCGGGATGCTCGACCACAATATCACAACCGTCGCACGGGCACTGGGAGGATCAGTTCCCGCAGGCGGATTGCTGGAAAAATTAGCGGCAGTTAAGGAGCGGCCATGAACGCAACTTTGCCGCTTAATGCATCTTTGCCGCTGACGGTCAATGATCTGACCGTCGCATGGCATCGCAAGCCCGTGATCTGGGATGTGGATCTTGAAGTGCAGCCGGGGCAGCTTGTCGGCGTTGTCGGACCGAACGGAGCCGGAAAGAGCACGCTGCTGAAGGCAATCATGGATCTTGTCCCCAAAGCGTCGGGACGTGTCGGGATCTTCGGACAGTCCTACCGGCAGAGTCGTCATCGAGTTGGTTATGTTCCGCAGCGAGAGAGTGTCGACTGGGATTTTCCCATCAGCGTGCTCGATGTTGTCACGATGGGGCTGTATGGAAAAATTGGCTGGTGTATGCCGGTTCGCCGCAAGCATCGTGATATCGCGCGGCTGGCGTTGGAACAAGTGGGCATCAGTGAACTTGCGAATCGTCAGATCAGCCAGCTTTCCGGCGGTCAGCAGCAGCGCACGTTTCTGGCTCGTGCATTGGTGCAGGATGCGGATTTGTATCTGATGGATGAACCGTTTGCGGCGGTCGATGCGGCGACCGAAAAAGCCATAGTGGAGATTCTGCGCGGAATGCGGAAGGCCGGAAAAACGGCGCTGGTTATTCATCATGATCTGCCGACTGTGCCGGAGTATTTTGATTCGGTGGTCCTGCTCAACATGCGCGTCGTAGCCAGCGGCCCGACGAAGGATGTGTTCACTCGCGAAAATCTCGAACGCACTTACGGCGGTCGGTTGACGCTTCTCGACGAAGCCACCGAAGCCATGCGCCGACGGGAGCGAACACTGTGATTGTGTGGCTGATTCTCCTGAGTGTATTCGCCAGCGGCGTGCAGAGCGTTCCGAGCATACCTGGTTCCGCAGCTGTGGATTTCAGATTTCAGATTTCAGATTTCAAATCGCTTCCGTCGTCACTTGCGATTGCAGAATCCCTGACCAATCGCTCAATCTCATGGCCGGAATGGGGGCAATGGAAGCGAGTTCTCCTGCTTCAGGATTATAACACGCGGGTCGTGATGACGGGGACCGGATTACTGGGCTTAGCAGCAGGCCTCGTGGGCAGTTTTACGTTGCTTCGCCGCCGCGCGCTCATGGGCGATGCGCTCAGTCATGCTACGCTGCCGGGTGTGGGGCTGGCGTTTCTCCTTGCGCCGTTTCTGGGACTCGATGGAAAATCACTGCCGGTTCTGCTGACAGGTGCGGCCTTGAGCGGCATCCTGGGAGTCCTGGCGATTCTGTATATTCGCAATCTGACACGCTTGAAAGAAGACGCGGCGCTAGGGATCGTGCTCAGCGTTTTCTTCGGGGCGGGCATCGCCATTCTGACGATCGTACAGCAGGTTCCGTCAGGCCATGCGGCGGGACTGGAATCGTTCATCTACGGCAAGACGGCTTCGATGATTGCGAGCGATGCCCGACTCATCGCGATCGCCGGCTCACTCGCCGTGGTCATGATCGCACTTATGTACAAGGAGCTCACGCTGCTGTGCTTCGACGAAGGTTTTGCAGCGTCGCGCGGGTATCCGGTGCTGTTCCTCGATCTGTTGCTCATGGCGCTGGTTGTCATCGTGACCATCATTGGCCTGCAGGCCGTGGGGTTGGTGCTGATGATCGCATTGCTGGTAATCCCTGCCGCAGCGGCGCGATTCTGGACGCATGACCTGAAACGCATGATGCTGATTTCATCCGGCATCGGTGGTGTCGGCGGACTCGCAGGATCGGCGATGAGCGCCGTGTTTCCAAATCTGCCGTCCGGTGCCATGATCGTGATCGTCTGCAGCAGTTTGTTTTTCTTCAGCATGCTGTTCGGCCGCTCACGCGGCGTGCTGGTTCGAATCGCGCGGCGCTGGGAACTGAATCGCAAAGTCGATCGGCAGCACCTGCTGCGGGGAATGTACGAATTGCTGGAGGCACGCGACGCGGCGCCAGGCCCGGCGGAAATCGGCGTTCCGTTATCGGAGTTGCTGGCGATGCGAACATGGTCTTCGTTTCGACTGCTGCGGCAGATCGAACGCTGTCGCCGCCAGGGTCTGCTCGGGCGTAAAGCTGACGGCGGTCTTTCGCTGACGGTCGCTGGCCTCGCGGAAGCCTCACGGCTAGCACACGAGCATCGTCTTTGGGAATTGTATCTGATCACTCAGGCCGACGTCGCGCCGGGGCGCGTGGATCAGGCGGCAGACGCCATTGAGCACGTGCTGGAACCGGAACTCATTGCGCAACTGGAACAACTCCTCGCTCAACAGCTGACTTCGCGCGGTGTGGTCGCCAGCCCGCATCCGCTGGAATCCTCCGCCGGGCTGCGAACGGCCGGGCTGCAAGGGGTGTCCGGGAACATTTCGCAGCCGCCCTTTTTGAAGGGGCGGATGCCATGAACGAACCTGTCGGGTTGTCATGGGACTACGACGGCTGGATTGTGCTCGCCGGGATGCTGTGTGCCGTCGCCGCATCGTTGCCCGGAAATTTTCTGCTGTTGCGCCGCATGAGTCTGCTCGGTGACGCCATCAGTCATGCGATCCTGCCAGGCCTGGCCGTGGCATTTTTCGTCAGCGAAAGCCGATCCAGTCTGCCCATGTTTCTGGGAGCTGTGATTGTCGGAATTCTGACGGCACTGTTTACTGAATGGATTCGCAACTTCGGCGACGTCGATGAGGGCGCGTCGATGGGTGTCGTCTTTACGACTCTGTTCGCCATCGGACTGGTGATGATCGTGCAGGCGGCAGATCATGTCGATCTCGATCCCGGCTGCGTACTGTACGGCGCGATTGAAGCGACGCCATATGACCTGATCAAAGTCGCGGAGCTGGAAATTCCACGCGTCGTGATTGTATTGGGCATCGTGACGGTGATCAATCTGCTGTTTGTGTTGCTGTTCTTCAAAGAACTGAAACTCAGTGCCTTTGATCCGGCGTTAGCGACGAGCATCGGATTCAGCTCGCGGTTAATGCACTATCTGCTGATGGTCATTGTGGCCGTGACGGCGGTGGCCAGTTTCGAAACGGCAGGCAACATTCTCGTAGTGGCCATGTTTGTGGTACCGCCCGCAACCGCGTTTCTGCTGACAAAACGTCTGGGGATGATGATTTTTTGCAGCACAATAATCGCAGTTCTTTCAGCTGTTTGCGGACATCTGTCGGCGGTCCTGGTGCCGCATGTCTTTGGATTTCGAAGTACCAGCACGTCAGGAATGATGGCGCTCTGTGCGGGGGCGTTGTTCTTTGTCGCGTCGCTTGTTTCGCCTCGCAACGGCGTCATCGTGCGGGTTGTGCGCCGACAAAAGCTGGCACTGCGAATTCTGTCCGAAGATCTGATTGCGTTATTGTACAGGATGGACGAACGTGCGCGAGATTGTACCGTGTCGGTCCAGAAGCTCAGTTCGATACTGCTGGCTCGCCCGTGGCTGGCGGCATGGTTGATGAACGGACACGTACGTACGGGCCATGTGATTCCGTCAGAGACCGGGTTTCGGCTCACGGATGCGGGGCGTCACCTGGGATCGGTCCTGGTCCGTTCGCACCGCTTGTGGGAACAGTATCTGGTGTCGGAAGGCGGCGTCGCAGTGGACCGAATTCACGGTCAGGCAGAAAAACTGGAACACTTCACGAACCGCGAACTCCGCGATCGCCTGGATGAGGTCACGGCAGCCCCATCGACCGATCCCCACGGTCGCCGAATTCCCTCTGAACGCACGAATTAGTACTCTGTCACGGATTCATTGAATGGGTTGTGTGCCACTGGCTGTGCCAGTGCGCCCCTTTTGCAGGGAGCACTGGCAGAGCCAGTGGCACACATCAATATACGACTGACCCAGCATTAGTACCATTTCAGGCTTGAAAAAAGGGGGCATCGTGGAACTTGATCGTCTACGTCGTGAAATCTGCTTTGAAGCCGCTCGACTGATGAGTACGCGCAAGGAAACCAACTACACGCAGGCGAAATGGCGCGCAGCAAGATCGCTCACGCGGAGTTATATTCCGCCGGAAGCGCTGCCGACAGACTTTGAGATTCGTCAGTCGCTGCAACAGCTTGTCGCGGCCGATGGCGAATTCCGGGCCGACGCCGATCCGAACGCAGAAAATCGCCGCTATTACTATTTTCTGTCCCTGCTGTTGCCGCTGGATCGTGTTCGTCAGGATCGCGATTTTCATCCGGAAGGAGACGTGCTGTACCACAGCCTGCAGGTTTTTGAACTGGCACGCGAAAAATTTCCATGGGACGAAGAACTACTACTGGCGGCACTGCTGCATGATGTCGGCAAGGGCATCGATCCGATGGACCACATCACGGCCGGACTTGCGGTGCTGGATGGCTACATCTCTGAGCGAACAAAATGGCTCATCGAAAATCACGGACTGGCCCAGCGTGTGCATGATGGAACGGCGGGTATTCGGGCAAGACGCCGACTGACAAATTCGGAAGACCACGAAGCTCTCGACACGCTTGCCGCCTGCGACCGCGAAGGCCGAATCCCAGGCCGTGTGGTCTGTTCGGCGGAGGAAGCGGTTGAATACATTCGACAACTGGAAGCAGACAACCAAGGTAACGCATAGTTCGACTGTCCCAGATCCAACTACGCGACCGCATCCAGCTCGCCTGCAATGGCGTGGGCTAAAGGCGAGCGGGGGATGTCAATCTCCTGATGTTGTTACAAATGACATGAAAATCAGGGCACTTACGTACCCCGCTCGCCTTCAAATCCCTTGTTTCTCCCCTGAATTCCGCGTTTTTCGCTTCCGTCTGGCAGCATTGGCGAAAAACAGCTAAATAGCATCTTCAATTCCCCTGCTTTTCCGGCGCGATGACATGGAGGTCACCTGTGCGTAATTCATTTCTGTCATTTTCACTCCCGCTCATTGGCCAGGAAGAGATCGACGAAGTCGTCGAGGCTCTGAAATCCGGCTGGCTGACATCCGGGCCTCGGACGAAACAGTTTGAGCACGATTTTCGCGACGCCGTTCAAGCCCCCGCAGCACTTGCGCTGAATTCCTGCACTGCCGGACTGCACGTCGCGTTGAAAGTTCTGAACATCGGCCCAAACGATGAAGTCATTACGACTCCGATGACCTTTGCTGCCTCCGTCAACGTCATCGAACACGTCGGCGCGACGCCGGTGCTTGTTGATGTGGAACCGGACACGCTCAATCTCCAGCCGGACGCCGTCGAACGGGCCATCACCCGGAAGACGAAGGCCATTATCGCCGTCCACTACGCTGGTCATCCGGTGGAACTGAACGCGTTGCGAGCGATCGCTGAGGAATACCATCTGGATCTGATCGAAGACGCCGCGCATGCGGCCGGTGCCAGTTTTGAAGGTCAGCCGATTGGTTCCGGATCGAACCTGACAGCCTTCAGCTTTTACGCCACGAAGAACCTGACCACCGGCGAAGGCGGGATGCTGACTGGCGCGGCTGATCTTCTCGACCACGCGCGCGTCGTCAGTCTGCATGGGATGAATCGCGAAGCATGGAGTCGCTATTCCGCTGGCGGCAAATGGGCCTACGACATCGTCGAGCCCGGGTTCAAGTACAACATGACGGACATTCAGGCTGCGCTCGGTCTGCAACAGTTGAAACGTTTCGATCGCATGCAGGAGCGCCGTCGTGAGATCGTTGAGATGTACAACACCGCCTTCGGCCCCAGCGGCTCATTTCTGACGCCAACCACGCGCGAGCATGTAACAAATGCATGGCATCTGTACGTGCTGCGTCTGCGATCATCGGAACTCACGATCGGTCGCGACCGGTTTATCGAGGAAATGACAGCGCGCAATATCGGCACGTCCGTACACTTCATCCCGATCCACATGCATTCCTTCTACCGAAACAAGTACAACTACGCTCCGGACGATTTCCCGGTGGCTCATGCCGCCTTTCAGCAAATGCTCAGCCTGCCTCTGTCGCCGTCCATGTCGAATCAGGACGTCGCCGACGTCATTGATGCCGTGCTTGATATCCGAGCCAAATTCGGTCGCCGACGAGCAGCGGCATAGGTGTTGCGTTTAACCGCGTGCCCAGTAGGCCGCGATTGTCCTGTTTGAGATTTGTGATTTGAGATTTCAAATTTGAAATGCGAAGCGCGGGGCGTTGCCCACGCGGTTAAACGAATCGGCTATCCTCACCCCAGCGGTCGGCTGATCACGCCTTCCGTCGGGCTGGAGGCGGTAGCATAGAGTTTCCGAGGAATCCGACCCGACAGGACCGCATGGCGACCGGCTTCGCACGCCAGTTTCATTGCAACGGCCATTCGTAACGGGTCGCGGGCACTGGCGATGGCAGTGTTGAGCAGGACTCCGTCGCAGCCGAGTTCCATCGCGAATGCCACGTCGCTGGCGGTACCGACTCCAGCATCAATGATCACCGGATAGTCTGGATCATTCTCCTTCAGGTATTCGAGGCAGATGCGAATGTTGTTGGGATTCAGGACTCCCTGGCCACTGCCGATCGGACTTCCCGCCGGCATGACGGATGTGGCTCCGGCGGATTTGAGACGTCGCGCGATAATCGGATCGTCGGACGTGTAGCAGAGAACCTGAAATCCATCATCCACCAGCTGCTTGCAGGCCTCGACAGTGGCAACAGGATCTGGAAGCAGCGTGCGTGTATCGGCCAGAACTTCCAGTTTGACCCAGTCCGCGCCAGGGTTTTCGAGTCCCCTCAGAATTTCACGACCAAGGCGTGCGACGCGGATCGCGTCTTCGGTGTTGAAACAGCCGGCCGTATTCGGCAGGATCGTGTAACGCTTGAGATCAATGAACTCCAGGATGTTGCGACCGGAAGAATCAACGAGTCGCTCCCGACGCACGGCGACCGTGATGACGTCTGAGCCGCTGGCTTCCAGGCATTCCTGCATGAGTTCAAAGGTGGAGTATTTTCCCGTGCCGACGATCAGGCGGGAATTCAGAGTGTGAGTTCCGAGGACAAGCGGCTTGTCGGGAGGCAGTGCAGTCATTTTTGTTTGAGTACTTTCATCCTTGGATTTACGGTCCACTGTCACCCTCCACCCACAAGCGTTACGACTTCGATCCTGTCACCAGGCTCTAATCGGCAATCCGAATGTTCCTCGCGCGGGACGACTCGGCTGTTGCGTTCCACCGCACAATAGCGATTTTCGATCTTAAGATCATTGAGCAAATCTGCAATCGTCCACGACGCTTCAATCGTGCGCGGTTCACCATTAAGCTGAATTTCCATATGTGAAGGTTTCCGAGGCAATTCCTGCTGGTCTGCGGCGAAAGTCGAACGGTGAATTGTATCGGGACTCCCGCAGGAGTGAGAAATTGTGCTTACGAGAAAATTCGGGAAACGCTACATTTTCCTGCGCCGCGAATAAAGATTCTTGCGGAATCTGGAGCGATCGAGCGACTTTCAATGTGTAAGAACGGACTGTGACATGAACTTCAAACGGTGCATACTGGCTGGCACGGCGCTTGGATTGCTCACTTTCTCAAGCGGGTGTTCAACACCAATGAAGGTATTGAAGTCGCGCGCCAAGGCTGACACCGACTCTGTCGAAACCGACTCTCCAAAGATGCCGGTCTTGTTCACGGACGAGGATTCGCTTCAAAGCGGGACTGGCGTTATGGACGATGACGCTCCCGGGGAATTTACAACGACCCGTTCCGGCCTGAAGTATCGCGTGCTGCGCCATTCGGACGGCAAGCAGCCACTGGCCCACAACACCGTCACGGTCAACTATCGTGGCTGGCTGGACAATGGACGTGAATTTGACAGCTCTTACAAACGCGGCGAACCAATTTCGTTTCCTCTGGGAGGCGTGATCGCCGGCTGGACCGAAGGTATGCAACTGGTCGGCAATGGCGGCATGATCGAACTCTGGATTCCGTCAGACCTCGGCTACGGTGCAGCTGGTTCACCACCGTCAGTACCTCCGAACGCGACGTTGCATTTCATCGTGGAACTGCTGGCCGTGAAGTAAGGACTGGGGCAGAAATAAGTGGGGCACGATTCCATCGTGCCGGGCACGTTATCAACGTGACCCACGTCCGGAAGACGACAGTTATTTCTGCGGTGGTCCTAAGGCGAGCGGCAGAAATGAATTTACCGGTACGACGGACTTCCAGTCCGTCGCATGGTGCTACTCGACGGACTGGAAGTCCGGCGTACGAATTGCGAATGGTAAGTTCTATCCTGCCGCTCGCCTAAGTGTCTGCAGGACCGACATCCATATCCGTCGGCTGTCAGTCGGCAAATTCCCACGCCGTGCGGTAGCTGCCGGTTTTTTCGACCCAGGCCAGCAGCGATTGGAAGAATTTGTCGGACCCGAGGGTCGCACTGTCCCCGACAATGATCATTTTTCGCTTTGCCCGCGTCAGTGCCACGTTCATCCTTCTGGCGTCCGACAGGAAGCCGATTTCACCAATCGCATTTGAGCGGACTAAGGAGATGACTACAGCCTCCTTTTCGCGGCCCTGGAACCCATCGACCGTATCAATTTCCAGCTGATCATAAATGGCGTTTTCCCGCAGCCAACGCACTTGCGCGGCATACGGAGCGATCACCGCAATATCGGATGGGGCAAGGCCCGCTTCACACAGCGCATTGACCTGTTTCAGAACCAATCGACCTTCCTCCGGATTTCGTTTGCTCAGACCCTCCGGTTCCAGTTCTTCCTGCCATCCCGTTCCTGCGGTATCGATGAACGTGACCGGGTCGTCTGAGACAAGGTCATTCTGGATCCTCGGCAGATCGGACAGCACGTGCCTGCGAACGGATTCATCGGCGATCAATGTGTTGTCATAAAAATGCTGCGACGAAAACCCCATGATCGATTCATGCATCCGATACTGGACGGTCAATTGCCGCGTCACGAGATCGCCGTAGTGATTGACCAGACGCTCCATCATGCTCACAGCATAACCTTCCTTCTTTGCCGCATCAGACAGTATTGTCGGTGGCAACTGCAGATGATCACCTGCCAGAATGAGCCGATCAGCTCGCCGGAGCGGAACCCAGCAACCAGGCTCGACACTTTGGCAGGCCTCATCAATGACAAGTACGTCGAATCGCAGATCATCCAGAACCGAATCATCAAACGTCGTTGTCGCACAAATGACACGGGCATCTTTCAGCAAATCCGCGATCGCCTGTTTCTCAAGAATCCGGGCATGGCGTTTGAGTTCGCGTGCTTCCTGACGCTGCTGACCTCTGTGTCCCGGAGCCGGTCTTCCGCGAGTGTACTTAGCCGCCTGCCGTTCAATCTGCTCCGCTTCCCGCATCATCTGATGCACGACCATCATAGCTTCGTGCCGTCCTACCAGAGCGTCCAGCGAATGCTGTCGCAGATCTTCGGAAACTCGCGCGGGATGCCCAAGTCGCACGGCTGGCTCACCGATAGCCAGCAAGCGTTCCAGCAGATTGTCCACCGCCGTATTACTCGGAGCACATGCCAGCACACGCTGCCCGCGCGCGACGAGCAGCCTAATAACCTCCACGACGGTTGTGGTCTTTCCGGTTCCCGGCGGTCCATGAATAATGGCCAGATCATTTGACGAGAGAGCATGCCGGATCGCATCGTGCTGGGACGGGTTGAGTCGCTGTGAGATGTCCGTCGGGGGTTTCATGTTGCGGTGAAACGTCGGTTCGCGCTCACCCAGCAACAGATCACGAAGCTGTGCGTGACGCCCCGTCGCTTTCGCAGCGCTCTGCAATGCCGCAGACTGGCGTTTGCGAGTGACTTCATCCGGAGACAGATCCAGCCGAAACCGATCACTCGATGGCCAGTCATCAACGGCGACTTCCAAAGAATCAACACGACGCGCACTCACCACGCCCTGCAAGGATTCCGCGTCTTCGTCACGATTGTCCGACAGCAGGATCGGGCTGCCGACCTTGAATCGATTCCACGGTAAGCGATCGGGCGACCTTCGTTTGGCCAGCGTAATCAGATATCGCCCGCCCAGACCCGTCGTATGTGTCCGAATCACCAGATCCAGCAGTGTTTCGCCCGAGCGTTCAGCAGTGTCCGACGACTGAGCTTTTCGCCGCTGAGCCAGTCGCTCCCGTTCCGCCTCGCCCTCCATCTCAAGCCAGCGGTGCATACTTGAAAAATGCCTGTCAGCCAGCAACGGTCGCTTTGCAGATAACGTCATTCAGGAACCAGAACATGAGAAAGAGGAATACAGGATTGTCACTGCATTCTACCGTGCCTGGCCATGAATGAGGCATGCCGTGTCACAGAACCCCGTCATTTTCCCATGCCCGTTCAGATTCCAAAGAAACCGCCACCGGCGCTTTCCGTGCCACCGACACGGTGACGAAAACGACGCCAACTGGAACTAACCCTTGCAAACTGACTCTGTTGCAGCAGATTCCAGACCCACTGATCCGTTTCCTGAAGTCTGGCGGCAAGAATCCTCGCTACGTTGTTCACGAGCCTCAGAGCTACGTCATTGTTGGTCTCGAAAATTTCATTAAACGCGACACGGCTTAGAGAAAGGAGTGTGACGGAATCGGACCCACAACTGGCCGACATCGTATGAGATGTCTCTGAAAAGAATGTACTCTCACCAAACACGCCGCCCGGATTCAGATTCACGATTGAACTCTCTTCAACGGGCAGTTCCGGCAGGACGACTTCCACATCCCCCGCGAGCACAACATAGAGAGATTCAAGGGTTTTGGAGAGACAACGCATCGCGCTGCAGCGTTCAAGACGGCGGCAAAAAAGATGGGTGTCAAGGTGACGGGAATGTACTGGACCTTGGGGGATCACGACGGATTGATGATCTAAGCACCAGTGCAGAAGTTTTTTAGTTTAACGGCGAGCCGTAGGCGTAGGCGGAAGCACGCTGGATTCGCCTACGCCTACGGCTCGCCGTTAAACAATTTGTGCCAACTTACTTATGCACCAGTGCTTACGACGCCCCGGATGACGAAACCGCGACAGCCATGTTGCTTCATCTCGGTTCGCTGGGCAACGTACACACTTCGACCGTTCGTGCGTTCAATTCCGCTGAAATGGACGGTATTCTGAAGCGAACTCAGCCTGCGTAGACCGCGATGCTTTCGCTTGTTTCAGGACCAGGGCGGCAGCCTGATGGGGGACATCGCCGCTCAGGTCCTGCAGGACTCGTCCGCAGACCAGAGTGGCAGTAATCGACCAGCGACCCACAATGCGATCAGCGGCAGCGTCAGCACCACGGCGGCGGCAATCAGGCCCTCGCGACCGCCGATAGACAGTGGAAATTCCACGAAGCCACGGAAGCTCTTCGAGAACAGTTGCCCGCCGACCACCACGTTCCAGCGCATTGCAAAGACCTGGACCAGGATCAGTACAGATGCCAGACCGCTCAGCGGCATCATCATCTTAGGATTCCTTCGAGGATGAATCGCCAGCAGCAGCAACACGAACGGACACAGCGAACCGATAAGCACCTGCACAACTCCGTAGGACACGGCGAGGCGTTCTGTAAGCAACGTCGACAGCACATGCCATTCGGCACCCGC
Organism: Candidatus Kuenenia stuttgartensis; assembly: GCA_945861465.1. Lineage (GTDB taxonomy): Bacteria > Planctomycetota > Planctomycetia > Planctomycetales > Planctomycetaceae > SXXK01. The sequence continues at coordinate 22,335 of CAMAVB010000056.1, forward strand.
TTCATAGGCCATGTGGACCAATTCCAGCATCTCCAGTGAAACCGCGATAATCAGCGAACTCCACAGGTAGCGTGACAGCGACCGGACGCAGGCTGCGTCCGGCGTCACGTTGCGGCGCCAAGACATGAACAGATAGAGCACAATCAAAGCCGCGATTCCCGACACCACTGCCGATGCCAGAAAGATGACTGGCATCAACGCCGTCGACCACCACGGGTTGGCTTTGACTGCACCAAACAGAAATCCCACATATCCGTGCAACACGCACGCGGCCGGGATTCCGACAATCGACAGCGCGCGGATCAGCCATGCGTCGGCGGCCTGTGATTCTTTGGTGATTTCCCGATCACCGAAGGACAAGATTCGGTACAGAAGTCCGGACGGGCCGCGAGCGGATCGTGCTCTCGCCACAATGTCTGCCCGAAAAACCAGCCACACTTCGACCACCAGCAGCAGCATGTACAGACTGTAGATGATGCCGAACCCGGACATGGCCGACGTGGCGCTGGGCGTAATCATGATATTGAACGCTCGTTCCGGATGATGCAGATGCAACAGCAGTGGCACCGTCGCGAATGCACAGAAGCACAGCGCCTTGACCAGCGCCAGGCGCGCGACGGGGCGGAGTACTTCCTGATGAAACACATGATACAGCGATGAAACAATGAATGCTCCGGCCACCAGACCTGTGATGTATGGATACAGCACGATCATGATGCTCCAGGCCACATGCGAGTCGTTTGGGAACACGAACGATGAGCCGTCCATTAGTTGACCTCCCCGGTGATTCCGATATAACGAAGTTTTGGATGCGTCCCGAGATGCTCCTTCAGAACACTGGTCGGAATCTTTGCAATCCGTTTACTGATTTCACTCTCAGGATCATCCAGTCGCCCGAACACGCGGGCTCCAACCGGGCAGGCTTCAACACAGGCGGGCTGTTCGTCTCGCTGAATTCTGTGGTAGCACCAGGTGCATTTGTCGGCGATGCCGGTATCGGGATTGATGAAACGCACGCCATACGGACACGCCTGAACGCAGTACGCACAGCCGATACAGCGATCGGGATCGACCAGTTCAATTCCTTCCGGCGATGTAAAAGCCGCATGCACCGGGCACACCTGATTGCAGGGAGCGTCCACACACTGATTGCACAGCTTGGGAGCGAAGTAGGCACGTTCAACAAGGTCCGGATTAATGGCCGGGATGTCCGACCCGGCGTAACCCGTTTCCGGAACCAGATCGACCTGAACTCGCCCATCTTTGAAATGCACAAAACGCTCGACCCATGTTCGCGAGTATCCTTCCGGAACGTTGTTTTCGACGCGACATGCCGTCAGACACTTGCCAGCACCGACGCATTTTTCCGTATCGACCAGAAATCCATACAGGACTTCTTTTTCTTTCACCGCTGCTGCGCCGGAAACGCCTGTCGCGGAAGAGGCACCGCAGGCCAAAGCGGATGCCTGTTGTTCGGCAGCGCCGCCAGATGACACGGGCAGCAGCGTCAGGCTGAATGAACCGAAGGCGATAGTTGTCGCTCTTTTCAGAAAATCCCGGCGGGATCGTTCGGGCGGAGCTTCACGGCAACCACCGCACGCGCCGTGGTCTCCACAGCCATCGCTTGCTGAATTGCCGGAACCACAACCGCCCGCAGAATTGTTCAGTATGTTCAATCCGAAATTCATGATGATCTCCCGCACTCGCTAAATGCCCGGACTGTGCCCCGCATGGCATTCGAAGCATACATTCTTGTCATTGACGTTTTCCGCGCCCTGTTCTTCCAGATGTTTCACCACATCAATGCTGCGAAAGCTGCTCGGCATTCCGACGACTGATGTGTGGCATGACAGACAGGTCGCTCGATCCTGAGTAATAAACAGGTCCATCTTCGTGTGAAAATCTCCGTCCCACTCCCCGGCAGGCGGAATGACATCACCGGGCGTGCCTGCCGCCTTGATCGCAGCCGCGATATGTTCATGACCGTTGCCATGACAGTGCATACACAGGACGGCTTTGTGAGGTGACTCGGCACGTTCTTCCTGCACTTTGGAGTGGCATTTCAGACAGTCGGCATCGGACGACAGCCTGCTGGGCTGCGATGCAATCTGCTCCAAAGCGGCCGCGCGGTAAGGACCCCTGTCGCCATATGCTTTGGGAACCAGTTGACTGCGAACAAACATCGCACCTGCACCACCGACTGTGATCAGGAAAACCAGAACTCGCAAGTGACGGGTGTGTCGCGACCAAAGCAGTCGCGAATTCATCGTGAAACCGTTTTCCGCGCCTGCTCCCTGCGGCCAAAACTGGCTGCTCGAACCAACGACGCTGGTTGTTTCCATCACTGCTGCATGCGAATGCACGGGGTTGCCGGAGAAGGCCGGGATCGCTGATGTGTCGGCGCGTCTGGAATGCGATCGATGCACGGAGGCATCCGACAGCTCAAACACGACATCAATAAACAGCACCACGAAGATGGTGAACATGGCCAGGACGGCAAATGCAATCCCGGCAAAAACGATGACAAGCATTGTAGATTCCTCCAATGGTGGGAATTGGGTCGCGTCACGGGGGAACGCGGTGGAGGTTTGAAGTTCGGCAGAACAGTCGGGCGGGGGTTGAGGGCAGGAGATTCACTTTATGCATAAGAAGATACACATATCCATAATATGCATCGACAACACCCATGTCAACCGAACAGGCAAAAATCGAAAATTCGCAGCTAAGGACCGCTCGAGAAATAACTGTCTCTTTTTATACCCCTCACCCTGCCCTCTCCCCTTCCAGGGGAGAGGAGGATGCGGTCAATTATTTCTCGAACGGTCCTAATCAGCATCAGCGGTCGTCAATCAGATCCGTCTCAATCGTGACAACCGTCAGCTACTCAGTGTTCGTATCAGCTGCAGGGCGCCAGGAGTCTGTCTGAATAACACTGTTCTTGTGAGCGCCTTGCGGCTCACGGTTTTGGAGTATCAGGGCAGACTCCGAGACTCCACGCGGTCATGATTGAGAGAATTGGCGAGCGGCATGCGTCAGCTTGCCGGTACAGGAAAGAGGTACGCCATGGGAATAAATTCTCTGTGGCGTTACGGTTCAGGGGCAATGGTTGCGGCAGCGGCTGCATCAACTGGGTTAGCCGTGTCGGGATTGGTTGAAGTTGCGTCAGCAACAGGGTCGGCTGCGTCGGCTGGGACGGTGACGGCGGCGTGATCCGCAGCACCCTTCTTCAGCGTTGTCTTCATTTCTTCATACCACGTATGCTCCGGACGATTCAACAGATCGTCGATGACCTTTCGCACGGCCTCGGCTTCGGCTGTCTGGCCCGCTTCTTCTGCCTGATGAGCGAGTTCGCGAGCCTGCGGAATCAGTTCCTGATAGAACCGCTCGGCGACTTCGTACATGCCGTGCCAGTGAGCATAGTCAGGCGCCATCATCGAAGCACCATGACGCGCACGGCGACCTTCGTGATGCCACAGATAGAACCAGGTCCATTCAATCTCTTCATCAAATTCCTGCTTCGTGATCAGCTTCTGTTCGCGAAGCACTGTCATGATCGACTGACCGGGCTTGGCGAATTTTTCGTTGTAATTGATCACGAAATCATCGTACTGCGTGTAAAATGCATCAACGTAATTTTCTGTGTGGCAGTGAGTGCAGACGTTCTTCATGGCGATACGTTTGTCCTGCCATGAATGAGCCACCAAAGCCTTGCGCTTCTCGGGATCGGTTTCTTTCACAACCTCACCGTTGGCATCGGTGTCCATTACGAGGCTCACCGGTGGACGATTGGTCCATGAAATTCGTCCGCTCGGGTCGTGCGTGACTTTGCCACCATTGCGACTGTGTCCCGACATGTGACAGGTGGCGCAGGTCGGCGCCTGGGTGTAGTCGACTCCCAGAACCCAGTCTTTGGCATTCAGATTCATGTGGTCATGCAGGTCGCGGAACGCCACGCCGTGCTTGGATTCTTCGAAGATTTCTTTCTGCGGATGATCGGGTCCCAGATGACACTTTCCACAGTTCTCAGGCTGACGCGCACGTCGTGGCGAAAAATCGTGGCGGGAATGGCAGGCCGAACAGGAACCGCGCGATCCGTCGAGATTCAACCGACCAATTCCCGTGTTTGGCCAACTGCTGGCTGCCAGAATAGGACGCCCGGTCGAGGCCTTTTTGATCTGAGCCACAATATCCAGATTGGTCGGCTTACCATCTTTGTCGGGCTTGAGGTCATCGACCGTGATCAGACTGCCATCATTGGCTTCCAGAGCCACTTTGCCCCCATGGCACTGCTTGCAGCCGGTATCCACGCTGGCCATGCCGTTGACCATCGTGACGTCCCGACCGGGCGTGGGTGAATGAGGATTGAACGGAGCCCGCGAGCCTTCGACCGTCTCAGCCAGAAAATTGTCCAATGAGGCGAGGATGTTGCCAGCCTTCGCATGGTGGCTGGCCATGAATTCTTCGGTCTCAGTCTTATGGCAGCGGCCGCAGTCACGAGGAGTGACCACGACGGCAATCATGGCTCCATAATGATCAAATGCATCGGCGTCGTGTTTCTCCGCCTGATGACATTCGACGCAGCCCACGCCCTTCACGGCATGCGTGCTCCCCGTCCAGTGGTCGATAATCCCTGGCGAAGACTGCTGATGGCACTTCACGCAGGCCTGCGAACTGGAGGGAATCGCGACGTGCTTTACTCCACGTCCGGATTCCTGTTCGCGGCGCGTGACTTCCGTCCATTGCACGAAGATCAGCGAAATGATGAACGCAGTACTCAAAAGGGCGATGATGATCTGCTTTGTACGGATGGTCATAACACACAGTCTTTCAATGAGCCACAACGGCTTCCCAAACAGTCAATCCAATCAGCAGAAAAGTTCCAACGATACCAACGTAAACACTGATCTCTTCGATGCCCGTGACCTTTCGCAGCACGCGGTCAATCCAGGGCCACACGAACATCGCTCCGACGATGAACCCCGAACTGATCACCGCGAACGACAGTGAGAACAACTTCAACCAGCGAAACGAAACGTAGAAAAACCATTCTGGTTTGATGACTTCAGGCGTCGTCAGTGGATCCGCTTTCGGCCCCATCGTCGCAGGCAGCGTCACTGCCAGCGCACACAGAATGATCATCAGCACTAAACCGAGCGTGAGTTCCGTCAGCATATGATCAGGAAAGAAGTTGAAATGCTTTGGAGCAGAGGGCTCGTCATCAGGTTCAGGAAATTCCGTAACGCCGTGCATTCGGATCTGAGCGATATGCAGAATGACCAGCAGCATCAAAGTCGTGGGCAGCACTGCCGCATGCAGAATGTAAAATCGCGACAATGTGCGCGCATTGTACTCATCGCCACCCAGCAGCAACTGCTTTCCGAGCGGTCCGACGATCGGTATGTTATCGCTGATGTTCGCCGCGACCGTCGCTCCCCAGTAGCTCAATTGTTCAAAGACCAGACTGTAACCAGTAAAACCGATCAGCAACGTGCACATCAGCAGCGACATGCCGATCATCCAGTTCAGTTCACGCGGTTTTCGATATGCTCCGGTGAAGTACACTCGCATCTGATGCAGAATCATGGCCGCGATCATCAGTGTCGCAGCCCACTTATGCATGCTGCGAAGAAACCAGCCAAACGAAGCCTCTTCGGTGATGTATCGAATCGATTCAAAGGCCGAAGCGGTGGATGGCTGATAGTACAGAGCCAGCAGAATTCCCGTCACAATCTGTACGACAAACAGATATGCCGGTGTTCCGCCGAGGCAAAACCACCAGCGTTTCAGATGATTCGGAACGGGTTCATTCGTTAACTCCGCCAGTTGCTCACCGGAAATCGGGACTCGTTCGTAAAGCCACTCAGCAATCTTCCCCATCTCATGCGACTCCTGAATGATCGGTGCCAGGAGCGACGTCTTCACGGTTCGGGAGACAAGTCTTTGATGGTTTTGCAGGACACGAGGCAATCGATTCCATGGGAACTTCGAGAAACAGCAGACCGTTCTCCACTTTCAGCGGAAATCGAACCAGAGACTGATTTGCGGCCTGAGGAGGCCCGGCAACCGGCTTCCCTTCCCGATCAAATGCACCATTGTGACACGGACAAAAGAAGCGATCGTTTTGAGACTCCCAGTGCACCCGGCAACCCAGGTGCGGGCAGACACTGGACAGGGCAAGAAAGTCCTCGGCCGCCATCCCCGCCCCCTGTCGAGCCACCACCACTTTCACACCGACCGGCGACGTGAAGTCCAGAGCTTCCCCCTGCGCAAGAGACTCAGTCGTACAGACAAACAGCCAGCCTTTTGTTTTCCCTGCGGCAGGGTAAACAAATTCCCCGAGCATGTAGCCAAAGGTTCCATAGGCACCCAGCAATCCGGCAGTCATGGCCGCTCCGCTGGCGGTTGTCAGAAACCTTCGTCGCGGCTGATCGTCACTTGACGGCAGAAGCGCCGCGTTGTGGTCGTCGTGTGCGGGCTTATCATTGGCCATCCACGGGAACTCCTGCCTGGTAGTGACGCGTGATGAAGTCGTTCTGAATCCACAGTAACTTGTTGAAGGCACGCTGTGTCTGCAGGCTCTTTGTGCTGTCCAGTGGTGATTCCGCAACAGTTTCCATGATCGCGTCCGACAGCAGTCCCATCAGGGCGTTCATCTGAACCAAAGGCACAATGATCGCCTTGCTTCCGGCATGAGGGGTATGCATCCTGCCGACCATGTCCAGATACTGCACCATTTTGGCATCGTATGACCGACCGATGAGTTGCATGAAGTATCGATTCAGGTGATCTTTGCGAAAACGAATCTGCGGATGATTCGTAGTGAGGTCCGCCAGTTTTTCCGGCACATCACCCTCGTATCCGTGCTGTCTCGGCACGAAATGACGTGCTGTGGCGTCATAGCCAAGAAGTTTCGTGTAGGTTTTTTCAACCAGTTCGCCGATACGCGGGCCGATGTGTGGTGCAAACGCCTGAATTAGCGCAGCATCCGCAGCCCCAAAGCCGATGAATTCCGCGAGGTATTCGTAGCGATACTGCGAGTCCGTCTCGAGTCGTGCTTCGTCGATCGTCTTCATGGTTCTTCGACTGATCTCCGGCTGATGTTTTTCTGGTGGACACACGCGCTAATCTCACACGCTGACAGAGACTCGCAACTTGTAATCAGACTGATGATCCTGCGCACAGCACGCGCGGTTTTGAAATTGCATGTTGAATTCGTCTCAGGCACCCAGTTGAACAAGCTCAGCGGGCGGAGAGGATTCGATGATCTTCAGGTCGAATCTGTCCTGCAGAATCTTGAACACGTTCGGCGACACGAATGCAGGAGCCACTGGGCCAACACGAATACCTTTCACGTTCAGTGCCAGCAGGCTTAACAGCACAGCGACTGCCTTCTGTTCAAACCACGACAACACAATATCCAGCGGTAGATCATTCACGCCGCAGTCGAACGCTTTTGACAACGCCAGAGCCACCTGAACCGCTCCGTAGGCATCATTGCACTGACCCATGTCGAGGAGTCGCGGCAGTCCGGCAACCGTGCCGTAGTCGTGGTTTCGAATACGATATTTTCCACAGCCCAGCGTCAGGATGATGGATTCGTTCGGCGAAGATTCCGCCAGCTTCGTGTAATAGTTGCGCCCGGATTCCGCGCCATCGCAGCCACCGATCAGATAGAAGCGTTTGATCGCTCCCGATTTTACAGCGTCCACAACCTGGCCTGCCAAGCCGAGGATCACGCTGTGGTGAAAACCAATTGTTGATTCACGCACTTTGTTTTCAGGCAGCGGAGGACATTCCCTGGCTTTCGCGATCACGGCTGAAAAATCGCTGTCCTTCAGGCGTGTTCCTCCCGGAACTGCCGTGACTCGATTTGTGAACAAACGGTCGGCATACGTATCCGGCGGAATCAGCACGCAGTTCGTAGTGCCCAGGATCGGCCCCGAGAACATCGGGAACTCCCACAACTGATTCTGCCACGGGCCACCATAATGACCGGCCAGATGCGGATGCTTCTTGAGGCCGGGATAGCTGTGAGCCGGCAACATTTCACCGTGGGTATAGACGTTGATTCCCGTGCCCGCTGTTTGCTCCAGCAGGTCGGAAAGATCGAGCATATCGTGCCCGGTGACCAGAATTCCGGGACCTGCTTTCGTGCCCTCGTAAACGACAGTTGGCTCGGGCGTGCCAAATCGTTCAGTATGTCCTTCGTCGAGCATCTGCATCACGCGGAGATTCTGACGACCACACTCCAATACCAACTCAAGCAGACTTTCCAAATCGAAGTTGACATTCGTGACAGTCGAAAACAGAGCCTCTTCGATGAAGGCACTCACGTTCTCGTCAGTTTTCCCCAGCCGCCGGGCATGATGAGCATATGCAGCCATCCCTTTGACACCATACAGAAGAATCTCCTGCAGTGACTGCATATCTTCATCTTTTCCGCAGACACCGATGTCGGTACATCCGGTTCCATTTTGAGTCTGTTCGCACTGATTACAGAACATCGCTGCCCCTCGTGTGGCTAGAATTGAGAACTTTATTCCACAGGAAGAACCCTCCTGCCGCCCACAGCCTACTGCCTGCTATTGTGGATGTCAAGGTCCACAAGTCCTCTTGGTGGTGAGCGATTCGAGAATTGCGATCAATGAGAACACCGTGAAGGCTGTTGCTTCAGCATCCGTCACAGCTGCTCGGTTGAAATCTGTGTCTCAGATGCGACTTGACACCTTGCCTTGGTGTCTTCGCCTCAACCCCTATTTCTTGTCTCTCGATTTTCGGGCAGCAGGTTTCGATTTCCCTCCGACTGAACATCCCATCCCCAGTGAGATGAGTTTCTTTTCTTCACACAACGGTGTGACGCTGCCGGGCTGTGAGAGTCGCTCCGCCAGGGTGGTTTCTCGAAAAATCTTCTCGGTCGCCGCTATTGCGTTATCGAGCCGCTGATGCAATGGACACAGATTCGTCCCGTGCGATTGAATCCGGAGTGGACATTGAACGATCCGCCTGATGGGCTCAACAATACTGACGACATCAAGTATCGTCAGTTCGTTCGGGCTTCTTGTGAGCAGAAAGCCGCCGTGCAGTCCACGTTGCGAAGTTACCAAGCCACCGCGTACGAGTCCCTGCATCAGCTTGGACAGATAGGGTAATGGCACCTGAGTGATATGTTGAGGGGCATACAACGGGAAAAGAAGACCGTTGGTACGGTTGGTTTTCTGCGTTTGGAGGGTCCTGTCGCATGGGGCGCGTCTCCAATGCTCGTTGCGATGTTGATTCTTCTGACGTCATCCACAGCCTTTGCCCAGGACACACCGGACTACTTCCGTCAGAACTGTATCAACTGCCACACGGTCGGGGGCGGGCGGCTGACAGGACCAGACCTGAAGAGCGTCGGTCAGCGGCGTGAGGCGGAGTGGCTGATTGGCTTCATGCAGAATCCAAAGGCGGTCGTTGACAGCGGTGATGGCTTTGCGGTGAAAATGGTTGAAGAGTCTCGTGGCGTTGTGATGCCGATTGCTCCTGGCATGACGCGCTATCGTGCCGAGCAGATTCTCAAAATGCTGGAAGTGGAATCGGCCCTCGAAAAATCACAGTTCGAAGGTGTCAAGATTTCCAACAAGCCGTTCACTGACCAGGATCGTCTGACTGGGCATCAGTATTTTGTTGGTACACGCAGAAGAATGGCGGGGCGGCGTGTATTTCCTGTCACGGCATGCACGACATTTCTGCGCTGGGCGGCGGTCGACTGGGGCCTGATCTGACTCGCGTCTATGAACGGCTCAAGGGGCGAAAAGCACTGAGCGCGTGGCTGATGGCACCGGCAACGGAAACGATGCAGCCCATCTTTAAGCCGAACTTGAACCGCCATTCAGATAAAGATCCGCAGCGGAACCCAGTGTTTTTCAATGAAAAGTCGTCATGAAACCTTGAAAAGAAAATGCGATCTCTGGCTACGCATGGGTTGAGAGCAGTTCGAGGGCGCGGCGTTGCAGAGGTGTGGATTCGGTCAGCTGATGGAACTCAGACTCGCCGGATTCGAAGCGGATGCTGTTACGAGTCAGCGTCGCCATGTCCTTCAGCAGATCCTGGAAGCTCTGCACCGGAAGGTTATCCGGCGTACGGAGTGTCGCGTCCTTTTGCTTCGCAGACTCCGACCGCCTGGCTTTCGTCACGACAGACTTCCGCGTCGCCTGAGCGGCTTCAATCTCTTCGTCGTCAAAGATCAATTCACGCAGCGCATCCCGCATGTGCCATTCGACATAATACGCCAGCATACACAGGAACACATGCGCTCGTATACGATCGTCGTTCGAGTGGCGAATCGAACGAATGTGCAGATCGATCGACTTCAGACTTCGAAACGCACGCTCGACTTTCGCAAGGCTCTTGTACGTCAGCACGACATGATCTGAATTCATTTGCTCGGAAGACACGCACGTGCGAATCACGTACAAGCCATCCAGTGCAGCCTCCGCTGCAATGTCATCCTGACGACGTGCATATGAGAAACTGTTTTTCGTGATCGTCAGCTCAAAGTGCTTCTTCATTTTGTGATCGTCGATGACCTGGCCCACCGCCAGTCCGATCGCATCTTCACCATGCAGCGGCTCGCGTGTTCGCTGAGTGGCGGCGACGATCTTATCCAGATCTTTTTCGGTCGCCATGAGCAGTTCTTCACGCTTGCGAGCACGTTCGTCGGCCAGCAGCGGATTGCGACAGACGATCAATCGTTCACCGGGAAAAAGTTCTTCGTCCGTGATCTCCGCCAGATCCTTTTCGTCGAACAATGAACGGCTGATTTTGCCCGCGTCCATGAGTGACCGAATGCCTTCCGTGCGCAGTGCCGAAATCCATTCGAGCCCGTCTACGTCTCGCAGATCTTCGTTGATCCGTTTCGTCGTGATCATCCCGCGATCGCCCACGAACACCACATTCGTGATGCCGAATCGCTTGCGCACTTCCGCGACGATGCTGGTGAATGCTTTCGGGTCTGCAGTGTTGCCAGGGAACACTTCGACGGCGATCGGACGCCCTTCCGGATCACACAGCAGACCGTACACAATCTGCGGTCGATCACTGCGATGATCGCGACTGTAGCCATGCGTGATGAGGCTCGATTTCTTGCCCGTGTAGAAACTGGAAGACACATCAAACAGCACCAGAATGCCGTCTTTCAGATGCGTCTTCGCCAGTTTGTTCTCAATGCGAACCTGTCGTTCCAGGAGCCAGTCCATCGCGTCGTAGAGTTCATGCACATCGACTTCGCCCAGCTGCAGTTCTTCCGCGAGCGTGTTCTGCGCTGTCTCCGGATGCATGCCTGCCGAACAACTGAGTTTTGATCCAGGCGAGAGAATCCGATCAACAATCATGGCCATCACGAGGCTTCGCTCACGACACGGCCTTGCTGCGATGAACGGATCAAGTCCGATGTTCCGCATCGTGCCGAGCACAGCGGCGACATTCCCATGCGGCAGGCTTCGCTGAATGGTCATGGTGCCGCCATTGCCGACGAGCGGCTGTCCCGTGGCCAGCCGATTCTTGATGACGGCGAGCAGATCGTCCGGCAGGTCGGAGATATTGGCCACGGTCTCATGCTTGACCTTGCCATCCTGGCGAAACGTCCGGCGGAGGTACGTCGAAACGTGGACCTTGCCTTTGTATGTCTTTTTGATTTCCGCCACATGCACGCGGCGTTTGTCTGGGTTGCTCATGACGGATTTGTAGCGGCAGGAAAAACAAAGTCCAGGAAAAACCGGATATGTTCTGGCTACACATGTAATTTGAGAATAGCCGTTTCTTGGCAAAACCTCAGTCTTCTGCAACTCGAAGCTCAATTTGGAGCCGTTCAAGTTCGGGTTAGGCTGAACTTGAACGGCCATTCAAATAAGGATCCGCAGCGGAACCCAGTATTTTTCAATGAAAAGTCGTCACGAGTCCTTGAAAAGAAAATGCGGTCTCTGGCTACGCGTGGTTTGAAAGGAGTTCGAGGGCTCGGCGTTGCAGAGTTG
>CAMAVB010000057.1 GCA_945861465.1 Candidatus Kuenenia stuttgartensis
GTCGGGCTGACGTCTACAACCTACACGCCGTCCACACCACTGCCAGCGGGAACATTTCGAGTCTGGGCCAGAGCCATCAGTTCCACAGGCGCGCTGAGCCCATGGAGCATTTCATCGGATTTCTCGATCGTCTAAAATGTTCTGCCGACTGACTTCGGCAAAGGAAACGCTGGGTAACGAATTGCAGTACGCAAGTCGAGATGGTTCTTCTCGGCATGGTGCGATCGTCACGCGTCAGAAATGCGCAGCAGGACTTTCCCCGCTATGGAAGAGTCTACTGCGGCTTGTACAGCATCGTGGATCTGATCCAGCGCGCAGATGTGAGCTATTTCAGTGTTCAGAACACCTGCCTGGATGAGCTTCGTCAGTCTGCCAACGAGCCTCAGCTTGAACGGGAGCGAGACGCCTGCCATGAAGCTGCCGAGCCAGAATCCTTCGACTTTCCTGCTCGTAGTCATTAGAACTCGCGAAAACAAAGGTGTCAGCGAAAACAAAGGTGTCAGCAGGGCGCTCGGTGCAGTAACAAAGGGTTTTTGCCGATCTCAATTGCGGAATACCTGAACCTGCTGGACTGGACGGCTCGGCAGACTCGATCGGGCAAGCGCGGTTCGACGCCGAACCAGTTTGCTCCGTTGTTCGATCGCCTGGGGATCTCGGCGGAGATCTGGTGTCGGCTCGTGAAAGATTTCGGTCGTTTGTTCAGCGTCGTGGCCGGCCAGCCTCAGCGAATCGACGAACATCGTTCGAAAAGCAGTTCGCGCCGCTACCGGACTCGCCAGGAAACCCGAGAGTTGCTGGCGACGGTGTAGCCTGTCACTTCCTGGCCGGACCTGACAGTAGCCCAACGAGCCAAGTGTTCTCCGTTGTTCAGGCTTCATTGAGTGCGGTTCGCTGCTGCGCTGTCGGATGGCCTTCTCTGCTGCGGCTATGTCGATTGAAGCGAAGCGGTCACCTCGGCCCAGGAAAATACCGTGCCCCCCGTGCCGAAGCACTGATTTCACGAGCGGTTCGTTCCGCCTGGCCGTCAACAGGAAACTTGAACACACCATGCTGCGAGATACAGCCATGGTGTGTCCCTGATGTGCCAGAAAAGTGATTGTTCAGGGCCCATTCAGGCCCAACGGGCCGCCGCTATGTCAGCCTGGGGCATCGCCCCAGGAAGGAAACACAAGAACGAAACCTGGGGCGTTGCCCCAGGCTGACATAGGACCAGCCCGTTGGGCCTGACGACAAAACTGGCAAAGTGATTCAAAACCAATGACGGTTTGGGAAATCACGACACATAGAATTCGGTAGGGTCAGCGATCTTCATTTCTCGGCAGTTTCGCAGGTCGAACTGGGATTCCCGGAATCGTCTCTCCGTAGTATCTGGAGCGCTTTCCTCAAGGGAGCGTGAATTGATAATGGAGAGCGTGCAGGAATGCTAATCAAAGATTGGCATATGGAAGCTGACTCATTCAACAAGGCATAGTTGAGGCGGGAAGATTTCGGTGATGCCGGAGTAGAATCGCAAGCCTCGGATGACGACCGTTTTCGATTCGCCGGGAGTCAGCGCCAGGTGCCAGTCCTGCGACTCCGTCGCGGTGAATGTCACTTCGCCGTTGAACGATTTCATCTCATGGCGAGCCAGCGTGTTTGGAGTTCCATTCGGACTCGGGACCGAGCAGGCAAACGACTTCACCGGATGATACTTCTCGCTGTGTCCGGAATAGAGTCGGATCTTTGTCAACTCCACCGGGAACGGAAATTTCAGATCCAAAGTGACCGTTGACGACACGGCTTCAGAATGCCACATGGAACCAGCATCATAGAAGACTTCGGGGCCAGGGCTCGGACGGAAATGGCCAACCACGCAGTTCTCTACCTTCGAGTCGAATGCAGCCCCGGCATTGGTACGGACGTCGATGGCGTAGTCCGGCTGTCCGTCCAGTTTGCAGCGATTGAGTGGAATCGGCGTCCAGAAAAGTTTGTAGTCTTTCGGAACGTCATTTGATTCGGAGAATTCGAGATTCGGAAGTGCTCGGTCATTCAGCGCCAAGCCTCGAATGTCTTCCGGAATCATGGTTGCAGGAGACACAGCGGGCTCAAAGCCTTTCGTCCAGTGCTGGCGGTTGTACGACATCAGCGAGCGGCTGTTGCCGTTCAGGTCAATGCCGTAAACATCGACATGCGGCAGGCCGAACGAGTGGCCGATTTCATGTTCAAGCGTTGACTGAGTATTGGGGAGTTTTGTGAAGACGTCGGTGGACATCATGAGTGCCCCCGGACCTGTGTTGTATCCTCCGTTCAGGGCACAGCCGACACCCAGAGGCCAGTCGTCCTTTGGATTGACGATGACCATCAGAAACACGTGTGGGCAGTTAAAGCGGTTGTATTTGAAGTGGTCCAGGCACTCGGCCGCAAAATCGAGTACCGCATCGCCCTCGCGTTTGCGGTATTGCGGCAGAGTTTTTTTACCGCCAACTCGCTGAACCTTATCTTCGATCTCGAATGTCGTTCCCAGCAGTTCGCCGTACCTGCGCTGGGTCCATTTGAGATGACGCAGGATGACCGCGTCGAGGTCTTTCTTCGGAACGGATTCACCTTTCGGTGTGAAGATGACGGGCATGACAGATAACCGCTCCGGAGGGAAATAATGTTTCGCCTCATTCTTTCCCGCAGCCGTCTTTTGGGCCCAAGCCGTGTCACTGACGCATAAGGTCAGGAGCAGAATCACAATTCCGTGCAGTTTAGGCTGCAAGTTGGTTTTTCCTTCAGAAGAAGTGTTTGTCAACACTGATCTATTCGCGCGATTCTGAACTGCCTTCACCAGCCTCCAACGGCGCGGCCTCACTTGACTCAATAGCGTCGGCATCACTCGCGGTGGCATCTTTGCGTTCCCGTGGCGGAGCGGGGCCCATGTACTGATAGAACTGACATTCCAGCCTGCCATTGTAGAGTTTTCTGCGGCGTGGCGCGCGGCGACCGAAATGTTTTTCGAACCAGGTGTTCGATGTGATGACATAGAAACTCCAGGTCGGAAGCGAATCGCAGACGCGGCCGAGTTCCCGGTAGACAGCTTCTACTTCTTCCGGCTGCCCCATCCGTTCTCCATAGGGTGGGTTGCAGACGACCACGCCGTATTCGCGGCTGGATTTGAATTCACTGATTTCCTGAATACGAAACTGAATATCTCCGCCGACTCCGGCTTCGGAAGCGCTCTTTTCAGAAAGACGTATGGCGGCCGGATCATGGTCGAATCCCTGAATCGATTCGCTCATTCGCGGCTGTCGCAGATCCTTGGCTTCGGTCCGGACATCCTTCCACATTTTTCGATCCATCCATGGCCAGTCCTCCGCGATAAATGAGCGCCCGGAACCAGGCGCAATGTTGCGACCGATCAACGCGGCCTCGATCGGAAGGGTTCCGCTGCCGCAGAACGGGTCGATGAATTGACGGTCACGATTCCAGTAACTCAGCTGCAGCAAGCCAGCCGCCATTGTTTCACGCAAG
Source organism: Candidatus Kuenenia stuttgartensis (assembly GCA_945861465.1). Classification (GTDB taxonomy): domain Bacteria; phylum Planctomycetota; class Planctomycetia; order Planctomycetales; family Planctomycetaceae; genus SXXK01. Next base: position 3,493 of record CAMAVB010000057.1, read on the forward strand.
GGTGCCGGACCGGCGAATTCGCGATAACCGCGTTTGTGAAGTCCGTCACCCGAAGTATCAATCGTCAGCGTCGCAACATCCCGCAGCAATGACACTTCGATGGCAAACTCCGCACCTGTTTCATCAAAACGAAACCGGTTGTACTTCTTTTTCAGACTTTCAACGATAGCTTTCTTCACACATCCCTGCACTGCCGGCACTGCGTGGAGTCTTGACTGCACGCTGCGACCTGCGACGGGAAACGTCGCATCGACCGGCAGCAGATCACTCCAGGGAAGATCGACCGTCTTGTCAAACAGAGCTCCGAAATCCGGTGCATGAAATTCACCGACTTTAATCAGCAGGCGATCAGCGGAACGCAGCCACATATTGCATCGCGCGATATCACGCTCGTCGCCGGCAAAATGAACTTTGCCGTCCAACGTCCGCATGTCAGTGTATCCCAGCCGTTCGAGTTCCCTCGTGACGACGGATTCCAGCCCGAACGTAGTCGTGGCAATCAATTCAAAGCGCGGCATTTGATCAGATCGGGTTGAAAAAGGAGATTTCCGGGAGGCAGATTTGACGGATGCGCGGACGCAGAGTCAATCCATGTCAGTTGCCGTTAGCCAGATTGCTGAGATTGGGGCAGTTCTTCGTCAGATTCGGCGTCGAATTGTGGGGGAGAGCCAGGATTCTGCGAGCCGAATGCCTGCCTGCGCGGATTGAATTCGTGTGATGTGCGAGACAGATTCAGGCACGCTGCGTCTGATACTGAAGGCTGCGGCATTCAGTTTCTGTTCCAGAAGTTGCAGCGAAAACAGCATCGTGCCGCGGAATGACTGCAAAGCATCTTCGGCCAGGTCGGTCCTGAGCAGCAGAGTTTGGGTGTCGGTGCGTTCGCGTTTGAGCATCGCCAATGTGGTGTGCTGACTCCGATACAGCCGACCATCGACGAATGCGCGGCGCAGGCGGCCTTCAGGGTCGAACTGGTACACCGGGTCCTGACCAATAAAAATGCTCATGGCAGAATTGGCACGGAATCCAATCGTGATCAGCGCATCAAATCCATCGACCGACAATTCCACGCGATCCGGCAGCGCGACGGCTTCCCGCATCAAATCTTCGCGATCGTCTTCATGTTGCGCCATAACTGTTTTATACTCCCTGCGGTCATGGGCTCAACGACAAATGAAGTGCGCAGTGCAGAATCAAGGAAACTATTCGGCGAAGGCGAACTGAGGACAGATTGGGACGTCAGCAACTTTTGAAAGGGTCGATGGAAAAAAGGACTGAACCGCGAACGGACGCGAATAAAGTCAAAAAACAGTAAAAATAAGTTGTTCTCCTGGCATGACTTCAGAGCCCGCGCCGGTTCAGGAGCCATGCGAAATGAACCCACATTTTATCACTGCGGCTATTCGCGTGTATTCGCGTCCATTCGCGGTTTAAATACTCGTCCTCCCCCGCGCAATTCATTTGTCGTTGAACCGGAAATCCCATGTCCGAAGAAATAACCGCCTTCCACGAAGCAGGGCATGTTTACGCGGCAATCTACGTCGGTGCGAAGGTGCAGTCGGTCACCATTGACCCGGACAACGATGACGGGCCAAATCGATCCGGAGATACGGTTGTAATCTGGGATCGTCGCCGTTTTTCTCAGCAGGACCTGATGGAAAAAGGAGCATGGGTCGCGCTGGCTGGTCCGGTGGCGGAGATGATCCATCTGCAGAAACCTTTCCACCCGGCAGCAATTGCCGAATGGCGACCGGATTGGGAAACAGCTCTGGAATGCCTGGCCGGCATCAGCAATATCCAGCGACGTTTCGCCCGCCTGGAACAGATCACAATTGAGCTTTATCAGGCATTCTCGCAGGATCATCATTGGGCGGCGATCGGTGCTGTTGCGGATAATTTGCTGGCACACGAAACATTGGATCAGGAAATGCTGGAAGAAATCATCGAGCCGTGGATTATGGACGCCTGAATCGGAGCGATCGGCGGGCAACGCGGTTAACGATTTGATAGAGTTAGAACCAGCGAGTAGCCCCCTCATCCGCCCTCCGGCCACCTTCTCCTCCTTCCCTGGGGGAGAAGGCACTTCGAGAAACTCTGTGAAAACACGACGATAAATCCTTAATGGCGTAGATCGGCGGGGCGGCATGGGCCAACTCGCTCTTTGACAGAATTTGTTCTCCTTGCACAACTGTCCAGGATTTGGCAAAGTTGGAGTGTTGCGGTGGCCGAAGCCAATAGATGGTGGCTCACAAATCAGCACCAAACGCCAGAGAAGCCGGAGCACTGCATCTCCGCTGAACTTCAAAAATGTGCAATTGGCTTTGACATTTTGCGGTCTAAAGACGTCTGAATGGTGTTCGAATGATGGAAATCCGTGTTGGGGAATGTCTAGAATAAAACGGAGTGCGTTTCGGGCGGGCGACTGACCAGCGGAAAACTGATCGGCAGTGCGCAGCCAAGCACTCAATCATCCAATGCAATCTGTTCACAGCTTTGCCGGAGTTGACGATGAGCAATTTTTCCTGGCTGTTGCGATGCCTGTCCATTGTTGCTTTATCAATATCGCTTGCGATGCCCGCTGGCGAAACAAGAGCTGCCGATGTTCAGGATGAGTTGCAGCAACGTCAGATGCAACTCGCAAACGCATTGAAAAAAGTTCGGGAGGCAGTTGTTGGTGTGTCAGACGGGATGGGAGTTGGCAGTGGCGTGATCGTCAGCGCCGACGGGATCGTGCTCACAGCATCGCATGTGGTGACGACACGCAACCGACGGTCGCGGAATGAGGCAGCGACAATCATCATGGCGGATGGTCGACAGTTTGCCGCGACCGTTTTAGGAAAAGACCGCGATTCCGATGCCGCCCTACTGCGAATCAACGACTTGCCAGCCGACAAGTCCGGCTTCCCCTACGCGGACATGGGGCGGAATTCCGAATCAAAAGTGGGTGAATATTGCTTCGCTCTGGGACATCCCGGGGGATACCGTCGCGACCGCGAAGCCCCCTTGCGATACGGAAGAATTTTGTCGATCGGTAATCGGACTGTGGTGTCGGACTGCGCCATTCTGCTGGGAGATTCCGGCGGCCCTCTGTTTAATATGGACGGCAAAGTTATCGGTATTCACAGCATGATCACCAGTTTGATCATTGAGAACCGACACGTCTCAATCGACAGCTTCCATCAGGACTGGGATCGATTGCTGGCTGGCGACCGTTGGGGCCGCCTGCGATCCACGGACAACGACCTCGCACAGTCGGGATTTTTTGGCGTCCAGCTGAAGTGGAAAGATTTCACCCCTGTCGTCGCGCGAGTCTTACCCGACACGCCGGCAGAAAAAGCAGGGCTGAAGCCGGGAGATGTTTTATTGACACTGGAAAAAAGCAGGATTGCTGACCGGCTCGATCTGAGCACCACGCTGGACCTGCTGGACGAAGAGCAGGAGATCGAAATCGGTATCCTCCGCGACGGCAAAGAGACCAGCCTCGCCCTGATAACGGGCGACGATACGGAAGGCGTTGGGAACTCGGACGATGGCGACGGTCCGGAGCGTGGGCCAGACCGGGTGGAAGATCCGGATCGCGAAAAGGAGATTATGGACCAGTTGAGTGAGAATCGCCCGATTGGTACATACGAAAAGAGGTCATTTGATGCGTTGGGGCAGTTTTCTGCAGCGGTAAAGCCGAATCAGAACAGCATCGTCTCGATCCGTGACGGCGGTTTATTGATGTGTCTGGGGACGGTCATGTCTGCGGATGGGTACATTCTGACAAAAGCCAGCGAATTACAGGGCGCGATTGATCCGGAAGTCATTCTGCCAGGCGGTCGCCGTTTCAAAGCTCAGGAATTGGCAAGCGATTTTTCCTATGACCTGATGCTGCTTAAAGTTGATGCCACGGATCTGCAGCCTGTGTCCCTGGACGTGGATCAGGCCGCGAGCGTCGGCGACCTGGCTGTGTTGCAGAACGGCAAAGGGGAAGCACTGATGCCAACCGTGATCAGCGTGAAGACGCATTCGATGGAAGGTGCGAACAAGGCCTTCATGGGAATTCGGATGGAAAACGATGACAACGGCGTCCGGATCGTGCATATTTTGCCGGGCGGGGCGGCTCAACGAAACGGCATGAAGTCCGGGGACGTGATCATGTCTCTGAACGGACGCCCGGTTGATCGGATGGAGAGTTTGGTCGATGCAATTAGTGCGTTCAAACCGGGCGATAAGATTTCAGTGCGATTCATGCGCGGAGACAAGATTCGCGAAATGGACATCCTGCTGACGCCCAAGTTCGTCAACGAAGACACGATGCTGCCATTGTACCGCGACCAGCAGTTTGAAGGTCAATTTGCGAGCACACATGCCGGTGGCTTTCCGCAAGCCATTCAGATCGACGCCGACGTTTATCCGCGTCAGGTGGGTGGTCCATTGCTTGGATTGAATGGAAAGGCTCTCGGAATCGTGATCGCGCGTGCCGACCGTTTCCCTGCCTTCGCGATCCCTGCCGACGCCGTGGCCACCGTATTTGAACAGTTGAAGATCAAAGCAAACGACGAGGCAAAACCGTAGTTCGCAGTTCAGAATGGGTACGATTCTGAGAGCGAAGACTCTGCGATTGGCTGTGGAGCAGCCGTGGATGGTAGCCTTGGGCTGGCCAGCCCACGGAATCTGGCGGACGATCCAGGGAAGCTGCGGAGCAGCGACGTCGATTCCATTGAGGCATGACGTCGCTGCTCCGCAGCTCAAACGTTTTGTGTGCCGATGACCTGCGGTTTCACCGCAGGCTACCGCACGCCGCTGCTCCGCAGCGAATCGCAGGCCGGTAGGCCAAAGCTAAGTTTAAGGACAAGGCGTGAAGCGACAGGGGCTACCAGTCGCCGAGTTCCTGGGACAGTTCACACCACCGTTCTTCGACTTCTGCCAGTTCTTTGGCGATCGTTTCAATCTGGGTGTGCAGTGTCATTGCTTTCTTCGCATCGGATGTATTGAGCATTTCGGCGTTGAGTGCCTTGCGTTGGTCGTCGAGCCTGGCGATGTTTTTTTCCAGATTACGAAGCGTCTTTCGTTGCTGGTGAATATCTTTTCCGGACGAAGGCTTTTCGACCTTGGTGCCCGCTCCTTTGCCGACCGGAGCACTTGTCATCCGGCTTGAAGCACGCTCGCGTTCGCCGTCTTCGACTTCTTTGTTCACGTAATAGATATAGTCGTCGTATTTCCCGACATAGTTTCTGGCGCGTCCGTCGCGAACTTCGATAATGTTGGTGGCGACGCGACGGACAAAGTGGCGGTCGTGACTGGTGAACAAAACAGTGCCTTTGTAGGTCACCAGCGCTTCCGCGAGCGATTCAACTGTCTCCACATCCAGATGGTTGCCCGGTTCATCGAGCACCAGAATATTGTATGTTCCCAGCAACAGCCCGGCCATGCACAAACGGGCTCTCTCGCCGCCCGACAGAACTCTGATCGGCTTCTTCGTATGACCACCGCGAAACAACAATGATCCGGCACAGGCCAGACAGTCCTGTGTCGTGGTGCCAGGTTTGGCCTTGTATTCGAGATATTCCAGAACGGTCTGGTCCGGTGGCAAGGTGGTATAAACGTGCTGCGCGTAAACTCCGATCTCGCAGCCGTAACCCCACTTGACTTTCCCTTCGACCGGTTTGAGCGAATCGACAAGCGTTCGCAACAGAGTCGTTTTTCCCTGACCATTGTCACCCACGATCGCGGCCCGTTGCTGGTGTTCAATTTCCAGTTCGATGCCGGATGCCACGGCTTTGCCCTCATAACCGATGCTCACGTCCATACAGCGCACGGCGGGCCCCTGACGCTGTTCAACCTGCGGGGGCCGAATCTGCGCTCGGGGCAGATCGACTTCAATTTCTTCGAGTGACAGACGGTCCAGTTGCTTCTGCTTCGAACGGGCCTGACTGGCACCTGTCGCGCGAGCCTTGTTCTTGTCGATAAACCGCTGCAGTTGTTTCTGCTTTGCCAGAACCGTGACGTTGGTTCGTTCAGCTCGGACCTTTTCTTCCTCGACCTGTTTCAGATATCCGGCGATCTTGCCGTTATACATTGTCAGGCGACCGCGATTTACATCGAGTGTCTGGTCGCATGTGGCCGTGAGGAATTCGCGATCATGCGAAACAATCAGACAGGCGGCGGGGAAATGTTTCAGGAAATGTTCGAGTAAGATCTGAGTACGCAGGTCGAGAAAGTTCGTAGGTTCGTCCAGCATCAACAGATTTGGATCGTGTAACAGCAACGCAGCCAGCTTGACGCGCGTCTGCCACCCCCCCGACAATGCGTTGACTGGTCCGTTCAGATACAGTCCTTTGAGTTCAAATTCTGCGGCGACTTCACCACATTTCCAGTCGGGTTGACCGCTGTCACGAATCAAGAAGTCGAGTGCAGATTCTTCCGGAAGAAATGGATCATGCTGCCGCAGGTAGCCGATGCGCAGATTCGGCGAACGCATGACGGAGCCGCTGTCGAGTTCTTCGTCACCCAGCAGCACGCGCAGCAGTGTTGATTTTCCGGCTCCATTGCGACCGATGAATCCGACCTTTTCGTTTTCGTACAGAGTGACGCTGGCGTTGTCGAGAAGCATCTGGTCGCCGAAACTTTTGACACCGTCGGTGAGTTGAATCAAAACTGACATAGGATCGCGAAAAACCTGTTTTCTGGCACGAAATTGAATTCGAAAATGGCGGTTTACCCGCGTGATCGAAGTCCATCAAGGACGATCTTGCTGTTTTCCCGCCGTCGGGTCAGAATCGCCTGATTTTTCACACAAAGTCGACAGCTGGAAGTCATGCTTGTGTCAAATTCGAAACTCTGACGGTGCCTGATCTCTCCGCGTCGGGCATGAAAACATTCGACTCAGGGAGTTGAGAGTCATGATGGCGTTCGATTGTGAAATCGGGAGGACTGGTTCCCTTTCGAGATTGAGCGTTGTGCCGTACAACTCGTAGCTGCAGACAGCGTTTTGATGAAATGGATGCGAAAGGAGTTTTTATGGTCTCAACGAGCGATACGACGGTGTTGATTTTTGGAGCGTCAGGCGATCTGACGTCCCGCAAATTGATCCCTGCCCTGTTCCGATTGTCGCAACAACAGTATTTGTCGTCTCGTTGTGCAGTGATCGGAGTGGCACGGCGTCCGAAATCGCATCACGAGTTCCGGACTGAGATGCGTGACACGGTGCAGGCGCGTCTGGGAGAAAACAAGTTTGATGCGGCAGCCTGGGATGTCTTTGCGCAGCAGTTGTTCTATCAACAACTGGATATCACGAACCCCGATGAATACGCCACGCTCAGGACATCAGTGCAAACGATCGAATCACAGGTCGGGGCAGGAAATGCGTCGGCTCGGATTGTGTATCTGGCGACGACACCGGACCTGATTGCGCCCGCCGTCGAGGGGTTGAGCACTTCGGGTATGATACCGCCACGGGAATCGGAGTCGCTCCTGCGCGTGGTCGTCGAAAAACCGTTTGGACGCGATCTGAGCTCGGCTCAGGATCTGACCATCGCATTGTCGCGGCATCTGCAGGAGAGTCAGATTTACCGCATCGATCATTACCTCGGCAAAGAGACCGTCCAGAATATCCTGCTGTTTCGATTCGGGAATGCAATCTTTGAGCCGCTGCTGAATCGCAATCATGTCGATCACATTCAGATTACCGTCGCCGAAGCACTGGGCATGGAAGGGGCACGTGGAGGATACTACGACACATCAGGAGCAATGCGGGATGTCCTGCAGAATCACGTGCTCCAGTTGTTGTGCCTGATTGCGATGGATCCTCCGTCGCTTTTTCATGGGAGGGAGATTCGCGACGAAAAAATGAAGGTGCTGCAAGCTCTGCGACCGGGTGTCATTGGTCCAGTCGGCAACTGGGCAATTCGAGGTCAGTATGCGGCGGGGCTCGTCAATGGTCAGCCCGCTCTGGCGTATCGGAAAGAAGATCGCGTGAATCCGAATTCGAATCGCGAAACGTATGTGGCCATGCGCGTCGCACTCGACAACTGGCGCTGGGCAGGTGTGCCCTTTTTTCTCCGGACGGGGAAGCGGATGCCGAAACAGTTGACCGAGATTGCCATCCAGTTCAAGAACCCTCCGTTGAATTTATTTTCCACCGTCGAATGCGACGGCGATTTGTGCGACCTTGTGGAAACCAGACCCAATACATTGATCCTGAGAATCCAGCCGCAGGAAGCAATCTCATTGCGGTTTTCCACCAAGCGACCAGGGATGAATTATCAGGTTCAGCCCGTGTCAATGGATTTCGAATATGGTGACCACTTTACGGCACAATTGCCGGAAGCGTACGAACGCCTGTTGCTCGATGTCATGCGCGGCGATTCGACGTTGTTTACGCGGAGCGATGAATTGGAAGCCGCATGGCGATTTGTAACGCCGGTCCTGGAATCATGGGAAAGCAGCAATTCGGTTCCCGATCTGTACCCCGCTGGCACATGGGGACCAACATCTGCCGATCGACTGATCTCAGAAACCAAGTCGCGCTGGCGCGCACCGACGTGACAGGATGTGTGGCACTTGAGGTCTGTGGCATTCCCGTAAGCGGCCAGGCGCTAGCCGCCGGTCTTTGCAGGCGAATTACCCGCGGCTAGCGCCTGGCGGCTCACAGGTTCAGAGTATCAGAACATTCTCCTGGTCTTCATTCCTTTGTATTGAACGTTGTCAGCCCATCCGCTTTCGCTTTTTCCACCGTCGAAACCGTGATCTTATTCCCCGCTTCATCGACAATCAGTACCATCGGATCTCGTTCGCCGGCATATGCCTGAAAGATCGTGTCAATGGCCTTCAGAGCCGTCACGTTGCCGAGGTCGTATGACTGAGCCATGACCTGCGTGAAACCGGCACCCTGGAATGCCTTGCCGTCAATGGTGATTTCTGTCTTGATGGAATTGCCGATGTAACTGAATGCCTCCTGGATTGGTGTCCTGCGGAAATCGATCAGGACTTTCAGCTTCAGCCGATCCGCGATTTTGTCCGGAATCTTCGTGGTATCAGTTTTTGTCAGCTGCGAATCGTCGTCAAAGTTGGTCAATAAGGACTGGTTCCACGTCAACAGGGCTCCCGCAGCAAGGTTGGCTGATGCGTGTTGCGGGAGCAGTGTGACGAGTCTGACACCAGCCGGGTCGATGTGAGTTGTCGTGCCAATCTCCAGCGCTTTGATCATGGCCGGAAATCGTCCGATCATTGCGCGGGAACCTACGGTCGCAGGTCGCATCTTCCGCACGCCGCTCAGAATCTCTTCGGGAAGGTGAGACAGCTTCGATTGAGTAAATCGTTGCAGCTTGACCGGTGTGCTGGCCTGTGTCTGATGCAGCAATGTCTCCATGAAAAGTTGTGGCTCCAAATGGATGCTCCACAAAACAGTCTGCACATCTTCACCGAACCAGAACAGAAACTTGTCGGCCAGTTTCTGCAGTTGACTGGTAAATGCGTCTTCTCGATGCGAATCGACGATCTTCAAATCGAACAGCAACGACAGATGCCGGTCACGATCTGACTCCCGCATCAAAGGCTCCATGTCGGATGACAAGAGTGCCGGGTCTTTCATGGACATCGCCAGCGATTCAGACATACTTGATGGCGCGACGGCGAATGTATGATCATCAATAATCATGTAGCTGAAATCGGGGGCTTCGTACAACTCGACTTTCGGGTCTGCGTAAATGCGGCCTTTGAAGCGCTGCATGAATTCCTGATCGGTTTGTGGTGACTTCAGACGCACGACGGCAGCTACGTCCGGGATCGTCATGCGTGCGCCGAAATTGATTGCAAATGTCAATTCCGAAATCTCTTCCGGTTTGTAGCGTGTCCTCGTCTCAATCTGTTCTTTGAGCCATATCCCAAGAGTACTCAACATCGCCTGGAACTCTGCCGTGTTGCGGTCTTCCTTCCATAACTCCGCCGAGTGCATGTGACACAAAATATGCGGCGTGAAAGGCAGATAGTCGACCGGGATCGGCTCGCCCGATGTGGGTCTCAGAGCCTTCGCGTCATCATTTGATGCCACCCTGTTGGCGACGGCTGCCTGATACTCAGGACTGGCCTTGATCGCTGGTTGCGAAGCTGAAGAATCACTCTGTTGCCGGGAGAACCAGATGCCTCCACAGACCGCAGCAATCATGACGCCGGCAACGCTGGCGATCATGCCCACGTTTTGGGATTTCCTGCGGCTGCTTTTCAGCCGATGAACCACGCTTCCAGACGCTGTTCCAGCATCATTGGCAGTCACTGGAATCGCGAACAGCGTCTCCGAAGTTTCCGGTTGAGCATCGGAGGCAACAGAATTCAGCCTTTCGTACTCAGCGAATCCCCCTACCTGGAGGTTGGGCTGTGAGATTGGCACCTGCGGTAATACAGGATATGGCGAATCCGGAACCCAACGAGCCGAAGTCCCAAGCATCGGCACTGAAGGCGGCGCCATGGGATGCACCAACTGCAGCGGTACTTCCTCTGGTTCTGCAGGAACGACTGAAGGTATCTTGAGGACAAATCGTGTCCCGCATTTTGGACACTTGACTCGCTTGCCCTCCAGATTTGCATCAGGCAGCTTGAGGGAGGCTCCGCATGATGAACATGTGATCGAAATACCAGCCATGATTCAACCGCTCGGTTTACATAAACATTTCATCGCCAACGCCAACACCCGACGCTGGCTGCGGACAATTCCAGCAGACCACTAAGTTGTTCACAACTTCTCCCACACCTTCAATTTCGCGAACACCACTGCACACGTCAAAATCATCGCTGGACACGCGAATCACGCCTTCGAGGCAGACGCCATTCGGTATTCTGCGAACGACAAGCGAGCCGATGTCGAGGCCATCGGAGTCATTCAACGCCCGGCGAACAGCAGATTCCAATTGCTGGGCAGAACTCGGAACAGCTGGTGCCGCAACAGGAGTCAACTCCATTGACCGATTTTTTGCAACCATGATTTCCTCCGTGTCGAACGCGATTCCTCAAACCAAATTCAACCCCAATCATTAAGGACCGCTCGAGAAATAACTGTCTCTTTTTATACCCCTCACCCTGCCCTCTCCCCTTCCAGGGGAGAGGAGGATGTGGTCAATTATTTCTCGAACGGTCCTAAGCGGGCCATTGCGCTAGTCCTGAATGTCGTGCGCTGGCCATGATGTTACCCTTCAGAAATGCCGTGGATAGTTTCATCTTTAACATGCAAGACAGAATCGGGAGAAATTTTCCCAAAATCTCAAGCCGCAGTTTTCCGTACTTTCCTCGATTCACATTCTATTCAGAATTTGCTGCAATGCGACTGGTTCGCGTCGATCGGCTGAAATTTCCTGTTGAAACGTCTCATCGGCAAATTGCCGCGGAGCTGATCCCAATAAATTCCAGACTGTTCGTTGATTCATTGGTCCCGAGAAGTTCGACTTTGGGTCGATATTGTCGTGCAGCCGAGACGAGTTGCACGATCGGAAAAATCTGCTTGAGGTTAACAATACAGAAAACAGAATTTGACTATCATTCGAGGATCGAAGAATTCAGCCTTTTCACAAAACAGGAGCGCTGTCAAAATCAGGCTCTGGAGAAATCTTCTCCGAATTGAAATGAATTCAAGATCCTGATACCCGAGGTACTCTTTTAGGCAGATCGTTGCGTTCACACACACCTGCCTCGGGACTTCTTACAAAAACTGTCGCACCTGATCGATTGAAGGGTTCAAACACTGGGTTTGAAATCAACTAAAATGTGCCGTGAAAGGTTATGATCTTCGAGTGCTGTCATGCCAAACGAAAAGTCCCTGCCCGATGAACTGCGTGGTCTGATTGAAAAGCGATCTGTGAAAGATCGACGAAAAAAAGATCCAGACCGATTATCCGACGACGATGATGGACAAGCTGCCAGCCCCGCTTCGGCCCGCAAGCCGCCGCGAGATCGTCGCCAGCAAAAGAACTTCCGCGATCTACTCGACGAAGACGACGAATAGCCGCCGGATTGATCGCTGAACCTTTACAGACAGAACGCAGGATTCAGGCGTTCCTCGTGTTCGCGCGCGATCGTTCGGCAGGATTGACATTCCCACACAGCGCTTCCTTGACTCGCTTTCCGGGTTGATCTACGGGTTTGCTGCGCTCGTGGAACCAATTCATTTTCTCATGGTTCCAAAGGCGACAGCGCGAGACTTTCCAGTCTGCGTGCCGCTACAATCAACCAGTTAGCATTTCTGACGGTCGATACTTGGGCGCGGATCGGACGTCAGATTGAACGACCCAAATTCCAACGATGCGACGGTGGTCCCGCAGGGGAATCCGATCATGGCGGACGGTACGTCCCTTGAACACCCGAAACGCATCGGGCGCTACCGGATCGAGAGAGTGCTCGGCAAGGGTGGCTTTGGACTGGTCTATCTGGCACACGACGAACAACTGAATCGCCGCGTCGCGATGAAAGTGCCGCACGCGAAGTTGATCTCGAAGCCTGAAGATGCCGAGGCATATCGGGTCGATGGTCGGTCAGACATTTTCGCATTGGGCGTGGTGTTTTACGAGTTGCTCGTTGGTCGCAGGCCGTTCCGGGGCGATACCCAGGCTGAACTCCTGGAACAAATCACCAGCTACGAGCCAAAGCCACTTCTGCAATATGACGAAAAACTGCCGAAGGAACTTCAGCGGATTTGCCTGAAGGCGTTGTCCAAGCGAGCATCGGACCGCTATTCGTCGGCGTATGAAATGGCAGACGACCTGCAGCACTTCCTGGCCGAGCAGGTTGTGATCCAGGATGGACGGACACCGGGCGGCGTCGCAGCCCAGACCCAGGCAACCACGCCTGATTCAACGCCATTTATTCCCATAACTCCCATAACTCCCATATCATCTTCGACCGGCACAGGGACTTCGGACAGCCAACCCATCAGGATTGTTCCCAAGGGCCTGCGATCTTTTGACGCTCACGACGCCGACTTTTTCCTGGAACTGCTGCCCGGCCCCCGAGATCGCCAGATGTCTCCCTCGAAGCTGACGGCGGTGGGCGGTGAGAAGTTGCCGAATGCCTGGGGCCTGCATGATGTTCATGGGAACGTGGGGGAGTGGTGCTGGGAAACATACTCCGGCGCAGATACCCACCGTGTTTTGCGTGGGGGCTCGTTCAGCTTTGATACGTCGCCCGCTGCCTCAGCCACCCGCCTCATCATCCAACCGGACGCCCGGCTCGACGTCAGTGGTTTCCGTGTTGCGAGGACCTTAAATCCTGTCCCCTTTGCTGCTTCACCACCCGCCGCAGGCGGGTCGAAATTTGAAACTTGACATGATGAATTCGACATGATTGGAAAAAGCCAGTGGCCGGTCGAAAAAGAGATGAAGTACTGATTGTGATTACGAAGACGTACGACTTCATCCTGTGGTCGTGCAACCACACAGGGAAATTTCTGCGGAACCATTGGTTCCTGCTGAGGGAACCATTAGAACTGAACTGTCGGCCCGTTGGGCCTCAAAACGATCATGGTTCGTCCTGATTCCTGGGCCGACGCTGATCGCTTTGGCCCGGGCTATTTGAACGGGTGGGCCGTTGGCCCGGAACACATTGCGATTCCGGGCCAAAGGCCCATGTGTTCGCATAGCCTGGCCCAAAGCGAAGCGGCGGGCCAGGTCAATTCAGCCCCAAAAAATCGCCACGGCCCAACGGGCCAACCGTTCGGCTTTCCACGTTCGGTCATCAACCAAACGCTGCCTCAGCCGACCGCAACAACCAACCGGATAACCGGAACAAGAACAATGGTTTCCGTGTTGCGAGTACCTTGCCTTGCCGGAATTCGCTGGGTGACACCAGCAGAGCGTGCCAGGGTGCAAAGTCCATCGCCGTCCTGTGTCGGGCTGCCGTTCATCTCAATGAGGAGCGGTCGTTCGGCCAAATGCAAAACCGTTCCGGCGGGTCTGGTAGGCCGCAAGGCTCGACCCCGCCGGATCATTTGCTAACGGACAATACGGTACACGATGACCACGCTGAGGATATACTCACGGGTTCTGAAGTCAACGACTGGTTCCTGTTCAACCGAGACGGCGACGGAGGTGTCAAGGACAAGGCGATCGATCTGTCGGCCTTCGAATTGCTCTATGCTTTGGACCTCGACTGGCTGAACAACGGCATTTGAGGAACGTGACGACGTGTCGTGCTCTCGATTTCTACTACCAGCCGGTATGCGTTAGCCTCCGGTTTATTCAAAATTACGGTTCAACGATAAATGAAGTCCGCGGAGGAGGACTGGTGTTTAAACCGCGAATGGACGCGAATACACGCGAATAGCGGCAGAGATCCAGTGTGGGTTCATTTCGAATGAATCTTCAACCCGCGCGGGCTCTGAAGTCATGGCGCGGAAACCTCTCATTTTTCAGTTTTTTTGAACTTATTCGCGTCCATTCGCGGTTCAGATCTGCTTTCCATCGACACCTACAAAGTTGTTGACGTGCCGATTCGTACTCATTTCGACTTCACCGAATAATTGCCAGGATTCTGTGCCGCGCACTTCATCTGTCGTTGAACCCCTATTTATCAAGCCGCCCTAACTCAACCGGGAATCCAGATCTTCTGCGCCTGGACGATTTCACAGCCGTTGGGAAGAGTCAAAGGGAACGACGACTTCGTATAGAAGGCAAGGCCCTTGTAGCTCGACAGGTACTGGTAGCTGGTACTGAAGAACCCGCCTGTTGCCTGCACCACCAGTGGTTCCTGCTGACGGCTGAGGATACGCAGGAAGTCTGCTGGCTCGACCCGCACAATCGCGCCCGAGGCCTTGATCGCCTGCGCCACTGCGGCTGCGGCTGCCGCAGCACCTGCACTTGTACTCATATTAAGCCCCGCCTCAAAGGATTTGTTCATTAGCCAGGACGGGAATCGAACCCGTACGCCCCTTTAGGGGCCCGGGATTTTAAGTCCCGTGCGTCTGCCTATTTCGCCACCTGGCCATGTGTGAGAGGGAAGAGTAATGAAGATTCGCGTCAGAACAAACTGAAGCGACACATTTCCTTGCAGACTTGTTCGCGAACAGGAACCGGGGATTCTGAAGATCCCTCAGCGATCAGCCGTCGTTGCCTGGCTCAGGACTTCAGTCGGCACTGGCTTCAGCGATTGCAGCATCAGCATGATGGCTCCAGCGACAAGGCAACTGTCCGCGATATTGAAAATCGGGTAGTCATAATTGCCAAATTGAAAATGTAGAAAGTCACGGACTGCCAGCGCGGGGGTTGTAGCATCCGGCGGCGTGACTCCGTGAAGTCCCAGGCGATCGTAGAGATTGCCAAGCGTACCACCGGAAACCAGCGCGAGGGCAACTGTTGTCCACAGACTGGATGCCGCGCCGCAAAAAAAGAGCCAGTAGATGACGCCGACAAAAGCACCGATGCTGAGACCTGCGAAAACAGGAGCCAGACCCTGACCCACTCCCCAGAGCGCACCGTAATTGAGATTTGTCAACAGGTCAAACTTGAGCCACGAATCGATCAGCATGCGGGAATGACCGTGCAGTCCCAGTGACCGAAATGCCCATTCTTTGCTTCCCAGATCTGCCGTCAACGCCAGTATGGTGATCGCGGCGTAGACGGGAATTCGATTTCCGGGAACAGTTGGCTTCAACGGCTCAATTCCTTTTTCCGTTCACAATCGACGCAGTTTCGAGCATGTGGAATCGCCTGAAGACGCGCCTTGGGGATTTTGGCTTTTGTATCAGGGAGTCCATGTTCCATGCACAGCTCACACAGTCCGTAAGTTCCTTCATCGACTTTCTTCAAAGCATGTGAAATTTCTTCCAGCACGCCCTGATCGTTTTCAACGAGCTGCAATGAAAAATCCAGATCCCAGGCGTCTGAACCCATTTCAGCCATATGATTGGAAGACCGCTGGTCGCCGCCCGATTCCGAGGCCGAAAAAGCTTCTTCCTGCAATTGCTCCACATCGCCTCGTAAGCGAGCCTGAAGCAGTCTCAGTAACATGCGAAAACTTTTCAGTTCTTCTGGCTTCATTGTGTCAAAATTCCACGAGATATAGCAAGGGCGGTTTAGGAAGCTGGAGCCTCCTGGAGTCGCTGGAATTATTGGGAGCCAGTGTTTGAGCGTCAAGGAGTTGATCGCTGCCCTCCGAAAACCAGGGTAAAAGTCGCTGAATTGCTGGTTTAATCGTAAGAATCCGGGCGATCGAAGGACCAAAAAAGCCAAAATCGCAGGAATTCAAAGCCTCCCTGATCGCTTGCAGGTTCAGCCTGTACCGATCGATTGACGCTGCACATCTCGCCCAAGGGGATGGTCGTTTTTCATCGTTTAACGGCAAGTCGCAGGCGTCGGTGCCAAGTTTCGCCTACGTCTACGGCTCGCCGTTAAACGAAATTGCCGAAATAGAAGACTAAAACGACCGTCCCAAAGCAGGACGGTTACGGTCGCTCTGTATGCTCAGTGCTGACGGCGCACTGACGATCGTCGAAGAGATTCAGATAGAATACCGTGGCATCCGCAGGAACATCTCCGGCAGCCTGCGACGCAGCTTCGTCGATTTGAGCGGGCAGTGTTTCCCATTCTCGATCCTGCCATTTTCCTGTCGATCGCGTGAAGCAGAGTTCGGCCTTGACAATTGGGATTTCCGACTTAAACGTCGCCCACACCTGGTTGTTGCGAATTCCATGTTCGGTAATCGTCGCCAGCGGTTTGCCGTGTTTCAAAAACGAATTGGCGTAGACAGAGATCTCCTCGGGATTTTCTCCGGCAGGACCGTGACCGTGAGGCATCCGAATGCGCAGGCACAATGTTTGTGGACTCTTTGGCAACATCCATGACTTCTTCCACGAATCCATCGGATACGCAAAATCATTCGTTCCGTTGACCCACAACATCGGCATTCGAACTGCGCCGAGGTACTGCGCTGGATCCCATTGCTTCAGCCACAGCGCAGACTTTTCTGCCCCCAGCTTCTCAAAACTCGGTAGCCACGCTGAATTGTCACCAAGGTAGCCGCAACCATACACCGGCACTGCGAATCTGAAACGGTGATCGACGCCCGCCACAATGCTGGTGAGGTAACCGCCCCACGAAATCCCGGTGACTCCGATTCGATCGGAATCGACTTCCGGATAAGATCGAATCAATGAATGTCCCAATGCCACCGCACTGACGGCGTGAAACGTCCATTGGTCTTCTATCGGATCATCCAATTGACTGAAACTTGCATCCCAGCCGGGTGGTCCTCCGAGTTCATGGCGTTGCCAGTTGCCGTATGTTCCGACAGGCACACAACCACAAAGGTCCATGGCAATTGCCGCATACCCGCGCGAGTTCCACAGTTTGACCCAGCGATCAAACGCCGTTCCGCCGCCGCCGTGAATCAGCACCATTGCAGGGAATTTCTGCTGACTGTTGTTCGCGTCTCCGGCTTGTGCCGGCACGCCGTAGTACGCAAAGATACGAGTCTGTTTACCTTTATACAACGGGCCTGCATAGTACAGCGTTTTCACTCCTTCAATTTGCTTGTCGTCGGCCGGGAAGACCTCCGGCGTTTTTGAGAGTGCTTCCAGATCAAACTGCACTCCGGTGTTTTCGCTCGTTGCAGTTGCTTCCTGAGCCAATAACTCCGCAGGCTGGCATGAGAACAGCAAGGCAATCAGTAGCAACAGACTTCGTACACTGCGGGCAGGCAAAAACATAGCTGGCTCTCGGGAAAGCAAATGGGAGAACGATGACATGGTGCAGCGTATCGCGAACACGCATGTTTGGCGAGCGGCATGCGTCAGCCTGACGGTACGATGCGATTCCAATGCTCGCGATCCGTGTGTTTTTCGCCGACAGGACATGACATGCTGACCTGCCAGCAAACCTGGTCCCAGCGATTTTTCACCACGCCTGCTTGCCCTCATTTGCCGCGACTTTCCCCGTAACTGCAGGCAACCGATAGAACAGGCAGATCGGCAGCATGAAGGCGGCGAGCGATACAAAAATCACCCATTGATATTTCGCATTGCCGGTCGGCCCGAAACACAAATTCAGCAACATGCCTCCGACACCGACGTAAGCTGCTGACAACAGGATGCCAATCCAGGTGATCAGATTCTGAACCCCCAGCAGCCGCCCTTTCATGTCATCCGGTGGTGCTTGCTGGAGATAAACCTGCACCGGAACCACGAACATACCAGCCGCACCGCCCAGCAGCATCATGTTGAGTCGTAGTCCCCATTCGAGTCCATCGGCCCGAAGCAACGCCGTAAAAAAATTGGTATCAACAATTCCCGAGCTTGCCGGAACGCCAAGCTGTCCGCTTCCCAGAATTGCGACCATCAACAGCGTGAAACACAGCAGCCACGCACCGGCCATCACCCATCGCCGACCGTTGCCACCTTTGCCGAAGTAACCAGTCACCGCACATCCGGCGGCGATCCCGATTCCGATCGCGACAACCATCAGACTGGTCCGCGTGGCACTCATTCCCAGCGTCGATTTCCCGAGGGTATTCACCGCCATTTGAGTCACAGCCCCCAGAAACCAGAACACCGACACAACCAGAATCGCCATCAGTAATCCTCGCTCCCGCAAAATGAGCCGTCCAATCTCCGCCGGGATCGCAAGGTTTTCCAATTTCAGCTTCAAGCCTGGCTCAGCAATCTGCGTCGTTGGAATGAGCACGGCAGAAAGGGCTCCGAAGACGGAAACACCGATGGCAATCGCACTGCCGATCCACATCGCATCCCGAATCTGATCCAGCGCAAATCCCGCGCAGGCCGTGCCAAAAATGATCGCCAGAAACGTCGTCATCTGCACGGCACCATTCACCGGCAGCAATTTGTCGCCGCGAAACAGCTCTGGCAGAATTCCGTATTTTGACGGTGCAAAAATCGCGCTGTGAGCCCCCATCAGGCTCAACACAGAGATCATCCAGATCAACTGCGCGTTGGCGCTCAGTCCGGGCATGAGCAGTACAGCCAGGGCGATGGACATGATCAGAATCTCTGCCAATTTGCAGCCAACAATTACGCGCTGCTTCGAACACCGATCTGACAGGAATCCACCCAGTCCTGACATTAACACAAACGGCAACGCAAAAGCCGCCATCGCCAAAGACTGTCGGTCGGGATTTCCTCCTGCGCCAGTCACAACCGCCGCATTACTCGCGCTTGTCAGCAGCACCATCTGCTTGAAGTAGTTGTCGTTGAAGGCACCCAGAAACTGAGTCGTGAGAAATCCCCAGAACGCAGCCGACGCCACCGTATGCTGAGTCGCGCCGAGCGGCGACCCGTTCTGGGTTTCAAAAACCTGAACGACATCAGATGGCGATTCGTAACGGCCTTCGTCGGGCCTTGTTGGTAGCGACAATCTCAGCTCCTCAATTGGCACAATAGAGCGCACATCAGAGCAGGATCTGGCCAAATCAGCAACAGCATCTGGAAGCAAAGAGCCGGGATAGCGGCTCAATCAAGCGCGGTCAACGTGACTGCTCAATTCGTTGCCGCGATGCGGTCATCAGGCGTTTTTCTCCTCGGACCACTCGCACGGAATCGTTACAATCGACGTATTTCCGGATCGAGGTTCAAGCCGATCGTTGAGATTCGACCGTCGAAACGGGCTTGTTCCAAAACGCTGAGGATCCGAATCCCTGGCGATCCTGCTCAAATCGATACCACAGGAATATCAGGTTTCTCGCGACTGAGATCTGCGATCACGCACGCCATGCCGGCTGAAAGTCAGGGCTTTCTGCCAATCCGGCCAATTCTGCTTTCAAAGATGCAACCCGCAGTTTCTGCAAGAACTTCGAGGAAATCCAAAGAAGCTCTTTCGGACCTGTAAGAACTTCAACGAGGAACTCTGGTACAGGAGACGTGACCTCGCTACACTCCCGCCCGCACACGTTGCTTCGAACCTATTCAAAGCAGGGTGTGTCAAGTGTTTGTCGTGGGCTCAATTGGTAATACAGTTGAACCACCTTCGAACATCCGGGGCGTAGCTCAGCTTGGCTAGAGCGCCTGCTTTGGGAGCAGGAAGTCGCACGTTCAAATCGTGTCGCCCCGATTTTTCAATTCTGTCTGTAAGTACTTGTCGTTCCACACTTTGTGGAAACCTGCTGAGTCTCAGCAGTGCGGCGTGAAACGGATCTACTACACGTTTCACTACCCAAATGGGGGCCGCACTCATGCCGAAAAGAGCGCCGAAGTACTCCCTTCACAAGCCGACCGGACAGGCTCGTGTCCGCATCAATGGCAAGTCGTATTACCTCGGAAAATACGATTCCCCTGAGTCCCACTAGCGTTACGAAACCCTGATTGCCAGATGGCTCAGTGGCACGTTTGAAGCGGATCGGGAAACTTTGACTATTTCCCGCCTGGCGATTTTGTTCGTGGATCACGCTCGCCAGTACTATCGCAAGAACGGGAAGGAAACGAGCGAAGTTCACAGCATTCGAACGGCATTGCGACCGCTCGTTAAAAAGTATGGACGGGAGAAAGTCTCCCTGTTTGGTCCGCGACGACTGAAAGAAGTCCGCGATGAGATGATCGGGCTGAACTGGACTCGGACCGGGATCAATGCCGCAGTTCGGCGAATCACCCGCATGTTGCGCATGCCCGGTGCCTGCATTGTTCCAGCCATCAGAACTTTCCTGAGCGATTTCGTCAGTAACCTCGTAGAGCTGAATTCTCAGATCAGGCTGAAGCCGCTTGATTATGGCTGCAAGCGTGGCAGACATAATGCCGTTTCGTGTGATCAGTCTGTCGTAAAGCCCGGCGTCAAGGTTCTGGGACAAATACCGAACGGAACCATCACACAACAAGTGGTGCGTGCCACCTGTGTGAAAACTGGATGGGCCGTCAGCGTCTTAGCATTCACGATGACGACAGAGTGGCCCGTCTGTCAGTGCCCCGTCAGGGACTTCGATTTTGCCATCGCATCTTCGGCCAGCTGGATGTAACGATGTTCGTTGGTTCCCGCAAAGGCGCGCTGATAGATGACGCTCAGCGCAGTCCAGGAGAAGGAGTCCTCCGGAGCCAACTCACTCACGCGTACCGCGCTGGTGACTGCTTTGTCGTGCTGATTCAGTTTGCCATACAGAACGGCCAGCGCTGAATGCGCGAGCGCATACGTGTCGTTGCCAGCCAACAGTTCGTTGAGCTTCTCAACGGCCGCTTCCGGCTGACCGCTGTCTTTGAGTTTCATCGCTGCGTTGTAAAGTTCAGTTGACGCGGTCAAAGCTTCTGTCCTCGTAATTGTGTTGTGGATCAATGTCGCTCGGCGAGATCATTCCGTGCTGACGGAATCGTCGATTTTTCTGTTCAAGGCGGCCTGCAGTGTGTGCCAGCACAGCGTGGCGCATTTAACTCGGATCGGAAACTGTTTCACGCCCGAGAGAAATTGCAACTCCCCCAGGTCGACGGGCTCAGCGACCGACGTCGCGTCGCCCGGGTCGTTTCCCATCACCAGATCACGGAATTGCTTCGCCAGGATTTCCGCTTCCGCGCGCGTTTTGCCCTGCAGAGCCTGCGTCATCAGCGATGCGGATGCCGTGGAGATAGCACAGCCAGAACCAGTGAACTTTACTTCCTGAATACGGTCATCGTCGATTTTCAGCGACAGCTGGATTCGATCTCCACAACTGCGATTGAAACCGTCGGCCCTGTGAGTGGGATTCGCCATCGATCCAAAGTTGCGAGGGTCCTGCTGATGATCGAGGATCAGGTCTTCATAAATCTCGCGAAATTCTTCGTCCAACATGGAAACACCTTTGTCACTTTCCAAATCACTAGTCGAGCGCGCTCAGTTCCATTGGCCGTAATTTTCCCGGTCAGACATTGTCGAGCCCGTGTTCCGCCAGCAAAATCGTTTCCAGATGCTGTCTCACGGCCAGAACTTCCACACCCCGTACCACATCGTTGGCAAACGCAAAGATTAACATCGTCCTTGCCTGATCTGCAGGAATGCCGCGTGAACGCAGATAGTAAATGGCCTGCTCATCCAGCTCTCCCACCGTGGCTCCATGAGTGCAGCGGACGTCGTCGGCATAGATTTCCAGCTGCGGCTTTGTGTCCACAATCGCATCGTCCGACAGCAGCAGCGCCTGATTGCTCTGCTTCGCGTCGGTCTTCTGAGCGTCCTGATGGACGTAAATCTTCCCGTTGAAAACGCCTTTCGAACGGCCGTCCAGAATACCCTTGTAGATTTCAAAGCTTTTGCAATGAGCTCGCGCGTGATCGATTCGCGTGCGACAATCCATGTGCTGATCGCCGACGGGCATGTAAAGCCCGTTGAGAGTACACTGGGCTCGTTCGCCGTTGAGCATGCAATTCAGCTCATTGCGACTCAGATCACCGCCAAAGGAAAAGTAGTGCGAACTGAAGTGACTGCCTGCCTGCTGATCGACCTGAGTCGTCGCCAGGTGCAGGGCGTTCAGCTGCTCATGCTGCAATTTGTGATGGTCGAAGTGAGCAGATTCGTGAAGTTCCACTTCCGTCACCGCATTGGTGAAATAGCTGGCTCCCTCCAGTCCTCGAAAGCTTTCGATCAGAGTGGCCCGACTGTTCTTTCCGATGGAGATCAGATTCCGCGGATGACTGACTGCCGGTTCGTCCGTGACGGAAAGAAAAATCAGATGAAACGGTCGATCGACGATCATGTCATCCGGCACAACAATGTTGGCTCCATCTTCGACAAATGCCGTGTTCAAGGCGATGAACGCAGAATTCTCGCAGTCAAAATGCTGCCCCACGCGAGACTCGATGGACTGCGGATGTGTGAGAATGGATTGAGCCACGCTTTCCGCGATGACGCCGTTGGGCAATTCATGCAAGTAAGACCATTGAGCAGCATAGCGGCCATTGATAAAGACCAGCCGATGAAACTGCTCATCCAGAATGGCGTCGTTTACCAGGCTCTCGATTCGCGATGCAGGGATCTCAGCCGACTCAGCAATTTTGTAGGTACGCGCCGCGAACGGCGCGATGTTGGTGAAGCGCCAGTCTTCGTCACGAGTTGTCGGGATGCCAAGAGTCGTAAACTGGTTCAGAGCCCGTTCGCTCAGCTCTCGCAGCCATACAGGAAAGGTGTCGCCCCGAGCGTCATTGAGCCGCTGGTACGCATCCTGATAAGCATCTGTTTCGGTGGCAATCATTGTAAGCTCTTTCAAAATCCCGGAAGCAGCGTGACCCGTGGGCCGCGAACGTCTCGACCGAATTTTCCGGGGCTGGGTTGTCTGTCAACAGTCTTTCCTGGACGCTACACAGCGGCTGCAGATGCGGCTGCCGAATGCGTCTCCAGGAACCCATAGCCCTTGTCTTCCAGTTCGAGAGCCAGAGTTCTGTCACCTGATCGCACGATTCGTCCTTCAGCCAGCACATGCACCTGGTCAGGTACGATATAATCCAGCAATCGCTGATAATGCGTCACGACAATGATCGCCCTGTCAGGACCACGCAGAGTATTCACTCCGTCCGCCACAATTCGCAGCGCGTCAATGTCCAGGCCCGAATCTGTTTCATCCAGCACAGCCAGCTTTGGCTGCAGCATGGCCATCTGAAGAATCTCGTTACGCTTTTTCTCTCCGCCGGAAAAGCCTTCGTTGACCGACCGTTCCATCATGCTCTTGTCCATGCCCAGCAACTGCATGTTTTCCTTGAGCAGTTTCAGAAAACTGGTCGTGTCGATCAGCGGCTGGCCATGCTGCTTGCGGACTGCATTCATTGCGGCCTTGAGGAAATATTTGTTACTGACGCCCGGGATCTCGATCGGATACTGGTAGGCCAGAAAGAGTCCTGCGGCGGCACGCTGTTCGATGTTCATTTCGAGCAGATTCTGGCCGTTGTAAAGGATTTCTCCCTGAGTGACCTCATAGTCTTCACGACCGGCCAGTACGTGGGCGAGCGTACTTTTTCCAGAACCGTTCGGTCCCATGATGGCATGAACTTCGCCGACGTTCACCTGCAGATTGATGCCGCGCAGGATGTCCTTGTCTTCGGACTTCGCGTGTAAGTTCTTGATTTCCAGCATGATGATTCTTTCGTAGGAAGTGTTCAGGGGGTGGAGGAAAACGAAGGGAGCCGAGCGGCAGGCTTTCGTCGTGCGAAAGTCGCTGTTCTATTCTCGCCCAATCTCAGCCAACGCTGCCTTCGAGACTGACGCTCAGCAGCTTTCTCGCCTCAACCGCAAATTCCATCGGCAGCACGTCGTAAACTTCCTTGCAGAAGCCGTTGACGATCATGTTGACCGCGTCCTCGGTCTTGAGACCTCGCTGTCGACAGTAATAGATCTGATCTTCACCCACCTTGGACGTGGATGCTTCGTGTTCCACTTTGGCCGTCGTATTCCGGACCTGGATATACGGAAACGTGTGAGCTCCGCAACGGTCACCGATCAGCAGTGAGTCGCACTGAGAAAAGTTGCGCGCGTTCGTGGCACCCTTTAGAATCTTCACCTGACCGCGGTAACTGTTCTGTCCGAATCCAGCCGAGATGCCTTTGGAGATGATCGTGCTTTTTGTATTCTTCCCGATGTGAATCATCTTTGTGCCGGTATCGGCCTGCTGATGATTGGCGGTCACGGCGACGGAATAGAATTCGCCTACAGAATTGTCACCCTGCAGAATGACACTCGGATACTTCCATGTGATTGCAGAACCGGTCTCCACCTGCGTCCACGAGATTTTTGAGTTGTCTCCGCGGCAGGCACCACGCTTGGTTACAAAGTTGTAGATTCCTCCCTTGCCATCCGCGTCACCGGGATACCAGTTCTGGACGGTGGAATACTTGATCTGTGCGTCTTTCATCGCGACGAGCTCCACCACTGCGGCATGCAACTGATTTTCGTCACGCTTCGGAGCTGTGCAGCCTTCCAGATAGCTTACGTAACTGCCTTCCTCGGCAATGATCAGTGTTCGCTCAAACTGCCCGGTGTTCTGCGCGTTGATTCGGAAGTACGTTGACAGTTCCAGCGGGCACCGCACGCCCTTCGGGATGAAGCAGAACGAACCGTCGCTGAAGACGGCTGAGTTCAGTGCGGCGAAGAAGTTGTCCGAATACGGGACGACCGAACCGAGATACTGCTTCACCAGTTCCGGATACTTGTGTACGGCCTCGGAAAACGGACCGAAGATCACCCCATGCTCTTCCAGGGTGGCCTTGTAAGTCGTGGCCACGGACACGCTGTCAAAGACCGCATCGACGGCCACTCCCGCCAGAGCTTTTTGCTCTTCCAGCGGAATCCCCAGCTTCTCGTAAGTCTCCAGCAGACGCGGATCGACTTCATCAAGGCTGTTGAGTTTAATCTGCTGCTTCGGCGCAGAATAGTAAATGGAATCCTGATAACGGATCGGAGGATACTTGACATTGTGCCATGTGGGCTCCTTCAGGGTCAACCAGTGCCGGTATGCTTTTAACCGCCATTCCAGAAGCCAGCCGGGCTCGTTCTTTTTCGACGAGATCAACCGCACCACGTCTTCGTTCAGGCCAGGGGCAATCGCATCCGCTTCGATGTCCGTCACGAAGCCGTGCTTGTACTCACGCTGCGAGTACTCTTCGAGCAATGCGTTATCCGTTGACATGTCCGTATCCCCTCATGTCGATCATTAGGCCGAGAAAGAACTGCCGCAACCACAGGACTTTGTGGCGTTGGGGTTGCTGAAGACAAACCCACGTTTGTCGAGACTCTCGTGGAAATCAATCTCGGTGCCGTCCAGAAACAATGCACTCTTCTTATCAACCGCCACGCGAACACCATGCATCTCGACCAGCAGGTCAGCGTCTTCGTTGACCGTGTTGTCGAACTCCAGCTGATATTCGAAACCGCTGCAGCCGCCGCCCTTCACACCCACGCGGAGCGCGATCGTGTCCGGCATCTGCTGCTCGACAATGACCTTCTTGAACTCGCGTGCGGCACTTGCCGTGATTTTGACTGACATCTTGAGATCTCCTGTATTCTTAAACTGGCTTCATGACGTTTCGGGGTTCAAGGATTGAAGGACTCTGCCGCGCCATCGTGGCATTCAGATCACGAAATGGTGCCCATTCCAGCGGGAGACGATCCTCATGAAAAATCGCGTCCGCCGGACAGGCTGGCACACACGATTCACAGTCGATGCAATCCTGCGGATCGATATACAGCATCCTTCGACCCTCGTGAAAACAATTGGCCGGACAAACGACGACGCAGTCGGTGTACCTGCAGTCACAGCATGGTTGAGCAACAACGTGAGTCATGGGATAGTCGCCCTTGAAGTGTTTGCGGCCGACACTTTCCAACGCAACCACTGTGCCGTGAATTCAATTAAGTCAGGCGGTGCGCATAACTCGTTTTCCAGAAGGCTCTTAAGATGGATTCTGTCGCAGACGCTATTTGCTTCAGAATCACCATATTTGGTCGTTCCGAATGCCCATGCCGACCCTCTTTGGGTAGACTCATACGGAAATTGCTGGCCTGAACCCCACAAAATGCGAGTTATTTCAGGGAAACTACCACAAAAGGCGCTAGTGTGACCATATTTCGTCAGACAGCGGTATTTCGATGACTTTACCCACTGCCGTTGTGCCGCCTAAGCACGGGGATTATGAGCGACTGGTCGAGCAGATGCTTGAACAGCTCAACATGGGGCACAGCTTCAACGATCTGTTCGACTCGGTCTATAGCCAGCTGCATGGCATCGTGCCGTACAACCGGATCGCGGTCGCTCTGCTGGAGGAACCGGGCGACGTGCTGCGGCTTGCGTCCTGTCGATCTGACGGTGAAGTGAGGCTGAAAATTGGCTACGCCGCGCGACTGGCTGGTTCAACGCTGGCTCCGCTGCTGGCCACAGGTCAGCCGCGCATCATCAATGATCTGGACGACTACCTTTACCGGACACCTCAATCTGTATCGACCGAGCTGATTTGTCGGGAAGGAATGAAATCGAGTCTGACCTTGCCGCTGCTCGCGAATGGCAAACCGATTGGTGTGATCTTCTTCTCCAGCCGCGAAGCAGGTACCTACACGGACCAGCACGCAGTCCTGCTTCGTCGCCTGGCGGGTCACATTGCCATTAGTCTGGAGAAGACTCAGCTGATCAGTGAGCTGCAGCGGAAGAATCAGGAGTTGGCGGCGGCGAACAGATCGAAGGACGGATTTCTGGAGACTCTGCAGCAGGAGGTTGATAAACAGACACAGCAACTGCGACATTCCGAATCCCGCTATCGATTGCTGGTGGAGTTTGGCGAAGTCGTCAATTCCAGTCTCAACATTCGCACGATCTTTGAGCATGCCGCCGATCAGATCTACCGACTACTCAGGTGTGACCGCGTGAGCCTGTTGCTGGCCGGACACGAGTCCGCTCGCAGCGAACTGGCAGTGGAGATTGTTTCCGAACGCCGGAGACTGACGGAAACCGCCGTGCAGCCGCACTCGGGTTCGGCCTTTCACTGGGTCATGCAGCATCGAGTGCCGCACGTGGTTCGTTCACTGAAAAGTTCCCATTCGTTTCCAGACGATCAGAAACTCTGGGAGGCGGGTTATGCGTCGAAAGTTTTCCTGCCGTTGGCCACTCGTAATCAATGCCTCGGAGTGCTGGGAATCGCGTCGCGGCAGTCGGAGGCGCCCGATCATTGGGATCTGGAGCTGCTGAATGAAGCCTGCGGGCAGCTGGCGATTTCGGTCGATAATGCCGCAGCTTATGGCGAAATTGATCGGCTGAAAGGAGAACTCCAGCAGCAGAATATTTATCTGCGCGATGAAATTCGGACGGACAAGGACTTTGGAAATATCATTGGCGACAGTCGAGCCATGCAGCAGGTGCGCGTGGCGATTGAGCAAGTTGCGCAGACGGATTCTACAGTACTGATCCTTGGGGAAACCG
Organism: Candidatus Kuenenia stuttgartensis; assembly: GCA_945861465.1. Lineage (GTDB taxonomy): Bacteria > Planctomycetota > Planctomycetia > Planctomycetales > Planctomycetaceae > SXXK01. The sequence goes on from CAMAVB010000057.1 coordinate 31,303, forward strand.
GCACCGGAAAAGAACTGATCGCCAGAGCGATCCATGATTTCAGTTCCCGGCGTGATGAACTTCTGGTGAAAGTGAACTGTGCTTCGCTGGCTCCGAATCTGATTCCCAGTGAGCTGTTCGGCCATGAAGCCGGCGCCTTTACGGGTGCGACCGAGCGTCGTCGAGGTCGCTTCGAGCTGGCTCACCGCGGCAGCATTTTTCTGGATGAGATTTCGGAAGTTCCGATCGAGACACAGGTGCTGCTGCTGCGAGTGCTGCAGGAACGCACGATCGAACGCGTCGGTGGCAGTGAGCCGATTCAGATCGACGTGCGTGTGATCGCGGCGACGAATCGGGACCTGAAGCTGCACTCCGAATCGGGCCGGTTTCGAGAAGATCTGTATTACCGGCTGCACGTCTTCCCGATCCGCGTTCCACCTCTGCGTGAGCGGCGGGAGGACATTCCTTCGCTGCTGAATCATTTCATCGGACGATTCTCGGTGCACATGAACAAGTCGATTACGCGAGTGGATCGTCGCACAATGGAACTGATGATGAGCTACAACTGGCCGGGCAACGTGCGTGAGCTGGAGAACATTATTGAGCGGGCCATGATCATCAGTCAGGGGGATACTCTGGTGATTGACGAATCCTGGCTGTACGGACGCCCGTCACTCAGCTCAGAACCGCCCGGCATGATTGCTGGAAGATCTCTGGCGGAGATCGAGCGTCAGATTATTCTGGACACCCTGAGCCGCTGTCACGGGAAAATTTATGGCCCCGACGGCGCCGCGGCCGAGTTGAAGCTCAAGCCCACCACGCTTTACGGGAAAATGCGAAAGCACAAAATCAAAAGCACCCGCCAGCACGCTTCCGAGAAATGAACAGATGCAGCGGCGTCTGCTAACTGGGCCAGATCAGGAACGGCATTTGGCCAGGACTTTCTGCCGGAAAGGACTTTCGCCGTAAGGCGAACCGCCCTGGGGCGCACAGCGCCGTTTTCGGATACCATTGTTCGGCGATGTGCAGCTCAGTGGAGGGGTTGAGCAGTCTCGCAATGATCAGAATCAGTGAAGTGACATCCCACGGCACATGTCCGCGTCCTTCCGGAATCTCTTTGTCCAGAAACGTGTCGAGTTGCAGCGTCCGAATGAGATGCATCGCCAGCCACGGAACGCCAAACTGCCGCAGGTTCTCGACTCGCACGCCACCACTCGCTGCCGCAGCCCGATAGCAGTGCGATGCGATTCCACGAGCGCCCAGTATGCTGTGCGTCGTCCGTTCTCATGCTTAAAGTAAGCACTGGTGCAGAAGTAAGTTTGCATAAATCGTTTAACGGCGAGCCGTAGGCGTAGGCGAATCCAGCGTGCTTCCGCCTACGCCTACGGCTCGCCGTTAAACTAAAAAACTTCTGCACTGGTGCTTACTGTCGAATCAACATAGCGGGGATGTTATCACCGGTATTCACACCCGCCAGATACCAAGTTCTCACTACATCACGATTTCAGTTTCCAAACACGGACGTCTTCAAAATATCACCTCAAAAACACGGCGAATAATTTTTCAGTCGACTCGAATTAAGTCACGTCTGGGGAAGTCGGGCTAACTCAACAGTTCGTCTAATTCCCCCGTGCTGTCTGCAAAAACTGGGCACTCGACACCCGTTCGGTTCAGCATGGTGACGAACAAATTGGACATGGGCACTTGATCGCTGAACTTTAAATACCTGCCATGCTTCAGCCCCATCGCGGCCCCACCCGCCAGTATCAACGGATAGGCTCGGATCATAAACCGTTGCAACACCTGGCTGACATAGGACAGGTCCTCGCGATCCATGTCTGACGATTCGAACAGAATTCGGCGATGCGCGATGGGTGGCCATAGCATCGGGCGGCAAATCCCGCGCATAGTCCATTTCCAATCCCAGGAGACCCTGCGTCGTGTGTTGGTATTCGACGCGATTCAGTCGCCTCAGAACGACGCGCCCATCGGTCTTCTGACGCGCTGCCAATGCGACTTTCAGCGAACTGGAAACCCAGTCGGTAAAAGCAGAAAGTTCGTTGCCTGAGAGTTGAGGCTCATCTTTGGGTGGCATTTCGCTGGCATGCAGAACGTTCAGCACCTCGTGCCATGATTCGGTCACCGCACGGTCCTCGATCAGGTTAATCGAAAGGTTATCCAGACGAACGTTCGCTTCTTGAACCTCGGGGCCGTGGCAGCGAATGCAATGTGTTTGCAGGATTGGTAGGATATCCCGGCCGAACTGAATTTCATCTGCACTTATGAAACGCCTGGCCACGCCGCCATGCACGCCTACTGGCAACCAGGCACGGTTAAGAAATGAACGTCACCAACAAGTCCTATTTGGAAAGTACTCGCATGGATCGACTGATGACATCTCGACGCGGCACGGCTTCGCAGCTGGTTATCGCCGTAAGTCTTGTACTCCTGGCAGCGCCAGTGACTGCGGCCGATCAGCCGCAGCGAACGCGGCGCGTGCTTTACAACTTCGACGGTGATTCGTGTCTCTCAACCAAAGCGGGCGGCAAGGGACCGGTGCCGGTCAACGTGGATGATGTGAAGCGGTTGATTGACGAGGTGGCGTATGAGGGCCTGCCGCAACGGAACAGCGGGCTGTCGCGTCCCGAAGTCGAATATCTGGTGTTTCAGTTTCCCGCCGACAAGATTCCGCGAATTGACGGCGATGCGTCAGATTGGTCGATTGTTCCGGAAGCCTATGCGATCGGCCAGGACCAACTCCGAGAAACGGTCATCGGCATTGGCGACAAGCAGGATCCGACAAATCTCGACGTGAAGGTGAAAGTCGGCTGGGTGAAAGGGCAGAACCATCTCTATTTTCTGTACGAAGCCAACGACAACTACTGGGACTTCGCCCGGGAGGATCTGCACAACGATATTTTTGAAGTGGTCATTGATGGCGATCTGTCGGGCGGGCCGCTGATTCGCCAGATGCACCCCCAACAGAAACTGCGCGACAAGCTGGAGACTCATTTCCAGTATCACGGCGTCCATGCCCAGAACTATCA
>CAMAVB010000058.1 GCA_945861465.1 Candidatus Kuenenia stuttgartensis
CTGTGGAGAAAGTCTTATGCGTTCATGTTCATACTTCCTGATGAGTTCAGCGATTCTCAGTGCCTTGACGGTTACAGGTTACGCCGCAGCAGATGAACCTGTGAAGCCGATGCGAATCGGGATGATCGGGCTGGACACTTCGCATTGTCTGGCGTTTGCCGAATTGCTGAACAAACAGCAACCCGATCCGGAAGTGGCTGGCTTTCGAGTTGTGCTTGTGTATCCCAAGGGCAGTCCCGATATCGAAAGCAGCGTTAGCCGTGTGCCCGCGTACACAGAGAAAATCAAAGCCCTCGGTGTTGAGATCTGCGACGACCTCGACACCATGATTTCGCAAGTCGATGCGGTGTTGCTGGAGACCAACGACGGCCGACCACATCTGGAGCAGGTTGCACCGGTGTTGAAGGCGCGCAAGCCCGTCTTTATCGACAAGCCGATCGCTGGTTCACTCGTCGATGCAATCGCGATTTTTGAACTTGCGAAACACTATGATACGCCGGTCTTCAGTTCATCGTCGCTGCGTTTTTCTGAAGCCATCCAGGAGATTCGCGGTGGCTCACTCGGTCCGGTGACGGGGTGCGATGCGTATTCGCCCTGTTCTCTGGAAGCGACTCATCCCGATCTGTTCTGGTATGGCATCCATGGATGTGAAGCCCTGTTTACGGTGATGGGAGCAGGTTGCGAATCTGTGGTGCGCACCTCCACCAAAGATTTTGATCAGGTGACAGGCGTTTGGGCCGACGGTCGGATCGGAACATTTCGCGGCATCCGCGCGGGCGGTTCCGGATATGGCGGCACGGCGTTTGGAGCCAATGGTGTCGCCTCACTTGGCAAGTTCGACGGCTACCGTCCACTGGTTGTTGAGATTGTGAAATTCTATCGAACCGGACATCCGCCGGTGTCTGCGGAGGAAACTATCGATCTGTACGCATTCATGGAAGCGGCAGACGAAAGCAAGCGTCGAGGATTTGTACCGGTGAAGATCGCGGATGTGAAAGCGGCGGCGGTCGAGGCGGCATCGCGGAAAGTCGCGGCCATGACAGTGACGGAATCGAAATAGGCATCTTCGCCGTTGGCGAACCCCCATGGGTCGCACCTCCGCTCCACCTCGCCGCGTAACCGTCCTTTCCACCACGACTCGTCGCTGGTCGCGGCGTGGCCGCGAAGTCCTGCTCGGCAAGCAGGACCTACCGACATCGGCGACTGCACTTATGACGATTCCTGCGTTCCCGCATGTTTTGACACCGGGCGGTCGTAGCCTAGAATTCCGGTTTTGCTCGCAAAGCAGGTTGCACCTGTGCTCCAACCAACAAACGTCACAGCACATTCAGGAAAGTTTGATCAATGAAAGCCATTGCCGTCCGTCCCGGAACTCCGAACAGCGTGCATCTGGCAGAGCTGGAAAAACCGGCGGTGACTGATATTCCCGATGGTCGCGGAGTGCTGACTCGAGTTCTGAAGGTCGGCGTGGACGCCACTGATCGGGAAATCAACGACGCACTCTACGGCAACGCGCCTCCGGGATACGATTTCCTTGTGATCGGGCATGAGTGCTTTGGAATTGTGGAAGAAATCGGTCCGAGCGTTCGCCGAGTGAAAGTCGGCGACTACGTGACATGTACCGTACGGCGTCCTGGCGGATCGATCTACGACCGCATTGGTCGTTCAGACATTACCAGTGAAGAACAGTATTACGAGCGCGGGATCAATCTGCGACATGGATATCTGACGGAGTATTTTGTGGACGATGAAGAATTCGTCGTCCGTATTCCGGTGGGACTCAAGCATCTGCACGTGCTGGCGGAACCGATGAGCTGTGCGGCGAAGGCCGTTGATCAGGCGATCCTCGCTCAGAAGCGACTGCAGGTCTGGGAACCAAAGCGAGCCTGGGTGACCGGTGCCGGTCAGATCGGGCTGCTGTCGACATTGATTCTGCGCTTGCGAGGCATTGAGGTTTTGACATTGGCTCGAGGTCGCAAGCCGAACCTGAAAGCGGAAATCGCCGAAGGATTTGGTTCGACCTACATCAGCACGCAGGATTATTCACTCAAAGAACTCGCTGCCACTCACGGTAAGCCCGATCTCATTATCGAAGCGACTGGAAGCAGCGAGCTGGCGTTTGAAGCCATGCAGATTCTTGGTCACAACGGCTGCATGGTCTGGACGAGCATTACTGGCGGCACCAGGAAAACAGAAGTCCCCAGTGACAGTATCAACCTGAACTGGGTCCTGGGGAACAAATTGCTGGTAGGTTCTGTAAATGCCAACTTCCGTCATTTCGAATCAGGCATCGCAGATTTGGCACTGGGAGAAGTGACATGGCCCGGCGTAATTCAGAAGATCCTGACGACACCCGTTCAGGGCCTGGATAACTATAAAGAGATGATGCGTCTGCTGGTTGAACATAAGGATGCCCTCAAAGTCTACGTCAACGTGGCGGAAGGCTAATGTTCGGTCAACCATGCTTTGATGTGTGCCACTGGCTCTGCCAGTGTGCTTCATCGGCATGAAACACTGGCAGAGCCAGTGGCACACAACCCATCAAACCATCTCTGACAGTGCATTAGTACCTCTGTTCTTAGACGGACTTGAGCCAGTTTGTTCAAAAACCGGCTGATTTTGCCCGGCACCCCCTGCCAACGCCTGAAATCCGGCAGATTCTGCTGGAGTGTGAACGGTGCAGACAATTGTGCGTCGATCCTTGCCGAATCGCCGTTGCCTGAAAATTGCGGCAGCAGGTATCCTGCGTTCCTCTCCGATCTCATTGGCTTTGAAAAAGGGGTCAGGAACCAATAGCCAAATGGCCCAAAGGGTGCTCCGCACTATTGGTTCCTGACCCCTTTTTCAAATCCCCGTCTCCTGCTGTCTCAGCACTCTCACCTTTCCAGAATCCTCTGAAAGGCCGTCGTCATGCGCTCCTTCAGGTTGCATCTGCAGCTTCCTTGCTTTGTCGTTTTAATGGCCATCACTGCGGCTGGCTGCCATACAATGAATGGCTACGCGACGAATTCGTCGGGCATGGGCTATTACGAACAGGGAAACTACACGGCTGCTGCGAATGAGTTTCAGCAGGCGATGATGGCGAATCCTTCGAATCCCGACTACGTCGCGAACTTCGCCAAGGCAAAGATGAAACTGGGCGACACACAAGGCGCGGAACAATTGTATCGCCAGTCGCTGGCCATGGCACCGTCGCATCAGCCGTCCTATCATGGACTTGCAGAAACGATGATTGCTCAGGGACGAAGCGACGAAGCGGCGAGCTTGTTGACAACCTGGGCAGGAACTCAGCCATACGTTGCCGAGTCCCATGTCGAACTGGCATGGTTGCAGCGGGAAATGGGCCAGTCCGGCGCGGCATCTCAATCGTTGCAGCGCGCGCTTCAGGTCAACCCTAATCATTCAACCGCACTCGCGCAATTGGGGCAGTACTACGAAGAGAACGGACAACCGGATCAGGCTGTCGCTGTTTATCAGCGATCACTGCAATCCGACTGGAATCAGCCCGAAGTACATTCTCGCATCGCCGCAGCGTCGCAAAGTGCGGGGCCAGCCAGCCCGATGGCCGCGACCGCAATGGCACGCGGCGTGCATCCTTACAACGTGCCTCGCCAACAGACCGCCTTCGGTCCGCCGTCGCGCGGTGCCCGAATGGCGCAGATGCGTACGTCGCAAACTCAAATGGCCATGCGTGGAAATCCCATGTATGGCGCTCAGATGACCGCCGCTCCGAACATGCATCAGAGCATGATGTCAGCCCATTACGCGCCGAACGGGATGCAGATGCCGGGAAGCATGCCGTCAACAGGTGGCTGGCAACCCGCCGATTCGATCATGAACGTGCCACCGGATCAGACCGCATCCATGTCATTCGGAACCGGAATGCCCGGCAATGGAACGCCGGAGTTTCAGCCGTCTGGCGGAGAATGGTCATTCGAAACCCCGACGCCAGCGGCGACTCCTTCGGCAGTTCCTCAGAACTCGACTCCCAACACTGCCGTCGCCCCGACACCGGATCCAGCGTTTTCCGAAACAGAGTCTTCGACGAACGTGACCAACGTTTCATGGACACCCTCCAGCACGAAAACTCCGATTACTGGCAGTTCCTCAGACGAACCGCCGCTGGTTGAAGCGTTCTAGTTCGACTGTCCAGGATTCACGACCCGAGCAGGAAATCGCTTTGAATAAGGTGGCAGCAGATCAATATCCTGCAGCATCCTCACGTGTGTGCCGCGTGTCCGCTGCTGCAGAAGTGCCCCGTTCGATTTGGGTCGGGCTGGAATCCGGTGACGATTGAAGCGAAGCAGGTGCGGCTGATCAATCGTCGGCGCAAGGAATAGACAACGGAGTTTCGAGATGAATACCGACTGCGCAGCGGCATTGAGGCGACCAACCGTCTTCTGAAACGAGTGACGGGGCTCGACCGTCTTCGCGTGCATGGTCGTCCGGCGGTGTTTTCAAACATCCTGCTGAAAGTCGCCGACTGGAATCTCCTGCGAGCCGCGAGCGTGCGCCCACTCATCGCCAAACTGACGAAAGGTGGTCAGGCAGGGCAGTCTGCGCTGAGTTTTTCGACGTCAAATCGCCGTCTGGTGACCTTCATCACGCTCTTGGTCGCCTGAGTAGTCCGCCAACCACGCTGCAGTAAAAAAATCCACGTCCGTCACCAAAACCGAATTCAACCCAACGGTCTTTTGTCGCACGTGTCTGTCCAACATCCTTTTTAGGCGAGCGGCAGGATAGAACTTACCCTCCGCAATTTGTACGACGGACTTCCAGTCCGTCGAGTAGCACCATGCGACGGACTGGAAGTCCGTCGTACCGGTAAATTCATTTCTGCCGCTCGCCTTAACAAAGGTACGCAGACGAACGCTGACTCCTCCCAGAGGGTAGGCACTGACAATTTGTTTGTCAAGGATCGTCTGTCTCGAAGCAGATTGAAGCTCAGTCGATTCAACTCTATGATCTCCAGCGTATGATTCCGCCGGAGATGCGTCATTCGACCTACCGAAGCAGGCTGAGACGACAGAAACACGGTATCTACAAATCTACGCAAAGGATTTTTGTAAAAATGTTATCCAGATTTCGAATATTCATACTTGCGTGCTCAATGATTTCAGCTGCCATGACGACTTACGGTGCTGATCCGTTGCCATCCGAGTCGGACTCAGGCAGCAGTCTGCTTGTCGGCGTTGCGGAGACGGACATCACCCCGCCCGTCGGTTTTCCGATGGCGGGTTACTATCACGAGCGACTGGCCGAAGGGACGATTGATCCGCTGAAGGCCAAAGCCATCGTCTTTCGTGATGGCGACACGGCAGGCGCTCTGGTGGTGTGTGATCTAATCGGCATCGCCACGGATCTGTCGCGTGAAGTTCGCCGGCGAGTCTCCGAAAAGACCGGCATCCCCGCAAACAATATTGCGATCTCAGCAACGCACTCACACACCGCTCCAGACTACATGAAAGAATTGTATCTGTATCTCGGCAGAGAAGTACAGGAAGATCTGCGGGCCACATACATCGAAAAACTGATCAACGGACCTGTGGAAGCAATCGTCCAGGCTCATGCCAACGCGAAGCCCTCGTCGCTGGCAACAGGTTCAGCGACGCAGGCGACACCGGTTTCTTTCAACCGCCGATTCGTGATGCGCGACGGCAGCGTTCAGACGTGGCAAGGTTTGTCAAATCCGGAAGTCGTCCGTGCCGCTGGTCCGATTGATCCTGAGATCGGGCTGCTCGCGATTCGAAATCCGGAGGACGGTACAACTCGCGGAATTCTCAGTAACTTCGCGCTCCATCTGGATACAGTCGGAGGCATGAGATGGAGCGCTGATTATCCGTTCTTCATCGAACGTACGCTCCGTAAGGCGTGTGGACCGGATGTCGTCTCGATCTTTGGCACCGGATGCTGCGGAGACATCAACCACGCCGACCCTTCGACGACTGTCAGGAACAAAGCCGATTTTATCGGTGATTCAATCGGAACATCGATCAGCGCACAACTCACTCAATTGACACCGATTGAAAACACGCGGCTGGCGGTCAAATCGCAGGTCGTGCGGTTGCCGCTCGAAGACGCAACCCGTGAAGAGGTCGAGCGATCGGTGCAGCTCGTGGATCTGGCAAATCACGGCGGGAAGGTGGAATTCCTCGAGCACGTCACCGCTTACAAAAAGCTGATTATTGATCAACTGCGCCATCGCGAACCCTACACCAAAACGGTCGAACATATCACCTGGGGTCTGAGTCGCTCACTGGCAGGCGTGGGCGAGACACTGCCGGTTGACCTGACCGTGATCACAATTGGCAATGACGTCGCGATTGTGTGCCTTCCCGGCGAGATCTTTGTCGAGCTGGGACTGGCGATCAAACATGCGTCGCCGTTCCGCACGACAATCGTTGTCGAACTGTCGAACGCGGTTGAGTCCATCTATGTCCCGCATCGGGCGGCGTATGCCGGGGGAAGCTATGAGGTGACGAATTCGACTGTCCAGCCGGGTAGCGGCGAGATGCTGGTCGAGACCGCTCTGACGTTGCTTCGCGCCGCTGCCACGGAATCTTCAAGGCCCTGACAGGCAACTGGGGTGTCAAAGTGACGGTGTCAAAGTGACGGTGTCAAAGTGACTGGTACTTGCGTTTCTCTGGTACTTGCGTTTCTCTGACTGGACAGCGCATGGTCGGGCGGCAGGGCGGCAGCCCTCCGAGCGGAGATGCTGCAGATACCAACATGCTGGTCCCACGAATCACTCGGAGGGCTGACGCCCAGCCGCTCGCCGACGTTATCATTCATGACCCACAGCCAGATACCATAATCGTGCTCGAAGCACGTGAAATATGAATTCCTGCGGATGCCGTGACTGAAAGCGCCAGTTCGCTAAAATGCGGCGAGAGTGCGTCGTCCAGGTAGACGGTGCGGTGATTATTACGGTGCGTGCAAAGACGATAAGAAGCAGAATCATGGCGAAAAAATCAATTGCAGATGTGAATGTTGCCGGAAAATCGGTCCTCATGCGAGTCGATTTTAACGTTCCGTTGGATGATCACGGCAATGTGACCGACGATCGCCGTGTCCGGATGGCCATTCCTTCGATCAGGTCCGTGATCGATCGTGGCGGAAGAGTAATTCTGTGCAGTCACCTGGGACGACCTGAATCCGGTCAGGATAATTCTAAGGAAAGCCTGAAGCCCGCTGCTGATGTCCTGGCGAACCTGCTCGGGAAGCCAGTCGCTTTCGCCACGGACGCAGTCGATGCCGATGCCTCCGCCAAAGTTGTTGCATTGCAGGACGGCGAGGTCCTCGTCCTCGAAAACCTGCGCTTCTATAAAGGCGAAAAGAAGGGTGATGCTGCGTTTGCAGCGAAGCTCGCCGGATTCGCGGATATCTACTGCAACGATGCTTTTGGAACATGTCACCGCACCGATGCATCAATGGTGGCCGTGCCTCAGGCGATGGTCGGCAAACCACGAGTCGTCGGATTCCTGGTGCAGAAGGAAATTCAATATTTGTCAGACGCAATCGCGAATCCAAAACGGCCTTTCATCGCGATTCTTGGCGGAGCCAAAGTCTCCGACAAGATCAACGTGATCAGGAACCTGTTGGGTATTTGCGACAAAGTACTGATCGGCGGCGCGATGGCCTACACGTTTTCGCTGGCGAAGGGTGGCAAGGTCGGCAAGAGTCGCGTGGAACTGGACAAGGTCGAACTCGCAAAGGAGCTCATCCAGATTGGCGGAAGCAAATTGGTCCTGCCGGTGGACACACATTGCGGCGATGCCTTCAACGCGGACTGCAACAAACTTGTCGTGAAAGCTGGCGACATTCCCGATACGTTTGAAGGCTTTGATATTGGCCCTGCCACGTCAGCCCAGTACGCTCAGGAATTGAAGAACGCAAAGACGGTTGTCTGGAACGGTCCAATGGGCGTGTTTGAAATGCCTCCATTTGATGCCGGAACACGCATTGTGGCCGAAGCCATTGCCAACAGTTCCGCCACCAGCATCATCGGCGGTGGCGACAGCGCGGCAGCGATTCAGCAACTGGGCTTTGCCGACAAAGTCTCACATGTCAGCACTGGCGGTGGAGCCAGTCTGGCGATGCTGGAAGGCCAAAAATTCGCCGCAGTAGAATTGCTTGATGAAGCGTAGCGCTTTGTCAAGGTTTAGTTTCAGGGTAGGCCGGACCAAGCGCAGCGCCGTTCCGGCAGGTGTCTGGCAATTGCCGGAACGGCGCTGCGCTTGGTCCGGCCTACAGATTCAACCCCCATTTGTTGTCTCGATCAAGCCCTACTCGTTCGACAGAACTTCTTCCGGATCTTTCTGAGGCGGTTCGCTCTTGTCCCATTTTGCTGCTCGGGCTTCTTCATCCGGCGTCATGAAAGGTCGGACCACACGCAGGCCAACCCCCAGTGCGTCGGTAAAGTACCAGATGCTCTGTGGCAATTGCGGATCCTGCTGCTTCCATTCTTCGCTCGATCCTTCACGCACTGAGCTCCGAAGCATATCGGCCGGATCATCCCAGCCTCCGCCACGCACGACACGGGGGTATTCCGTGAGCGGAATAACGAGTGGATCGGTTGAGACCTTGCCAGCCTGCAGCGAATACGCTTCGGGAACATATTGATCCAGGACCCACTCCGCGACATTACCATGCATGTCGTGCAGTCCCCAGGGATTTGGTTTCTTCTTTCCGACAGGCTGATAATTCCCGTTGCTGTTTTCTTCGAACCATGCATAGGCATCCATTTCCGTCGCGTCATCACCAAAGGAGTATGCTGTCGTTGTTCCGGCGCGACAGGCGTATTCCCATTCTGCCTCTGTCGGCAATCGATAATAGCGTCCCGACTTGGCACTCAGCCACGCACAGTACATTCTCGCAGAATGCTGCGTCATGCAGATCGCCGGATGATTTTCACGGCCCATACCGAAACTCATGTCCGTGTAAGGCGGAGTCGGGCGAGTCACGGCATCGGCCACTTTGTCACGCGGATTCGATGGTTTGCCGTAGGCCGCCCGACGCAACGAATCGACGCGGTCGCTCCACACTTCGTACTGATTCCATGTGATCTCGAATTTGCTCATCCAGAAGGGCGAGACCTCAACCTCATGTTGTGGTCCTTCGTCGGCGCGTCGATCTGTTTCGGTCTCAGGGCTGCCCATCACGAGCTTCCCGCCTGCAACTGGCAGCATTTCAATTTTGAAAGCTGTGTGTGCCAAAGGTTCGATATACGCCTTCATGTCGGCAGGCGATTCAGCAATCGCGTCCGGCACTTTCACAGGCTCCGGCTTGTCCTCCGCGATCGTTGCGCGGTGCAACGAAGCGGCCAGAATTAAAGTGCCGAACAAACGGAACCAAACGGACGACTGTAACGTCATGATCCACGAGCCTCAACTTCATTACGTAGTATGTAGGGTGGGACAAGCGACAGCGCCGGCCCACCATCTGTCCGATGTGGTGGGCCGGCGCTCCGCTGGTCCCACCCTACGAATTCAAGAACCGGACCGCCGTGCCCTGTTCTATGCTACTCAGGCGGACCATTTCTGTCCCGTCCGAACTGACCGGCAACACAGAATTCCTGTGCTTTGAACGGACGATCCATTGTATATCCATTGGAATAATGCGGTCGCGGGTCTGAGTGAGGCATTTACTTGCAGCCGAAGTCGTGAGATTTCGGGCTGAATCATGGCCGGGCTCTGGATTCTGACGAATCCGGCTACAACTTGCTGCAATCGGCGCAGGATATCACGCGGTCGCGCCAGTCCGATCGCAGCTGCCGTGAATTGCAACCGATACGACAGGAACAACATGACCTCATGTTGCAAAATCCTCTGTGAAAGCAGGCAGAACGCCGACTTTGTGACGCCTTTAACGAATTGCCGACACAGATTCCTTTTGGAAACATTCACTCTTCCCAACCGCGCCAGGAGGTGTACTGTGCAGCAACATTTTGTTCGAGATCTGATGAGAATCCGGCACGGCCTTGTCGTGACGGCAACAGCAACTTTGAGAGAAGTGGCAGAGCGGCTGATTATCAGCGACAGTGATCTGATGGCCGTGACTGATGAATGTGGCAAGCTTGCCGGCGTCGTCTGCGAAAGCAGCATCGTGCGAGCATTACTCGTAAATCCGGCTACGCACGTCACGATACAATCCATCGTCGTCCCACATGCCGAGTCTGTCCGACTCAACGCCAATCTCGCAACCGTGCAGCCCTTGTTTCGTTCCTGTGCCAATACGGCGATCCCAGTTGTGGACGAGAATGGCTTTGTCTGTGGATTGCTGATGCGAAGCGATGTGATTCGCAGTCTGCTCAATCGCAACACCGAATCGGCGGAAACTGCGACGTCAACGGCGTCAACAGCCAGATTGATTCCGGCCACTCCAGTGGCATTCACCGGTTCAGTCACGGCATTCACACCGCCAATGAAGCGAACCATTCACGCAGGCGAATCCGTTTACGAAGCCGAAAGCAACCAGCCTCGTCCGCACTTTTTGCGAGCTGATGAAGCTCGTCGAGTCCTGTGGACCGCTGAGGACAGACTCTAGCTGTTGGACTGGTTGACTTTCTCATTGGAGATCCCATCCGGCTTGGGAACTTTCGCTGCAGGACTGCGACAGAAATAAGTGGGGCACGATTCCATCGTGCCCGATTCCATCGTGCCAGGCACGTTACAAACGTACCATCGTGCCAGGCACGTTACAAACGTACCCCACGTCCGGAAGACGACAGTCATTTCTCGCCGGTCCTTAATCTCCTCGATCGCCATCTTCGTTTAACGGCGAGCCGTACGCGAAACCCGGCACTGACGCCTGCGGCTTGCCGTTAAACGATTCAGACGAGCGTCCCCTTGCCCAGATGGTGTGGTCTGGCAGGCAAAGCTAACAGCTTTACCTCGCGACTCCTCACTACTGCAGCTCAACGCCCAGTTCCAGCATGAAGAACTTCATGTCATCCCAGACTTCCTTCTTGGCGGAAGGATTGCGGAGCAGATACGACGGGTGATACGTACACATCACCTTCGCGCCGTTGTGTGTGAAGAACTGACGCCGGAGTTTGCCCACTGCGCGTGTTTCATTCAATAGATTCTGGGCAGCGACCGCACCCCAGCAAATGATGTACTCCGGCTGCACAATCCGGATCTGGGCGTCCAGAAACTCGCGGCAATTGGAAGCCTCCTGAGGCAACGGATTTCGATTGCCAGGCGGGCGACACCGCAGCACGTTGCAGATGTAGATGTCTTCGCGCCGCAACTTGCAGGCCGTGACAATCTTGTTGAGCAACTGACCGGCTTCACCGACAAATGGCTCTCCCTGAGCGTCTTCGTCCGCTCCCGGTGCCTCGCCGATAAACATGATGCGTGCATTCGGATCGCCGACACCGAATACCGTTTGCTTTCGAGTCGCTGCCAGCTCACTGCACCGACGACATTTTGCCACGATCGCCGCCAACGAACAAAGTGCGTCGTGCTTTTGTTGAGTATCAGTCAACTCCTGGAGCAGCAGGCCCTGGACCTCTGCCAGCGCTTCAGGCCGATCAGCATCCGTCACCTTGAGTTCTTCCACCGACCGCAAGCCGCTGGTCGGACGACGCATTTCAGGAACCGCCGCCGCTTTCGAGGACTTCCGTCCCGGTTTCGTGACATCCTTTGCGCTAACTCCGTCAGCGGTCGTGTTCGCAGCAACGCCGCGCGCCGTGGATTCGGTTTTCTGTGCCGGTTTCACGGGCTTTGGAAACTCCACACGCGGCACATGAGTCACCCCGACACCAGAGAGGTGCTGCAGTAACTGAGCAATCGCGCGTTTGCTGTTCACAGGATTCTGTCCGAAAAGACGATCAACAATCAGAGCTGCGGCATTATCGCAGATTTCAGACAGACTCCAAGGACGCTGTCATGCATTCATTGATGGATTGTGTGCCACTGGCTCTGCAAGTGCTCCCTACAGGATTCAGCGCGCGAGCCTGCATTGCGCACAGTGTAGGCCGGACCAAGATCGCCGCATGTGCCGGAACAGCGCAAACCCGAGTTTTACTTGGTGACAGGTTCTCGGCAGGACTTGCATTCGACTGGCGGTCGCCGTTCCGGCATTTGCCGGGTTTGCTCGGTCCGGCCTACAATGCCGTGCATAATGCAGGCTACGCCAGCACATCATGCACAATATTTCCAAATACATCTGTCAGGCGAAAATCGCGACCGGCGTGGCGGAATGTCAGACGCTCATGATCCAGTCCCAGAGCGTACAAAATCGTGGCGTGCAGGTCGTGCATGTGGACCGGATTCTCTGCCGGAGCATAACCAAAGTCGTCGGTTGAGCCGTACGTCAGTCCGCCACGCACTCCTCCACCCGCCATCCACATCGTGAACGCCTTCGGATGATGATTGCGACCGTCGCCGTTCTCGACCATCGGCGTTCTGCCAAATTCGGCTCCCCATACGACCAGCGTATCGTCCAGTAATCCACGCCGATCCAGGTCTTCCAGCAGGCCAGCGATCGGGCGATCCACTTTCGCGGATTCCTTCACATGTCCAGACTGCACTTTCTGATGATGATCCCATGTATAGTCCGTCGAAAC
Source organism: Candidatus Kuenenia stuttgartensis (assembly GCA_945861465.1). Taxonomy (GTDB): domain Bacteria; phylum Planctomycetota; class Planctomycetia; order Planctomycetales; family Planctomycetaceae; genus SXXK01. Next base: position 12,572 of record CAMAVB010000058.1, read on the forward strand.
CTGAATATACCGCACGCCGTTCTCAGCAAACTTGCGGGCGAGCAGGCACTGACGTCCGAAGTTGTCGGTCGGCTCTGAATCAATGCCGTAGAGGTCAAGTGTCTCTTTGGATTCGTCGCTCAGACTCATGATCTGAGGCATCGTGGACTGCATGCGAAATGCCAGTTCGTAATTGGCAATCAGCCCTTCGATGTTCTGGTCAACCGTTGTGTCTCGCAGATGCCGACGGTTGATTGACTGAATGAGGTCCAGCTGTGAACGCTGGATGCCCTTGTCCAGCCTCGTATTGGCAAGATTCGAAACGACGGCCTTCGCAATCGGGATTTCAGCCGATCCAATCGCCGTCGCCTGATGGATGGCGGGCAGAAACGCACTCCCATAATTCTGCACGCCTCCGTGGCCTCGCGGCGGCGAGATCGTGATGAACGCCGGCAGGTTGTCACTCTCGCATCCCAGTCCGTAGCTCACCCAGGCACCGACGCTGGGCCGCACAAGATTTGCCTGGCCCGTGTGGAGTCGCAGCAACGCCTCGCCGTGAGCGCTGCCTTCCGTATGCAAAGATCGGATCACGCACAGGCGGTCCGCGTGTCTGGACAAGTGCGGGAACAACTCACTGATCCAGACTCCGCTGTAACCATGTTGAGCGAACTTGAAGGGTGATCCCAGGGCCGTGCCAACGGACTCGGCATCGCTGCCCACAGCCTTCCCGGACAACGGTTGACCGGATAATGCATTGAGCTGCGGTTTCGGATCGAACAAATCAACATGACTCGGCCCACCCCACATAAAGAGAAAGATCACCCGTTTTGCCCGCGCTGCAACATGCGGGGACGGCGCAATCGATGGACTCAGTTGCTGATCCGCCGCTGCCCGCTGCCCTGCGAACGCAGCCAGCGCCAATGATCCAAAACCGGCGGCGCTGTTCTGCAGCATCGCGCGGCGGGTTGTCGTCGGAAGGAATTGATGACACCTCATCGTCTACTCCAGCACCTGAAAACGGCTCGACGCGAACAACGCCTGGCAAACCATCGACCAGGCCCGAACTTTGGCATCCGTGTCGCCATTTCCCTCGAAGCGATTCTGTGTTTCAGCGACGAACGCGAGCAGTTCCAGGCGCTCGTCGTCCTCAGGACGTGCCGTCAGTACCAGTTCGAACAGCTGGTCCAGTCGCGCTTCAGGCCCGAGTGCGGATTCTGTCGCCAGCAGGCGTCGCGCTGTGGCCTCGGCGGCGTCCATGACGGACGTATCGTTCAGCATGAACAGTCCCTGCGTGGCGACCAGCGTTTGTGCTCTCATACCGGTTGTCGCATGCGGGTCAGCGAAATCAAAGACGCCGAACAGTTCCGGTAAATCATTGCGAATCACGGGCAGGTAGACACTGCGACAGGGAAAATCCGTGCGCCGTCGGTTTGGGTTCTCTCCGACAGCTGTGGCCTGATCCCCCAGATAGGACACCGTGGAATCCATCGGCTTCAGGTCCAGGTTGCCTGCGGCTGACAACATTGCATCGCGCAACGACTCGGGGTCAAGACGTCGTCGGTGGGCGCGCCACAACAAGCGGTTTTCCGGATCGATGGCATGCGCAGTTTCATTGTGCTGACTGCTCATCCTGAACGTGCGACTCAATGCAATCTTTCGGACCAGGGATTTTACCGACCACTTCGAAGCAATTAACTCGCTGGCCAGATGGTCCAGCAATTCCGGATGACTCGGCATTTCTCCCGTGCGGCCAAAATTATCGACCGTTCTGACGATGCCGCGACCGATCATGTGGTACCAGATGCGGTTGGCCAGGACTCGCGCGGCAAGCTGCCCCGCGCCGCTATCGACGTCCGTGAGCCAGTGAGCCAGCTCCAGCCGTCCGCTGTGTCCGTCGGGAATCTCGGCGGCCGTGTCGCTGACGACTCGCAGAAACCCGCGCGGGACTTTTTCGCCATGGCGATCAAACTGACCGGCGAGTCTGATCGATTCGTCCGCAGGCGTTTCGGCATCGCTGGGGATCATGGCACGCGGCGGAATTTCAGGCGGCTTCGCGATTGATGCATCCAGTTCTGCGACGAACGCTTTCTGAGCTTCGATCCGTTGTTCCGCTGTCGTCGTGGAACCAGCGACTCCTTCGGCAATGGCATCTGCATGTTCGGCGGCGAATGTTTCAAACGCCGCTAAATCACGCTTCTCTAACAGTTCGAGCGCGGACTTTGCCTGCTTTTGCTGCTCCAGCAACTGCGGTCGACCACGCCAGTATTTCTCGTAGGCGGCATCCAGTTGATCACCGTCGGAGCCCAGTCCTGTCAGCTGTTCCATCACCCTTTGCTCGCCGAGCATATAGCGCCGTTCCATCACCTGCGTGGATGTCAGAATCCCCGCGAGCGCGTAATAGTCGGCTGTGGGGACAGGATCGAACTTGTGATCGTGGCATCGTGCACATCCCAGCGTCTGGCCGAGAATCGCGCGCCCGATCGTGTCGAGCTGTTCATCGGCAACGTCCATGCGCTGCTGGTTCGGGTCGCTGCCGAGTAATACTTTCGGTCCCATTGCAAGAAAACCAGCCGCGATGCGCTGTCGATCCCGCTGTTCGATTGATTCATGCGGCAGCAGGTCGCCCGCGATCTGTTCAAGCAGGAATCGGTCAAACGGAACATCCGCGTTGACGGCATCAATCACCCAGTTGCGGTATCGCCACGCTTCGCGGAACAGAAAGTTTTCGTCGAGCCCGTTGGAATCGGCATAGCGACCCAGATCCAGCCAGTGCCGTCCCCAGCGCTGCCCGAATTGCGGCGAGTTCAGCAGCTCATCAACAGTGCGTTCCCAGGCATTTTCGGAATCATCATTCAGAAAGGCCGTCACTTGTTCCGGTGTCGGCGGCAACCCGATCAGTTGAAAATACACTCGCCGAACCAGCGTGCGACGATCGGAGTCTTCCGTTGGCGTCAGGTTCGCCGTTTCAAGCTGTGCCAGTACGAAGGAGTCAATTGGCGATCGAGGCCAGTCCATTGCTTTGACGGCAGGACCATCCTGCGATTCCGCCGCCAGCGGTCGAAAGGCCCAGTGGTCACGCCCGGCAATCGGATCGGAAGGATTTCCCCGCTGGACGTCTGCGGCCAACACCTCGTCGCGCGGATCCGGTGCTCCGATCGCAACCCATCGCTCCAATGCCGCGACCGCTTCTTTTGGCAAAGCCTTGTCCGGCGGCATCTGCAGATCCGGATTTGTGTATCTGACGGCAGAAATCAAAAGACTCGCATCGACATCGCCGGGAATAATGGCCGGACCTTTGTCACCACCCACGGACCAACCCGCCATGCTGTCCAGCAGCAAACCGCCTTCACGCTTCTGCGAACGTGATGAATGACACTTGTAGCAATGCTCAATCAGAAGCGGTCGAACGTGCGTTTCAAAATATGCCACACCTTCAGGTGCTGGTGGTTCGGAAGCAAACGAGGTCGCTGTCGCAGAGAATGCGCACAGGAGACCGGTCATGCAGATTTGTCGCCGAATGAGTTTCATCCCGCTATTCTACCGGCTTCACCATGAACGCAGCAAATGAGGAGTTGCTCCAAAATCCACTCTGCGCCAACGGCTCGCATTGCGTTCTGAACCAAAGGCCCATCGCCGCCTTCGCCAGCAACCCATCGTCGAAGTCGGTACACAAGAACAGCGTTGTCATTCAAGCAGGAACACATTCAGCAGAAAAATTGATGGCAGAAAAATGAATCGCAGAATGACCTCAAGTCGTAGTCTGTATTTTTCTGTCCCTCATTTTTCTGCCAGATCTGACCTGACTACTGTAAACAGACGCCTGAAAATCTTCGCGGGGGAACAAGCGATCAACTGTGTGTCGATGGTGTGGATGACTCACAGTGTCTTGCATATTGCGCAAGATACATCTTGCTTCGGGACGCAGCCAGACTCATTCGTCACCTCACTCGCATGGATCTGCGCTTCACCGAGTTTCTGCTTTATCGTTGGGTAAAACCCCAACGATTGTAGTAGACTCTTCCCCCTGATAAACTTGAACCGACACCGGAATAGAAATACTGATAATCACTTTATGTCGGTGATTTGACCCGATAAGTAAATAAGTTCTGCAGCAAAGAGGTAAGAATCTTGAGCCAGTTTGATGTCTTGCGTGAGCACCAGACTTGCGCGCCGGGCTACGAACCAACGAATGACCAGATCGTTGCCACAGTAGAACAGTGGAACAGTCAGCTTGGTGTGGTTGTTTCCGAGGTTGGACCAGATCGTTTTGCTATCCAGTTCAAGACGCTTCCTGACAATCTCGGCGAATTCGCGCAAGAACTCTACGCGTTTTGCCCAAACATTATTGAACAGGATTTCGGAAACTACGAAGACATCCTTGAGTCTGCCGATGCTTTGCCTCCCGACTACATTGCCCATGTTCGAAGAATGGCTGATGGAGTAGACTTTGAAGATCCCAACTATCCGTTCGAACTCCTGAAGAAATCGTTGCGCGAAACCAAACAAGTCTCGTTCATGTGGGATTGAATCGCTGCAGAACCAAGCCATGCACGCCGAGCAAGCGATCGGCCATATTTGAAATGGTGGCTTCACTCGCGCGTGCCGGGGTGATGGCTGCCGTTAGCCATCCGAACGAAGCGATACATGGATGAACATCAGCAAGAGAAACCACTTCAACCCTTGCTTCTGGACGGCGTACTGGAACCGCGACTTCTACGCCGCCGCAACAACCTCTAAGAAGCGACCATATGCACGCGACCAGCGGGTATTCTCGCTTAACGTCAAGGCAAACAAGGTCATCAAGCATGCAGTCGAAGACGTCCATTTCGACAAGCATCTCGGAGTCGCCGAGATCACGCCTCATGACCTCAAGGCGTTTTGTAAACGCAATTTCCCCGACAAATATGACTCCGTTTGTCGTGAACTGGATGCCGATCCAGAGACGGTATATCTCGATTTCGAGCCTGTTCTGTCAACGCTTGAGAATACGCCAGCCTATCAAGTCCTGCATGAAGTGATTCCGAAACAACGGATCGACACGCAACTCGAACGGGCATTCGTGGCCTCGTTTATCTACATCCACATGCTGCGAGGGCATGCAATCCTCAACTCCCTCGTGCAACTCGCCGAATTGGGTGAACGCCCGAAATTCGAGCTGTTCTGGGCAATGAAAAATGCTCTTGGCGACCCACAGTTTCTCGGTGAACAAGTCATGCCATTCTACGAGGCCGAATGGGTTCTGCATCGCTCAGATTCTGATGATTTCGCTTTGTGTGATTCCCCAGTTCTTGGTGGCGGTGATTTGGGATTTGTCGCATTGTCACCGCATCTACTGCTCCAGTTTGATCTCAGTAAAAAATGCAGTGATGATGGCACACTATCAGCAATACCCGTAACGCCTGACATTCAATCCGAATTCAGAAAGCGAACGATTGGCAACACATTCCGCGAGATCATCTCGTCCAACGAACAACTTCTCGAAGCGTGGCAACAAACACCGGAATTCCAACGCCGACACCAAATGCTCGCCGACGAAAATCAGTACAATAAATTGGTCGCCCAAAACGCCGAAGGAGAACTTTGGAAGATCAACGCGTTAGGTTACGGTCATCGAAATGATGAGTGAACGGCGGGGCCATCCAAAGTACTTTGGCCCCCAACTTCTAACAAGCCACGACGCTCGACTTGACTGTCGATGCCAGTTCCATGGCTCTGTTCGCAAGCTCGATGCTGGCCATTGTGATCCTTTCGCGGCAGGGCTTCGTGCCGACTTTACCGGGCAGCCTGAGCAGAGTTTCGCTGCTGTTCTTCTTCTGCCGCGAGATTGGCTTTCAGTTGCGTGATCAGGATTTCTGCTTCGTCCTGCACGGCGCGGTCCCTGGAGATTTCGCGGAGGCGGGCCAGGGCAGGTTCTGCGAGGCGTCCGAGTGCCGCAAATTCTGGTGGCATCGGCACATCAATGGGCGGCGTTGTCCCGTTGGCAATTTGCTCTGCCAGCGTCCGGGCGCGTACTTTTGCCGAATCCTGAACGACTGCAAGGAGCCGCTTTTCCTCTGAGGCCGACATGATTTCGACTCGCCCCACGATGACTCGTGTCGTTTCCGCTGGCGTCGGCGTAATGTGCAGTGGCAGCAGTTTGTCGGTGAGTTCCTGCGGCACCAGATAGAACAGGCGTGTGCCTTCTTCCGCAAACCACGATGTCGTCCAGGTATCGACCATCGCCTAAGGTTCTTTGGGATACAATCCGGCAGCAGTCAATTCAACTGTCATGATCCCACGCAGGTCCTCGAGCGACACATTCAACATTGGGGATGTCGCAGCAACGTTCTTGCCCGGTGCGACGTCGGGAACGATCGAGTACTTCAGTTGATCACGTTTGACGTTGAGGAGCAGCATTCGTTTCAATGTCTGCTCGCCATTGTTGGCAACGGCCAGAAGGCCATTTGAATCGGTCGCTACACTCACGGGTACGTCAAACTTTCCCACGCCGCGATAGAACAGGAATTTTTCGATGTAGTCACCCGACAGGACCCGCGCCGCTCCTGCGACGAGTTCTGAGGGGGCAGCCTTGTTTATGTCAGCCTGGACCTGATGCCTGACATGCACGAAGGCGGAATCCGAATGGTGTCACGACTGGCACGGTGACTATCCTTCCGAGTCCCAGGTTGATCCAATCGGTGCGGAAACGGGCTCGCTCCGTGTGGTGCGCGGCGGTAGTTGGATCTACTACGCTCGCGATTTGCGGTCAGCCTGCCGGTACAGGAGCGACCCGGGCTTTCGGTACGACGACCTGGGCTTCCGCTTCCTGAGTTCAGCCAGTCCGGACAGGAACCAGCGGCCGAGCAAGTGAGTTGCTTCTCGTACGAAGCCGAGGGCACGAGGCCGTCGAGAAGCAACGAACGCAGTGAGGCTCGAATTTTTTTGTCTTTACGGGAGCCGCTGAAGCAAAACGACGATGGTCGCGGCGAAACAAAGCAAGAAAGGCCATTGCGTATACTCGATACGCCACGGCCCGCCTCATCCGGCCTCCGGCCACCTTCTCCCCCTTACAAGGGCGAGAAGGGACTTCGAGAAACCCTGTGAAAATACGACGATAAATGCTTAGGACCGCTCGAGAAATAACTGTCTCTTTTTATACCCCTCACCCTGCCCTCTCCCCTTCCAGGGGAGAGGAGGATGCGGTCAATTATTTCTCGAACGGTCCTTAACGGCGTTGGCCCAGGCTGTTATCCGGCCAACCCGTAGGGCCGGAAGACAGATTTTGCGGTGCCGTAGATCGCACGTTTCGGCGACAAGTGGTTGGACACCTCGGGTTGTGCTTCCAATCCCCGCTACGAAAACAACGGAGAAATTATCTGTCCCGCGTTGATTTTGTGCGGACGGCCCAGACGGTCAGTCATCGTGCTTGCGGGATCGATTCCCAGTGCCGTGAAAATGGTGGCTCCCAGGTCAGCCGGATACCAGCCGCGAGTCGCCGGATACGCCGCCTGATCGTCGCTGGCCCCGATCACCTGGCCGCCGCGAACTCCAGCACCGGCGAAGACAGCGGAGAACACGCCGGACCAGTGATCTCGCCCGCCGCCGGGATTGATCTGCGGCGTCCGTCCAAATTCACCCACAGCGACCACCAGTGTCGTGTCGAGCAAACCGCGTTCGTCCAGATCTGTGAGCAATGCCGACAAGCCCTGATCGAACGGCGGCAGCAGGCGATTCTTCAGTTGTCCAAAATTATCGCCGTGCGTATCCCAGTTATTCATCGTCCCCATATTCGCCTGGATGATGGGCATACCCGCTTCGACCAGTCGACGTGCCAGCAGCAGCGATTGACCGAACGAATGACGACCGTAGCGATCCCGCACTTCGGCAGGTTCACGATTCATGTCGAACACATCGCGAAATCTGCCGGCAGCCCCGAGCAGTTGATGAGCCTTCTCCACTGATCGACTAAGGGACTGCGACGCCGATGGCGTTTGAAGATGACGATGCTGGTCATCCAGAGCCGTCAACAGGCTGCGTCGGTTTTGGATACGTTGTTCCGTCAGATCCTGCAGCAACGTCAGTTCATCGATATTGAAATCAGCCGCGTTGGGATCTTTGGTGACGTGCCACGGATCGTACTGACTTCCCATGAACCCACCGGTCTGTCCGGAAAACCCATAGCCGTTATGAATGTACGTCGGCAGCATCACGCCGGATGGCACACCGTCTTCGCGCGGTCGCACGGCCTGCATCGTCGCTGAATAACACGGCCAGTCGGCTCGGCTGGCCATGTGCGTGGCTCCGGGCGGGACTTGATTCACGCCTGTCAGCACAAAGTGTGTGGCATGTTCGTGACTCGGAAGGCTGTGAGTCATCGAACGCACAATCGCGAATTTATCCGCAACCATCGCCAGCCGAGGCACATGCGGCCCGATCCGAACTCCCGGAGCGACCGTATCGATTGGACGGAACTCACCACGCACTTCAGCCGGTGCGTCGGGCTTCAGATCCCAGATGTCCTGATGCGACGGCGCGCCTGAAAGGAACAGCAGAACCACACTCTTCGCTCGTCCGAACAACGCATTCGATTCCATCGCCGCGCAGGCGTTACGCCCGGTGGCAAGGTCCGCGAGTCCTATTCCGAGTGCTCCTGAAAAGCCAACCTGTAGAAACTGATTGCGGCTGATCGCAGCAGATGAATGGACTGGTCGAAGGTGAGGCATAGCAAGCTCCAGGGCGGAGTCACGGACGAGGGCAGAGGCGGGCGGGAAAGCGAGGAATTCAAGCGAGGGGAAGGAAGCATATACGTTTTTTAGGGTAGATCGCAATGCGTTTGCCCGAATAAGGCGACATCACGTCAATTTTGGCGGCTGTTTCTCGCATGCACAGCGTCCGCGAATTCTTTGCCCAGATCGAGATATCCGGCAGAGTCATAGTGCCAGGGATCTGAGTAGCTGTATTCGTCGGTGCTGATCACGATCGCCGCGTTTTCGTCGTGCTCCACGAAATTGGCCTGAGCGTGTCGGACGGTTTCGCCGAATTCCCAGACTTTCCCGTTGGCCCCCGCCTGCTCATAATCATCTTTGCCCGAATCAGAAATTCTGCCGATGACGACCGGAATGTCGTCTTCGCGCAATGCGGCTCGAATCAGATCCATCAGTCGCTTGAGATTCGCTTCATAGTGTGCTGCGACTTGTTCTTCACCGGCGTCGCTTTCTCCCTGCATCCAGACAATGCCTTCCGGATTGAATGTGTCGGCTTCACCGTCGCCATCAATATCGACAACCGCAAATGCTTGTCGCAATGTCGCGAGAAAGTGATCGTACTGATTGACGTCGCCGAGGAATTTTTCCTGATGGAAGTCGGGCTCCCAGCAACCGAACGTCTTTGCGGCCTCAGCGTCGGCGGAAATCGACGTGCCGCCTCGGGAATACTTGATGATCGCGATATTCGAATCCGGATCGAGTTCCCTCAACCGGCGCGCGAATGATAACTCAACGCCGAAGCGATCCGAATACGTATTCTTCATTCCATCCGACGTGAAGCCGGTGCCGTTACCCGGTCTGAGTTCTGCCCACATTCCTCGACCGTCCGTCGACTGGCAATCCAATCCCTGATTGCCGTGAAACATCATCACGCCTTTCACAGGTTCCGCGTTCTGCGCCTGCAGATCTTTGACATAACCGAATCCGTCCATATTCGATTGCCCGCCGAGGTAATACAGCTTGTAGTCTTTTGCCTCAGCAGACGAAGACCACAGACAAACGACGGCGAGGAAACCGAACACCAGTTTTTCGAAAAGCTCTCTCATCGACATCATCCTGTAGAATCAGGGATTTATTTTGACAGAACAGAAGTGTGCAGTTCTGGTTCCACTCTGTCCAGCAAATCGCGATTTTCCCGGTTGGCGTTCAGCCGGGCTTTCGCTGCACGAGGAAACTGCGTTCGCCGCGGGTGACGTAGATGGCGTCTTCGGTGAGGCGATCACACAGCTCGATCAGGAATTCGATCAGCCGCTCAAATTCTGTTTCGCTGCCGAAGGAGACTTCAAAGCGTTCCATCACGTCATGCACCAACTGGCCGTTCAGATCGACCCAGTAGCCTTTGACCGGTGTCGGCGACTGCGTGTAGGCTCGATAACGATGCATCAAAAATTCATGCGTGGCCATGCGGGCTGTCTGAGTGCCATGATAATAGCGTGGATCGTCAAGTTTGTGCGATGGTATGTAAAAGACGGTAACCTTGCCCAGTTCGTAAACCTGTGACATCGGGAAACCCGCAGATTTTTCAGCAGTCATGAGTGTGCAGTCATCGAAAAGCAGGGCAGAGAGATTTGAGCGGAACCGCGATAATGGGTATGGTACGCGAAATCGTGGAATCTGTGATACAATCGGGGGGCGTATCCGCAACTGCCCTGGTGCTCTGCTCAGATAACAAATCAGGTTTGAATTTGTAGGCCTACCCCAAAATCAAGTCTTGACAATACACAAGCATGCAATGACTCGATTCAGATCGGAAACAGATTATCACATGTGTTTCGCCGCGTACCTCGAATCATTTTCTGAGCACCCCATTTTGCAGCAGCGCGTGTTGCTGGTGCTCGAGCAACTGCCGTCAGAAGTTCAACGCGACTTTCTGGAGGATCATCGATTCGGCGTCACGATCGACAATTACGAGCCGGGAATTGGCTGGTCATTCGTCATGCCGACGCCCGGGCTTCCGGGGAACGGCAGCCGCTGCGTGGTCCTGCGTCCGAAGCTGGCGGCGGCTTCCGAGCAGTTTGCGATGTACGTGATCGCGCACGAATTTGCGCATGCGTTTCTGCGGAATGACGGCTGGGGAGAAATTACCGACATCGAAGAAGCCGCCGACGCCATGGCCGCCTCATGGGGTTTCCATCGACCCAGTATGTAGGGTGGGACAAGCGGAGCGCCGGCCCACCATTTGTCCGATGCGGTGGGCCTGCGCTCCGCTGGTCCCACCCTACGAACGCTACAAAAGGATCTGTGGATTCAATCCACCACTTCCACGAGCACCGTTGTTTCTGAGATGACAGGATACGAGCCATCGTTCAAAAGCGTTGCGCGGATCTTCAGGGGGTGCTCGGCAGGGGCTGATGCCGTTGGGATGATTGAGACTGTGAATTCGGTATGCGATACATCTGACGCCAGATCCTGAGGAGTAGCAGTAAACGGCGAGCTTTGAGAATCCTGACCGCAGAGTTCCAGGGAGATGCGTGCTGTCAGCTTTTCTGATCGATCGATGTGAATCGGGATCGAAATTTTCGCGCCCGGTTTTGCCTGGAATTCAGTTTCGCCAGCGGAGATTTTCAAAAGGGCTCCAGTGGGCAGGAAACCCATGCGGGTTTTCTGGTGGCTGACGGAGTACCTCACGTTGCCCTTTGGGTCGGCGACCTTTGCGACGCCGTTGACGACCATTCTCGAAGTGCGCGTTGTTTCCAGCCATTCGGGCAAATAGACGGGATACAAAATCCGATTCACACCCGGCGCGACGACCAGTTCAGGCCCGGTGATTCCCTGCACATGTCGGCCCTGCATCGACGTCATTTCCAGCATGATCTCCCCGTCAAATCCTGCGTCACGGGCAATCAGCACGGGAGCCGGAAAGGTCGAACCGCGCGGCCATTTAGTGACGTCGTCCTGACCTTCAGCATCGATCGAAAATGGCGGCTTCATGGTCGTTGCGACCAGGACGGGACCAGCTGTTCGCTGCACGGCCTTTTCGCTGATTGTCGCGGTTCCGAGCACTTCAACCAGAGCCGCCGAGGCAGCTGCATCGGATGCCACCGTGAGTTCCACATTCAGCGCATTCTGGTTCGCGGGAACCTGCAGTTTTTCGGGCACGGTGACCCCGACCGGCAGGCCGGATAATGCCACATCGATCGCCTCCGAAAATCCACCGCGCCGCGTGACATTGATGGCGAGTGCCGCCTTGCCGCCGATGGGAGAGTTCAGCAGTTCCGGGACGCTCAACCGAAAATCAGGCTCGGCAGGCCGCACCGACAGATGATACGTGGCGGCTCGCGTGCCGCTTTTCGAAGCGACATCGGTCACGCTGATCTGATAGTCACCGTCCGCTGGAACCGGGAATTCGATTTCGGCGTCGGTCGAACTTGTACGATCGTCATTGCGGGCCAGTTGTTTTCCTGCATGATCGAAAATCGCCAGAGTCGCATCGACCTGCGATCTCGTCGTTTCGTGCGACACTTCAATCGCCCAGACGTCGCCTTTCTTTCCCGAAACCTGATAACGGTCTTCGCCAAAACGCTGGTCCAGCACGCCGGTGACTCCAGCGGGCACGGTCAGCGAGGAGACGTCTTCTGCTTGCTGCGCGTCATCGCTGAGGTGCAGCGGAAATGGTTGACAGTCGCCGTGTTCCGTTGTGAGTTGATAACGAAATGAAATCGAGTTTCTGTCGTCGGGGAACGTCACGTCGCGGCTGACGGATTCGAGTTTCGCATGGCCTGTCGCGATGCCATAGCCCACGAATTCGACCGGGCGAGTTTCGCCCCGCCGCCCCACGGACGGAATCGCTGTGACGACTCGCGGACCCGGGGTGACGGTGAGTTGGTACACCAGAGCCCGGTCACCGCGAAAGTCGAGATCGTAAACCGCAGCCGTGTAGGATTCGTCAGCATTCGCCGAAAATATTAACGCCGTATCGTCGCCTGCCGTGTCGGCCGCTTCGGCGATGATCCGCCCGGTTTGATCGCGAATTTCAACGACCGCGTTCAGCTGTGAGCCGATGGAACGGGCGACGACGGAACATGTGATCGGTCCGGATTTCGTCGCTGTGAATCGAAAGTGATCGACTTCCCCGATCAGCTTGATCTGACCGGAAATGCAGACCGGCAGGGATTCGATCTGCTGGGGTGTGGATGCCGATTCTCCCTGCATGAGCATTTCCGCTTCGACAACATTGACCGTGTCATTGACGACAAATCTTCCGACAGACGAGGCACCATTGGCGTTGGCGGCCTGCCACTTCACGATGCCCGGCGGAACATCGCTCGGAATGGTCAATCGAGCTTTGGTTTCGCGCGGTAATGGTTCGGGTGATCTCCGGGCTTTTTTTCCAAACCAATAGGGCGGTTCGGGCACAAGAACCGGGCCTGGGGGACTGATGATCTCCAACTGAATGCGGCGATCATGCGCCAAGAGTTGCATATCAGGCGTCCAGTCGTAACCGCCCAGAATTACTTCAATCGTCTGACCGGCCTGACCTCCGGGCGGAAACATGTATCCGATCGCTGGCGGATGCTGGGCGAACGCGGACGGCGGAAGGATGATGAGCACAAGTGTTGCCAGAATTGTTGAAAAGTAATTCTTCATGCGTTGCTGCCAGCACTAAATCAGGTCGTGAATCACTTTGCCGCCGTCAACAATCGGCACAGGTCGACCAAGAGGTCCCAGAAATGTTCGGTCCGGATCGATGCCCATCAGGACTGAAATCGTGCGGAGCAGATCGTTGACGCCCACAGGATTTCCCGTGGGTGCCGTGGCGTGCTTGTCGGTCGCTCCGATCACTTGCCCGGGCTTCGTGCCGCCGCCGGCAAAGATGATTGTCTGCGCCATCGACCAGTGATCGCGTCCGGCCTGAGCGTTGATCCGCGGTGTGCGACCCATTTCGCCCATCATCACGACAAGTGTCTCATCCAGCAGTCCACGTTGTTCCAGGTCTGTGACCAGTGCGCTGAACGCGCGGTCGGCGTAGGGGATGAGGTCCGTTTTCAGGCTGGGAAAACAGTTGAAGTGTACGTCCCAGCCTGGTGCATCGACGCCGACAAAACGGCAGCCGCCTTCGACCAGCCGTCGCGCCAGCAAGGCACATTGCCCCAGTTGCGTGCGACCATAGGCGTCTCGTACCGCATCCGGCTCGGCGTGAATGTTGAACGCTTTTCTGGCGTCGTCCGATGTAATCAAACTGTACGCTTTTTCATAATAGGTCGACATGGCCTTACCCTGAGCCTGATTGCGTTCGCGCTCCAGTTGATCAATGCCGGACAACAATTGCTTACGGAGACTGAGTCGTTTGTCCGACAGATGTCCGGGCGGGCGCAGGTCCTTGACTTCAAAGTCCGGCTGCGTGGGATCGGCTTCGATGACAAAAGGCGCATGTTCCGCACCGTAAAATCCGGGGCCGCCGGCCTGCATGGGATGCGGCAGATTGATGTACGCCGGCAGGGCACCGCGCTGGCCCAGCGTCCGTGAGACGACTGATCCGATGGACGGAAAATACTCGTTGTTGGGTATGGGATTGTCGCCGTCGGCGAAGCTGGGCCGATGGCCGGTCATCACATAATGGTATCCCGTCGAGTGTCCGTTATCGTTGTGACTGTGACTGCGGAGGATCGTATACTTGTCTGCCATCTGCGCGCACAACGGCAACTGATCTGTCACAAAGATGTCGGGGACATTTGTGCTGATCGTGCCGAACGGTCCCCGAATTTCCGGTGGTGCTTCCGGCTTGGGGTCCCACATATCCTGATGTGGCGGACCACCTTCCAGAAACAGGAAGATGCAGGACCTGGCTTTGGCCGCAATCGGACTTGCGGCCAGCGCCTGCAGTTCCAGCAGGCGCGGCAACGTCAAGCCGCCGATCAGACCGCACGCGCCAAGACGCAGCGCATGTCGGCGCGATGCTCCATTGCAGTTCAAATGCTGTCTGCCGAGAGATAATCGGAGCATTCATCAATTCCTCATAAGCGCAACTCGACAAAGAAACATGAATTCGGGAGGCAAGAAAATTGAGGGTAAGAAAATTATCTGAAACAGCTTCTACCAATTTTTCCCTGTAATTTCCCTGAGTAATCCCCTTCCATTGCCGTTGCAGAGGACTCGCTCATGCCCATTACATGCCTAATATCATTCAAGCCACTGAGTACCGAAGACTTCGGCAAGCTGGATTATTCAGTGATGGCCAGCGCCTTTGCAACACACAAGGAGTTCGGTCGGCTTGCCGATGAAGTAATTTACCAAAGCGATTTCGCGGCAAGACTCTCACAAGCTGAATTCAAAATCTCCCGTGAAGTTCCTGTCACCGTCTCGTTTGGGTCTTTCAGTAAAGTGTATTTCCTGGATCTGGTTGTCGATGGAAGCGCGATTTACGAACTGAAAGCCGTCGCCAGGCTTACTTCGGAACACGTTGCTCAGTTGCTCAACTACCTTTACCTCGTTGAATCGGAGCGAGGAAAATTAGTCAACTTTCGACCAGCCTCAGTTGAGACAAAATTCGTCAATGCCCCTTTGTCGCGTCAGCATCGCCAGCGCTTTGTGGTGAATGAAATCCACTGGAATGGCCCCAGCGTGTTTCACAATCTACTTATTGATTTGCTCCGTGACTGGGGTACCGGCCTTGAGTTGTTACTTTACCGCCAAGCCATTGTGAATCTGTTGGGTGGCGACGAGCGTGTAGCAGTCGTGCTTCCGATGATGAGAAGCGGAATCCCATTAGGCAACCAGCGTTTTCTCCTATCAGATCCGGAGTCCGCATTCCGACTCACAGCGTTGTCGGGGGACTTTATTCCTTACAGAACGCACCTCGAACGCCTGCTGCGGCACAGCCCACTCTCATCGATCCATTGGATCAACATCGACCTCGAAACCGTCACCTTTACGACGATTAAAAAAGAGCGCAATTAGGCAAGAAAATTTGAGGTAAGAAAATTATCGGTCCAGGTCTGACTTAATTTTCTTACCCGTAATCTTCTTGCCGGAAAAAAACAGAGCAGCTCAACTAGTGGTTGAATACGAACTCTTTGGAATTCAGCAGTGCCCACAGCACATCTTCGGCTGCGGCGCGGCGATCGGAGTCGCTGAACGCGGAGAGCATCATTTCTTTTTCGGCACTTGTCGGAAAACGCGACAGTGTGCTCAGATACAGTTCATCGATCAATTCGGCGGGTGATATTTCTGACGCGGCCAGTTTTCGCACGAGACCATGTCGGTGTGAGATCTTTTCGAGAATCTCGGGCGCATTCAACAGGTGCAGTGCCTGAGCGATACTGGGTTCAGTGCTGCGTTCGCATTCACAAACGGTGGCGCGCACAGGCCGACCAAAGATGCGAAAGAAATAGGAGGGCATGTGATTATCCCAGATCTGAATCGCGCGGTAGCCCTTTGGCCAGCCGTTAAAATCTTCCGGCACACCGGTGCTCCGGGAAATCGCATCGAGCAATACTTCTGCAGGTTGTGATTTCTGAATGAAGTGCGAAAAGTTCTGCTGGTCGTCGCTGTTCGATGGCAACGCGATGGCACTCAACTGGTACACATGCGAGTTCAACAGCGTCCGTGTGAAGGCTTTCAGATCGTACTTCACGTCTCGCAGATGACTGGCCAGTGCATCCAGCAATGCAGGGTTGGTGGCTGGATTTGTCTCGCGGATATCATCGATCGGCTCGATCAGACCTCGACCGAAATAGTGCGCCCACAAGCGATTGGCGATGGCTTTAGCGAAGAATGGATTCTGATCCGCAGTGAGCCAGTCGGCCAGGACACGCCGCCGATCGGACACACCCGTAAAATCGGCCGCAGCAGCTCCCAGAGCATGCGTCGCCACGGCCTCACCTCCTCGTGGATGCGGCAGATCATTGCCACCAAATGAGACCAGGGCTTGTTCGCCGTTTGGCAGTTTCTTCAGTGTCAGGCCGGTAAAGAATCCGGCCAGACCAACATAATCTGCCTGACTCCAGCGTTCCGAAGGATGATGATGACACTGAGCACACTCGATGCGCACACCCATCAGCAGCTGGCTGATGGATCGCGCGGCCTCGTCCGGCTTGTTCAAAATCTTATAGAAGGAACCCGGGCCTTCCGCCGAAGTATTTCCCTGAACCGTCAGCAGATCGGTGGCGAATTCGTCAAACGGGCGATTCTGTGCAAAGCCAGTCCGCAGCCAGCGCTGCATGGCCACCGCACCCTGGGGCGAAATGGTCAACTGATCGGCACGGAGAATGTTCAGCCAGTTCATGGTCCAGTAATCGACGTACTCGGCGCGGTCCAGTAGCTGGTCGATTAGTTTTGCTCGCTTGTCTGGCGACGTATCGCTCAGGAATTCGCGGACTTCTTCTCGGGTGGGCAGCGTTCCAATGGTATCCAGCGACACACGTCGCAGAAATGTGGAGTCATCGGAAAGCGAACTGGGTTCGATGCCCAGGCGTTCGAGTTTGTTCCAGGCCAATGTGTCAATGAAGTTGATTTCCGGTGGGCGGGCAAACTTTACGCCCGGCCGCGGCAGCGTAATGCGGCATGTGGCGACATGTCCCAGGTGTCGTACCAGAATGGCGGCTTCACCCGGAGTCTCGCTGGCCTGGATCAAACCTCGGGAATCCACATCGGCGATGGACGCGGCATTGGATATGAATTCTGTTTCGTTGGTGACGCAGCGCCGATGTCCGGAAGCATCGATTGTGCTGACCTGAATCTGCTGAGTCTCACCGCCGAGTAAGATCTGCTGTGGCGGATCAATTTCAATCCCCACAATTTCCGATGCGGGATCGTCAACCGCATCGAATCGCGCCCCTTCGGCAATCCACCGCAGGAGTCGGCGATCTCGGTAACTGCCAGGCTCGATCCGTTGACCACCGCCGTGTGGTGTTCGCGCAGACGCTTTCAGAAACAGCAGACTGCTCGCAGGCGCCGCCGCAGAAATGCGTCGCCCGCGACCTTCCAGCACCAGTGCCTCGAAGTCCGCTTGTGCGTCATAACCAAAGATGCTGAGCTTAAATCCGTTCTGACCTTCTGCCTTGCCATGACAGCCACCCGAATTACAACCGGCTTTTGTGAGGATCGGAATGATCTCGCGGCGAAAGGAAATCGGCACCGGATTGTCCAGACGGCTGACTCTGATCGGGATCGTCGTGCGTTCATCGGCTGACTGAATTATGATCGATCCTGTCCCATTCGCCATGGGGCTGATCAGCCCGCGGTCATCCACAACCGCAATGCTCGGCGGATCGATTTGAATCGACACGGTGCGTGTGATATCGAGCGCATGACCGGTGCCATCTGTGCGATAAACGACAATCTGCTGCGTGGCTTCGGGGCGCTCCAGAGTCACTTCGGGCGGACTAATCTTCAGCGTCCCGGCCTGAACGAATTCAACGTTCCCGAAAAGGGCGAAGAGCCAGACGACAAACAGAGATGGAGCAGGCAGGCGAAGCACGATCAGTCCTCTGGGAGAGATCTATTGCGGAAAGCGTGGCGGGGCGCTGAGTCTACCAGAGGCAACCAGGCACAGGCAACTGTCTTTCGCTGCCGACAACACTTTGCTGCGATGAAACTTCCGGGCAATCGTTGGCCGGCGCTGACGCTTGCCGCACCCTGCAACTCTGTTAACCTGCATCGAGGATGGAAGGGTAGGCCGGACCGAGCAAACCCGGCAAAATCCGGAACTGCGGCCGCCGGTCGAACACAAGTCCTGCCGAAATGGTGTCCTGAAGGAAAACTGGGATTTGCGCTGTTCCGGCAGACGCGGCGGCCTTGGTCCGGCCTACCTCAGGCGCAATGCAGGTTAATGTCCATGCCCCATTGAACTGCTCGCATTCAGGACGAACGGACAAATTTTAATGAGTATCCTCAGAGTCATCCTCACCGCCAGTCTGATGTTCTCAGTAACCACCGGGGACGCAGCGGACGCGCCGGATGAACAGTCAAAACAGCTCGCCGAATCCGTCACCATCCATCGCGACGAATGGGGCGTGGCTCATATTCTGGGATCAACGGACGAATGCGTGGTTTTTGGAATGGGGTACGCGCAGGCGGAAGACTATTTCTGGCAGGTGGAGGACACCACCATTCGGGCTCTTGGGCGCTATGCAGAGGTGCAGGGGGACGCAGGTCTTCAGGTCGATCTGTTGAACCGCAGCTTCGAAGTCGTATCACGTTCAAAGGCCGATTTCGCGCGAATTCCTGTGGAGCAGCAGACGCTGATCGCGGCGTTCACGAAGGGGTTGAACTGGTTTCTGCTGCGTCATCCGGAGACGCCGCGGCGGCTGATCAATACGTTTGAACCCTGGATGGTGATCGCGATCGAACGACATCTGTTGCTTGATTTCACGTACAGCCAGACTCATGCCGGTCGCCCGCAGATTCTGTTCGATCAGAACCAGACCGCACAGCTGGACGAAATTCTCAGTCCCCTGGAACAGGCAGCCAGAGATGCCATCGGTTCGAACGAATGGGCGATCGGACCATCAAAAACGGCCGATGGAAAAGCCATGCTGCTGATCAACCCACATCAACCCTGGCACGGCTGGGGACAGTTCTATGAAGCCCATTTGCACAGTGAGCAGACGATTCGTATTTCCGGCGCCTGTTTTTTTGGCACACCGATCCCAACGATCGGCCACAACGAGTTTCTGGGCTGGACCTACACGATCAACGAACCGGATAACGCGGATGCATGGCGCGTGGTGTTCGACCAACCGGACCAGCCGCTGGCGTATCGCTACGACGACGGCCATCGCATGGCTGTCGAGTGGACTGAGTCGATCGGAGTGTTGCAGGGTGAAGAGGTTCAGCAGCGCAACGTGACATTTCGAAAGACGCATCACGGGCCGCTTGTCCGAAAGGAAACGCCGACAACGTATCTGGCAGCGAACGTCGATGGCATCTTCGATCTGCGGAGAATTGACCAGGCGATCGGGATGGTTCGCGCGAAAAATCTGACGGAGTGGAAGGCGGCTGTCGAGCCATGCTGTATTCCGATGTTCAACGTCGCCTATGCAGATTGTGACGGAAATATTCTCTACGGCTACAACGGTTCGATCCCTGTTCGGGATCCACAGTTCAACTGGACCTCACCCGTGGACGGCACGACATCGGCAACTGAATGGAAAGGGCGACATCCTTTCAGTGACCTGCCCCAGTTGCTGAATCCCGAGTGTGGATATGTTCAAAACTGCAATACGAGTCCGTTTGCCACAACTCACGCGCAGAATCCAGCCCGCGAAAATTTCCCCACGTACATGTTTGAAGACGCGGATTTTCAAAAGCGGCGGGCTCAGCAATCACAAAAAATTCTGAGCGAACTCTCTGGCTGCACGTTTGAGCAGTTTCAGGAACTGGCCTTCGACACGCGATTGTATTGGCCAGAGACGCAGCTTCCGGAATTCGCACGGCAGCTGGATGAGTACGAGAAACAGGATCCTGAGGCGACCGGCAGGATTCGCCCCTATCTGAAACACTTGCTGGACTGGGACTGTCGAGCCACCAACGAATGCACTCGGACCGCACTGTGTGTTGCCTGGCATGAAGAGCTGCATCAGGGAACCTATCCTGGCGAAACACTGAAGCCGGAATATGCTGAGAGCCGCAAGGCTCAACTGGAAGCTCTGGCGACAGTTGCCGAACAGTTGCAGTCACTGCACGGGACATGGACGATTCCGTGGGGCGACGTTCATCGAATTCAGCGCGTCCACAATCAGTCGGAAGTGATCGGTGCCGCTGTGTTGCTGAATCGCTGGATGCGCAGCCTGCCGTGTGCCGGAGTTCCTGGGCCGTTGGGAGTCGTTTACACCGTCTACTCTACGCCGAGCATTCCTGTCGTCCGGCCCGAACGGTATGGCGTGGTCGGTTCGTGTTACGTGGGGGCCGTGGAATTCGGAGACCGCATCCGCGCCGCCAGCGCCGTCCAGTTTGGAGCAAGCTCCAATCCTCAGTCGAAACACTATTTCGATCAGGCGACGTTGTTTTCAGAAGGCAGACTCAAACCTGCCTGGTTCTATCCTGAAGACGTGCTGGCGCACGCTGTGCGATCCTACCATCCAGGGGACTGAAAGGGAGAAGGGGTCACGTCTTTTTCTTTGGTCTTCCTCTCGGGCGAGTTGTGGTTTCGAGCCCAAGGCGAACGGCACTGCTTCGGGTCCAATTGTCATCACCAAACGGCAAGCCGCGTTTGACACTGCGACGAAGCGCGTTGAGTTCTGCCTCAGTCTCGACCTTGTTCACCGATGAACGCCAGTTTCGCGGCAACTGCGGGTCATCGGGAATTGCCAGCCAGCGGCGTTCGTCAGCAGGTTGGCGGCGAGCAAAAGCGGAACACCATTGCCAGTCTTCCGCAAGCTCAACGAAATTTGCACGAACGGGATTTCGCTCCACGTACCGCATCACGGTCAGCAAGTGCCCGTCCGATTGAATCGGGAACGATTTGAAGCGCCCCTGATACAGATGCCCCGTGCCACCAGTCTTGTAGTGAGCATGCCAACGCATTGTGTGCATCACCGTGAGGCGACGGAAAAACTCACTCACCTGATCATTGGTCTCGGGCCGGACGACAAAGTGCCAGTGATTCGGCATTGCCACCATCGCATAAATCGGCAG
>CAMAVB010000059.1 GCA_945861465.1 Candidatus Kuenenia stuttgartensis
ATTCCACACCCCGTCCCTGAGTTTCCATTGTCGCGCCCTCCTTGCGCCATGTCGCAAACCAAAATCCATTTCACGAAGCGAAACAGATTTCACAATATTCGGATACCCCAATTCCTCCTAAAATACCAACTTTGCTGATGCCTAGGGTATCCCCATCTTCCAGCGTCAGATTGAGAACATCGGGCTCGACAGCCTGCTCCGCGTTTCCGAGTACTCTGGTCAACACGTTGCGCAGCCGGTGGAGGGCCACGTCGCGTTGTTCGATGATTCCCTGATCTGCCAGAGACTGTGCAAACGTGTGATCGTGAGTCAGACGGTGGAGCTGGTGCCTGCGGTACAAGTAGGCGCGAGAATCCCCAACGTGTGCCACCACCATGTTTTTGCCAAGGCTCCAGGCGACGGTCAGGGTCGTGCCCAGACCCTTCAGACTCGGGTCGGCCTGGGCCTGGTCGGTCACCGCTGTGTTGATCTTTCCCCACCGTTCCTTCGCCCTGCGCATCACTTCCTGCACCAACGGTTCTTCGTCCAGACGGAGAATCCAATCGGGCGTGGCAAGCGCTAGATTGATCAGCGTACTGATCGCCACCTTGCTGGCCACTTCACCGCCAGCGTGACCACCCATGCCGTCCGCCACCAAAAGACTATAGCCTGTTTCCTCTTCACGGAAAGGCACGTCCGACGGAGAGAGATTTGTATCCATCGTCTCCAGGAAACGGCCAAACCGAGAAATCAGGAAATGGTCCTCGTTGTTAGACCGCCGATGACCGCGATCTGTCAGGCCGGCCATGTCCACCGCAGCCACGGAAGATCGCAGCGGCGACCTGTCGTTGCCGACTGGTGCCGGGACCGCCATATCCATCGTATCAGTTGAGTCAGATATGCACATGTTTGTTCCCATTTTCTATCATGGCGGCCAGCAACAGTCGTTCGAAAGGAGTATACCTTCTACGGCTTGGCGAGCAACTCTTGCGAGACGTCCATTACGGTGAGCCAGTTTGTCAATTTACGGCAGGGGAATTCCGCCACGATGGGGCTCGTCCCCATCGAGCAATGATCATCACCAGATAAAAGAACTCAGGAATGCGTCTTCGCCACTGCGGAGATTGCCTCATCGGGCCTCCGGCCACCTTCTCCCCCTTACCAGGGGGAGAAGGGACTTCGAGAAACCGTGTGAAAACACGACGATAAATCCTTAACGGCGTTGCGGTGCGGTGTGGTGCGGTCTGGTGTGCCTGCGCAGCCGCTTGTCACACCCTACAAACTACAACCTGGTCAGTCGTGCTGATTCTGTGCTGGAAATTCACGCCGGACGCTGGTTCTGCCACAAAATAGGGAAAGAATTGGACTCAACGCTGGCACGAATCAATAATCCATCCAGAATGCCTGTACGAAATTCTCGACGCCGTTCCATAGCGGGTACTCAGATTATGAAAATGACCAATGTTCGGGCTCCCAGCGTGTTGTTTGCCATCCTGCTGTCGGCGGTCCCTGTCGCGGCTCAGTCGGTTGAAGAAATGCAGCAGAAGGCCATGCAGTTTCTTGAGGTGACACAGGCGGCTGACGGTTCGTGGACCAGTCCTGATGCCGTCGGCATCACCGGGCTGGTGACGACGTCGCTGCTGATGTCCGGAAAAACGACAGAAGATCCTCTCGTGAAAAAGGGACTGGATTTCATCTTGGCCAGTCAGCAGCCAACCGGCGGGATTCATGCGGCCGCCAGCCGCCATCAGAATTATGAGACCTGTATTTCCATGCTGGCTCTGACGGAAGCCAACACGGACGGTCGTTTTGATGCAGTCATCAAAAAGGGCGAACTTTTTTTGCGAGGTTTGCAATGGGATGAGGGCGAAGGCATTGAAACGACAGACGGAGCGTATGGTGGTGGTGGCTATGACAGCAAGCAACGCCCCGACATGTCGAACACACAATTCCTTGTCGAAGCTCTGAAGCAGGCCGGAGTAGCTGAAGACGATCCAGCCATGCAGAGGGCTTTGGTATTTGTGTCTCGCGCCCAGAACCTGGAATCACAGCACAACAAACTACCGTTTGCGGGCAAGGTGAACGACGGAGGGTTCATTTACACACCGGCAAAGGGCGGAGAATCGAAGGCGGGTGAAACGGAGAATGGCGGCCACAAGTCGTACGGCAGTATTACATATGCAGGACTGAAGAGCATGATTTATGCCGGCGTCGGCAAAGATGATCCGCGCGTCACAGCAGCCACCGACTGGATTCGCAAGCACTACACACTTGAAGAAAACCCGAACATGGGTCAGCAGGGTCTGTACTACTACTTCCACACGTTTGCAAAAACCATGTCCGTCATCGGCGGCGATGAGTTTGAAGATGCAGCGGGAAACAAACACGACTGGAAAAAAGAACTCACTGAGAAGTTGGCATCACTCCAGCAACCCAACGGAAGCTGGACCAATCCTGCGGACCGCTGGTACGAAGGCGATCCGAATCTGGTCACAGCGTATTGTCTGATCGCGCTGCATCACTGCAATTAAGGACTGAGGCAGAAATAAGTGGGGCACGATTCCATCGTGCCGAGCACGTTAAAAACGTGCTCCACGTCCGGAAGACGACTGTTATTTCTGCGGCGGTCCTAAGTTCATGTCTGTCCAGCCTGGTGGCGACACAGGTGGTTGTTGATCGGCCCGGCACCGAATTTCGTCGCCGGACTTTTGAAAATAGCAGCCGAACATTTGCTGGCTTCTGCGTTTCTACGATCTTCCCGCTGAATTGCCTTTGATGCCATTCGTCAGTGTTGAGTTTTGTGTTTGCACACATCTGGCTGCTGTCCCCGGGGATTTGTTTTCGGTGGAGCGGTGGTCCGGGTCACCCGGATTGCCGAATAATGCTTGCTCAGACCTAAGAATTTGGCTTGCGTCTGTCGTCGGTAGGCCGGACCAACCACAGCGCCGTTCCGGCAGGTGTCTGGCAATTGCCGGAACGGCGCTGTGCTTGGTCCGGCCTACATGAATACCCGACATGGACTTCCTGCTATTTAAGATCTGTGCCTTTGTCGGCGAATTTTTTGAGTCGAGTCGGGTCTTTGGTCGTCCAGCGCAACAGCAGCGGCAGCAGCACAAGGTCGCTGATGAGGCCACCGATCATTGACAGACTCAGCAGCGAACCGAAGTAGACCAGCGGGATGAATTCCGACACGGTGAGCACCATAAACCCGGCAACCAGTGCGATATGCGCCAGCACTACGGCCTTACCGACGCCGGACTGGGCGATCTGCAAGGCCCGCGTCAGTCCAACTTTGGGCAGTGAACTCTGGAACACCTCGAAGTAGTGGACTGAACACGTAAATCCCATCGCAACGCTGGCAATCATTGCCGTGCCGATATTCACGGGGACATTCAGCAGTCCGAGCGATCCGGTGACAAGAGCGATCGGGAATACATTGGGCACCAGAGAAATCAGCCCGATGCGCAGGCTGCGAAACGCAATCCACATACAAACCACCGTTCCAATGGAAGCGCAAATGAAGCTGCGGATCTGATCTTCCAGCAGACTGTCGATAATGTGCGCCATCAGTACGAACAACCCGGACGCAGTCGCAGACTGTCTCGGCGTGGCTGAAACGTTGGCAGTCCCTGATGCGCCGGTTGCCACCATCGCTGCCTGAGCCCGTTTGGTCTCAATCGCATGCAGCTTCTCAAAATGACGGGCCACAGTATCACGGACGCGCTGAATCTGGGCCAGCTTGACATGTGTCGGCTGCTGTTCTGCAGAACGCAGCACGATTCTCATCCGATGCCGATCCGGATTGTAGAATCCTTCCACCAATTCGGGCTGCTTGTTCTTAAACGTGTTCAACCGTTTCACCGCGTTACCAAGCCGCGGCGGAATGTCGATGCCGTCGTTGAGCGACAACACATCCAGCTCAATTCCATCCACAGAAAGTTCGTGCAGACGATCAGTCAGTTCGCGGGTGCTGTCGAGGAACTCGGTCGTGATCGGGGTCGGCACATCGAACGACACGTCCCAGGAACCCGCCGGCCCCAGGTGAGTTTCGATGAACTTCAGTGACTGCACGATAGGCGATGATTCGCGAAAGTTCTTGCTGAAATCGGTTTCGACCTGCATGATGAACAGCCCCGGTGCCGTCACGGCGGTCAGCACCAGACACCAGATCGATGTTCCAACGGGATGGCGCTCAATCATGTGAGACATCCTGTCGAGCAGCCTGTCGAGAGCATCTTCCAGGCGGACCCTGCCCGGAATCGGTACATGCGAACCGGACGCCAACGTCGCGGGCAGCACAGCCAGAGTGAACACTAACGCCATCAATGTGCCCAGCGTCATCATAATGGCGAAGCTCCGCACCGGAACGATGTCCGACACAAGCAGCGCCGCAAAACCGACGGCGATCGTGATCACCGTCCACAACACGGGATGCCACAATTCCCGCAGCGTGCGCAGCGTGGCCGCATGCTGATCCAGCTCGGATCGGAGTTCTCGATAGTGTACGATGATATGAGTTGTGGTGCTGATCGAAATGACGGTCACCAGAGAATTGAGCATCGAACTGACCATGCTCAGTTGAGCGCCTGCAATCACCAGCACCGCGCGTGTACAGGTGACCGAAGCGATCACAATCCCCACTGAAGCCAGCACCCAGCGCAGATTTTTGAAGGTCACCAGGAGCATGATGGACAGGACGCCGAGTGACGCGATGTACAGAATATTGCCGTCGCGTTCCACGAGGTTGAACATGTCCTGAATCTGCACGGCTTCGCCAGCCACGGCCGCTCCGGGAATTGTGGCCGCCGCCGTTTTGCGAATCGCCGAGACCGTTTCGCCCCGCGACACCGGAGAATTTCCTTCAGACACTAACTGCAGCACGATCGCAGTCGATTGCTGGTCGGGACCGATCAACACGCCGTCAAACAGTTTCAGCATTTTCTGACGAGTGTTTTTGTTGTACGGTGACTTCCGGAGAAACCGTTCCAGATCCCGCGTGCGATCCTGATCGACGCCGGGCAGTTCGCTGAGTTTCTGAGACAGCTCAGAAATACGACTGGCAGCTGCCTCGCTCAGCTCAGGAATGTCGTTTTTCGGATTGGTCCGGATGAGTCCCGGTTCCTGCCAGGCAACGATGACAAATTCGTCGCCGCCAAAATCCTGTCGCGACTGGAGCAGCAGCTGGATATCCGGATTGTCTGGCGGAAAAAACGACTCGATCGTCTGATCAAATGTTAGTCGTCCGGCAATCGGGATGCACACCACCAGTGTCACCACCGCCGCCAGCAGCAACCAGTTTCTGAATTTGACCAGACCTTCCATGTGCTTCCTTTTTTCCATTAAAGGTGAATCGTAGCTGATCGTGGAAGACTCGGGAATCTACGAACCATGAGTGGCATCCGTGGGTCAAATGCTGAACAATGATGTACTCCGCGCGGCCCCTCGATCTCTGATCAATTCATCGAAAGAAAACCATGACACTGGACGAACTGCTGAAACACTACGAGAAGGGCCCTGATCTGCTCAAAACCGCCGTCGCGGGCGTGCGGGAGGATCAGTTTGACCAGACTCCGGTGCCTGGCAAATGGTCCATTCGCCAGGTTGTGTGCCACATCGCCGACTTTGAACCGGTTTACGCTGATCGCATGAAACGTGTGCTCGCAGAAGACAATCCGACAATGTTTGGCGGCGATCCGGACGTCTTTGCCGCCGGACTGCACTATGACAAACGAAATGTCCATCAAGAGCTGGAATTGATCTCCGTCGTGCGACGTCAGATGGCCGTCATTCTGAGGAACACCGATGTCGAGGACTTCCAGCGAACGGGCGTCCATTCTGAAGCCGGTCCTCTGACGCTCGAAACACTTCTGGAACGCATTACCGGCCACATCCCGCATCATCTGACTTTCATCGCAGCCAAAATCGCCGCCATGCGATGATCGACAGATTGCCCAGCTTCCCCATCCTGACGTCAGCAAAGATGTCGCGACCACAGTTTCCAGAGATGGAACATGCGGGTATTCTGCACCAATGGCCGCAATCACCCCCGAATATCAAACTCTCATGCAGGTGCTGGGATACTCCAGCGCTACCGGAGAGAATACGGGCGGATTGATTCGCGGTGAACAGCTTCGCGACAACGAGTCTCAAACAGACGGAGACCAACTCTTCGACCGTCGCTTCCGGTATGCCTCAATTCTTGACATGGACAAGCTGGGCGTTACCGACATTTTCGAGATCAATGGGGCTCCATGCATTTATCTGAAGAGCCTCGCTGCTGATCCAACTCCCCATCAATTGCACACATGGCACCGAACCGCGTGGAATCATGGTCTGGGGAGGATGCTGTGGATCGTGACTCCGACCAGAGTTCGCGTGCTGAACGCTTTCGCACCGCCGTCGCAGACAATTGAGAAAAAGCATCCCGCCGAAGTACTTTCGTGTCTGACGAAGGACCTTGAACAACTTCGCAAGTACGAACTGGATCGTCTGAGCCTGGAGAATGGACAGTTCTGGGCGTCTAAAGCCGGGAAACGGATTTCTAAGAACACTCGCATCGATGTGGAACTGGCCAAAGATCTGGAACAGGCAGCCAAGCTGCTCGTCAAGCGAGATTGCCGACCTCTGCAGGCTCACAGGTTAATGCTGAGGACGCTCTTTACGGCGTACCTTGAAGCTCGCGGCGTGCTGCCGGAGGCGCTTTTCGAAGGCCTGAAGGCGCAGTCCTTTGCGGAAGTTTTGACACGGACTGGCGAAACCAAAACATTCTTTGAGCGAATGCGGGAAACATTCAACGGCGACCTTTTCCCGCCGCCTCCGTCAAATGGCGAAGCGGATGAGTCGTACTCGTTCCAGAAGCAGCATCTCGATGTTGCACGAGCGATTGTGACTCGACAGGATTTGACCACCGGGCAGATGTCGTTTGATTTCTCGCGATACGACTTCGAAGTAATTCCAATTGAGTTGATAAGTTCGATCTATGAGCGGTTCATTTATGCCGGCGATGCAAATAAGGCGAAGGCACGGGGAACCCATTACACGCCTGTGAATCTTGTGGATCTTGTTCATTCACAGGTCTTCGACGATCACTTGTTTAAGACGCGACTGGGCGACACTCCGAAAGTACTTGATCTGGCGTGTGGCTCTGGCGTTTTCCTGGTCGATGCATTTCGTCGCCTTGTAGCGCGGCGAATCGCTGCCGGAGAGAAACTTACACGCACACTTGTGCGAGACGTACTGTCGCAGCAGATCTTTGGCGTCGATCTCGAGGAAACGGCCATCGAGATTGCGGCCTTCAGCCTTTGTCTGACGGCATTTGAACTGGACCCGTCCCCCGGCTCTGTGCATCAGTTGAAGTTCCGCCACAGTCTGAAGGATCGCAATCTGTTTGTCGCCGATGCATTCAGCGATGATACGTTTGCTTCAAAGCCACAGTTCATAGAAAAACAGTTCTCGATTGTTGTCGGTAATCCGCCATGGAATCGCCCGAAGGGCAAACGCTCGACGTCGGATGTCAGCTCAAGGTCGCACGTCGAATACTGTGCGAATCAGAAACCACCGGTTGAGTTGCCATACCGTTCACCCATCGATCAGGCGTTCATCTGGCGAATGTGTGACTTCGCTGCCAAAGGGGCTCGACTGGGGTTGATCCTTGATGCGAAGAACTTCTTCAGTCAGGAAGAGCAGTCACTAAAAGCGAAACGGCAGTTGATGTCGGCGTTTCGCCCGCGAGTGATGCTGAACCTGTCAGCACTGCACGACAAAAAACTCTTCCCGTCCGCTAAACAACCGGCGATGGTTCTGATCCTGGAAAATGATCGTCCCGGTAAGAGCGACACGGCGGTCTTTGCCTCTGCCGAACGCAGTGACACGTTTGCGAGGCACGGAATCGTCGAATTGTTTCTGGAGCGGATCAGCCACCTTCCAGTGTCTCGCGTAATTAGCGAAGACAACTTGCTAAAGATCGCCGCATTCGGCATGCCGCGAGATCGTGCGATTCTGCAACACCTGTTCAATGAATACGGAAAACTCACCTCAGTACTCTCATCGTGGGGAACGGCACTTCATCAAGGTTTCATTCGTGGGACAAAGAAGAATCCTGTTCCCGATGGCATCAGCAGGTTGCGGAAACTTGAAGATGTAATGCTGAGTCGATGTTCTCAGAATGCGATGAAGTTGCCGATGTTCGAATACGAAACGGTGGAACGCGCTCGGGATCTTGGCATTTATCGCGCTCCCTTATTTCTTGTACAGCAGAGTCTGCAGGATGACCGGCTGGTCGGGGCTCGATGTTGCGATGATATAGCCTACTCGAATGGCTATTACGGAATCCCACTGGACTCTGGGGCATGGTATTCTGACTTGCTAAATGCCTTTTTCAATTCGTCATTGGCCACGTATTGTTTCTTTTTGACAGCAACAAGATTTGGTGTCGATAAGCAGATTGTGACGCAAACTGACCTGGAGCGACTTCCATTCAAGGACGCCAGTAACAAATCTGAACTCAACGAATTGTCGGCGGCACTGAGAAAGGTCGAGCGGCAGAATGACGCGACGGATTTCTCAGCACTCGACAACGCGGTCTTTCAATTCTACGAGCTTCCCGACTGGCAGCGTGAGTACATCACCGACACGGTAAAGTTTGATCTCGACTTCTTCCGCCACGGGAGTTCATCTCAGGCCGTTCTGGCTCCGGACAAGGACGATTTTCAAACGTATTGCGAAACACTCGTCGGCTATCTCCGAAGTCAACTTTCCGCTGGCGGTTTGAAAATCAATGCAGATGTGATCGCGGGGCTCGAAGATGTCGGAGCTGTCGAGATTCGATTTGATCTCGACCGCCATCGCGGCGTTCGAGTTGTTGAACAGAACGAGTTTGACGGAGACAATCACCTGGCAGACTTGCTGCACACGCCTTTAACGTCTGGATTTCAGCTTCGTCGGTCGCTGGTTCAATTTGACGATGACCGTTGTCTGATCATCAAGCTGGCTCAGAAGCGATTCTGGTCAAGGGCGCGAGCCTATGACGATGCAGATTTGATTGTTGCTGAACTCCTGCGGGCTGAGGAGTAACCATAGTGGCAACCGGATTGCCGGGACGACTAAATCGTGATCTTCGCCGACAGGCACAGTGGTCCATCGTCGTCACGACCCTGGAGATACTTCATCTGGCATGGCCGGAGACGGTTGCCGACGATCGAGTGACGTTGAAAACTGATGAAGACAGAATCACCGATGTACTGCGATGGAAGATGGTCGAGGCAAAACGAAAACGGAAGGTGCCCTCAGAAATCCGTTTTGAACGCGAACCGCAGTCGGATCGCCCTGAAGATAACACGCCGCTCGGACTGATCGATATCAAGGTTGCTTACACATGGAATGAAGAAACCTATCTGACGATGGAGTGCAAACGAATCCGAAGCACTGACAACGATCTCGCACTGAAATATGTGCGGAACGGCATCAAGCGATTTGCATCCGGCAAGTACAGTGCCGGTCACTCCTTCGGAATCATGGTTGGCTATGTGATTTGCGGCAATCGCAGCCTGTGTATCGACCGAGTCCGCAAGGTGCTAGAAAAAGAACCCCGAACGGGAACCGGGTTTGACCCGGACTTTGGCTGGCAGACAGACCATTCCGCAGTGAACGGCCAGGAACTTCAAAAATCCCGGCACGCTCAAAGACAATTCGGAAAGAGCATCGAATTGCTTCATGCATTTCTGCAGCTTGAGTAGTCGTTTGAGCGTGCTCATCTGCGATCTCCTGCGGTCAGCAGCTGGCATTAATTCGAGCAACGGGCATTCAACGTTCCCGCAGTGCCGTGATGATGTTCAAACGTACGGCGCGGATGGCAGGCAGGATTCCGCCGAGCAGGCCCATGACGAGGGCAAGCATCACGCCTTGCGCGAGAACGCGCGGGCCGAAGCGGAATGAGAATGTGATTTCGCTGAACTGATTGGAAGTGCCCGTCGAGAGTCCATTGAATGGCAGAGTTGCCAGACATCCGATCAGACCGCCAAGAGAACACAGGACGACCGATTCGAAGAGAAATGACAACAGGATGCTGCCTTGGGGGAAGCCCAAAGCGCGCAGCGTTCCGATTTCGCGAGCACGACTTGCCACGGCGGCGTACATCGTGTTGGCCGCCGCGAACATGGCTCCAAAAATCAGGAAGCCGGCAATGATATAACCGATGTACTGGACGGCATTGGCCTGGTTCATCTGATCTTCAAAATACTTTGTTTCGCGGATGGCATTCAGTTGAAACCGTTTGTCATCTGCCAGGAGCGCCACCAGGGCATCCCGCTGTTCGGGCGATTCCGCGCGCAGACAAACGGCACTGACGGCGGCCGGCGTTTTTCGAGCGATCGTGAGGTCTCGCAGGTCCGTCCAGACCTCTGACTCTGCCGCACTTCCGGCGGCTTCGTAATAACCCACGACCTCAAAGTACTGGCGATTCACTTCAATTTTCTCGCCGATTGCCAGGTTTTCAAATCGGGCTGCCATACTTCGGCTGGTCATGGCTTCGAATTTTCCGGGCTCAATGTCACGTCCCGCGACGATCCGGAAGCCGGGTCTCAAAGTGCGACCGACACTTTCCAGTCCGCGCACAATCAGATTGACAGTACCGCCGTTGTTGCGACGCGGCTTTGTCAGAATTGTGACAAACTCCACGCTGCATTGAGGCTGCCCTTGTTCATCTTTTGCGATACCCGGCAGCGACGCAACTTCGCGAGCCACTTTCTGTTCGATGCCGCTGCCGATCTCGTCGGTGGCACCTTTCCTCAGCACGATCAGGTCGAGTTCATGCCCGGTGACTTTCAATGCGTATTGCAGGCCGTCCGTCAGTCCAAAGCACAGGACGGAGGCCCAGACAACCAGCCCTGTACTGACCACGGTCAGCAGCGTTGTCATCCAGCGCACGCGGAGATTGCGAAGATTGTATTTGGCAGGAATCATGACTCAGTGACTTCACTCAGAGGAATATCAGGCAATGCGTCGAAGACCATCAATGACGGACATCTGAGCGGCTCGAATCGCCGGCACAATGCCGCTGATGAGTCCCAGAACTGCGGCAGCGATCAGGCCATAGCCGATCCACGGGCCCAGCATTTCCATGACTGTAAACGGGAAGAACTGCGGCATCAGACGGTTCATGCCCTGCAGAAACAGACATCCCATCCCGACACCGAGAAATCCTCCCAGCATCGCGATGGTGCAGGCTTCTCCGAGGACCATAAAGAGTACTCTCGATCGTGGAAAGCCGATCGCCTTGAGCACCGCAATCTCTGTCACGCGTTCCCGCATCGCCATTGCCATGGAGTTTGCAGTCACCAGCGAAAGTGAAAAGACAACTGCCAGTCCGATGTTGCGAATCAGCACCTGCACATTGCCCAGCATATCCACGAACATCTGAAAAAAGGCGGCCTCCGTCTGACTTCGAGTCGGCGTGTCAGAACTGCCATACTTGTCGTCGATGGATTTGATGACGGTGGGAATGGAGTCTGGACTGGAGATACGGGCGAAGATCGTTCCGGAGTTGTCGATGTTCGCGTAGTCCTGCTGTCTCAATCCCTCGTTCAGATAATCCCAGTGGAAGTAGAGCGAATCTGTGTTTTTCGGTGAATCAAAGATCCCGCTGATCTCAAGGTCCAGGTCAAACGGATAGATCGCGCCCTTCAATGGGACTCGATCGCCGACTTTCCAGCCACGCCGTTCGGCAATACGTCGATCCAGCACGCATCCCTGTCGATTCGTTTTGAAC
This sequence comes from Candidatus Kuenenia stuttgartensis, assembly GCA_945861465.1. Classification (GTDB taxonomy): domain Bacteria; phylum Planctomycetota; class Planctomycetia; order Planctomycetales; family Planctomycetaceae; genus SXXK01. The sequence goes on from CAMAVB010000059.1 coordinate 11,744, forward strand.
GCCTCAAGCTGCTCCGGCGGGATCGTGTACTCTGGCCACACATCAAATACAGATTCCGGATCTGTGGCAAACTGAGCGAACGGCATTTGTTCATCCTGATAGGAACCTCCGAACCATGCGAATGGGACAGCTGCCGCAACGAATTTTGTCGATCGAACTTCATCGACACACGATATCGGAAGTCGCCCGCTGAATCCCTGAATGTTCATGACGACAATTCTGTTTGCCTGGGCCGCACTGTTTTTCCTAGTTTCCTGAGATTCCAGAAAACCATACAGCACCGTCATCAGCGCCAGGCTGAAACCAACAGACATGATCGTCAGGAGGCTGCGAATCGGATTTCGGCGGATGTTTCGCCAGATGTATTTGAATGTCTTCACTGCACAGTTGCCCTTGTTCGGTTGTCGGTGACTTCGGAAACCAGCAGACCCTTTTCCAGATGCAGAATACGCCTTGCCCGATCCGCTGCGTTCGGATCATGCGTGACCATGACGATCGTCTTGCGAAACTCCTTCTCCGTATTGAGTCGGTGCATCAAGTCCAGAATTTCGGCCGCAGACTTTGCGTCCAGGTCGCCGGTAGGTTCGTCGGCGACAAGCAGTGTCGGGTCTGTCACGATCGCCCGGGCAATCGCGACGCGTTGTTCCTGACCTCCCGACAGTTGCCGCGGATAGTGATCCATCCGGTCCTGCAGCCCGACCACTTCCAGTGCAGCCTTGACGTGGTCATCGCGGTCACGTCGAGACAACGACGTCAGCGTCAGCGGCAGTTCGACATTTTCATACGCGGTCAGCACCGGGATCAGATTGTACATCTGAAAAATGAAGCCCACGTGCCGCGAACGCCATTTGGACAACTCGCCTTCAGAAGATTGGCCAAGGTTCTGACCGCAGACGATTACGTCACCCGAAGTCGGTCGATCCAGCCCCGCAATCAGATTCAGCAGGGTCGTCTTGCCGGAGCCCGAAGGCCCCATCAGCGCCAAATAGTCTCCTGTTGACAATTCCAGATTGATTCCGCTCAGGACGGGAATCGTGAGCTGATCACGGTGGAATTCCTTGCACACATCTCGCACGACGACGACGGTTTCATCCGCATTCAGGTTGGACACTCAATAGCTCCCGTGTTGACAATTCTTCAGTGTGTATCACACGCCGGATGTTTGAAGCAGGGTGTATGCAGCGTCAGCGGAACACACCTGTTAGACATCACGCGGTTGAGGATGGCACAATCTTTTAACCGCGTGGGCAACGCCCCGCGCTTCGTATCTCGTATCTCGTATCTCGTATCTCGTATCTCGTATCTCGTATCTCGTATCTCGTATCTCAAATCTCAAATCTCAAATCTCAAATCTCAAATCGCAAATCGCAAATCGCAAATGCGAACAATCGATGCCCGCTACTGGGCCGTCTTCACCAGCATCCCTTCTTTGAATTCTTTCGGAGGACTGACAACGACTTTCTCACCGCCGCCCAGCCCCTTCAGGATTTCGGTGCGATCTTCCTTTTCTTCACCAACCTCCACAATCACCTCCTTAAGTCGATCGTCGCTGGAGACGATCCAGACAAATCTCTTGCCGCCCTCATCGTACAGGGCGTCATTCGGGCAGAAGATTCGCGGCTTCTCGTTTTGGTTCTGCTCGTCGGTCGCTGACCCCAGAAAGTAAACAGTACTGCTCATGTCCGGAAACAGACGATCGTCCGCGTCCAGAATCTCAACGAGCACCTTGACCGTTGCCCGAGCCCGGTCACCCATCGGAATGATCTTGCGAACTTTGCCCTGGTATCGGCGATCAGGCACTGCATCAACGGCCACTTCAGACTGCTGTCCGGCAGTGACGCGACTGATAAAATCTTCCTTGACATCACAATCCACTTCCAGATGATCGAGGTCCGCAATGGTGACGACAGAACCACGTCCCGAAGCTTCTCCCATTCCGCCTGGCATGATCGATTCACCCAATTCCGCATCTTTCGAAATCACAGTCCCCGCAAACGGAGCACGTACAAACATATTTTCCACAAGCTGCTCCGCCTCCTTAACGCGGGCCTCGGCCAGCTCAAGAGCCGCTTCCAGGGAAGTCTTGCGAGCCACGGCGGCTTGATGCTGAAACTCGTCTGCCTCAAATTCGGCAGCGGAGATCGTTTTTGCGGCGAAAGATCTTTGCGACCGTTCGAGTATTTTCTGAGTCCGCCGAATTTCCACATCCTGCTCCAGCAACTCACTGCGGGATCGAGCGGCCGTGGCTTTGACTGCAGCCAGGGATGCATCCAGATCTGCGTGTTCCAGCATCGCCAGAACATCTTGAGCTTTGACCTTGCTGCCTTCTTCGACATTGACCTGCTCAATCCGCCCCGTAGCCCGCGCGCCAATCCGAGCCTGTTGCCGCGATTTGACATAACCAGTGGCGACGACAGTGGCGTCTGCCGAGCGTCCTGTTTCGACACTGACAATCGAAACTCGTACCTCAGGCTTTGGTCGGACGGACTCCAGCATGCGGTCCATGTTCGGAAGCCAGCCGTTGGTTTGAGCAAGGAACGCTCCACCTGCCAACAGGACGGCCACCAGAATCACAAAAAACAGGAATCGAAGCAATCGTCCAAAAAACGACCGACGAGGCACCGCATCACCTCGCGGAATTCGGAGTCTTGTCAGCGCATCAGACGAAGCATTTTGGCTGGCGACCGTCATAAATCTCTACAAACTATCCAAGGAACCAATTGGGATCCGACATATCCTAGCGTCGAACATGCCTCCGGCAATCCGATCGACCTCCAGGAAATCGGCTGTTTTTCCATGATCGAAAAAAAAATCCGGATTGGTCCGGCCCGCCACCAAATCAAATCTTGACACAGCATTGGCGGCGTGTCGCCACGATTTGTCGGATTTATATTGCGGAGTCCGAAGAACCACTGCGTCTCGAAATCGCTCCAAACGTGGGCAAACAGGACGAACGGCTTGTCAGTGAACTGGGGTGGCGATATGATCCCCGTTTCGATTTTCCCGGCTTTTTGTGCGCGCCCAGTCTAATGTCTCAATTCTCGCGCGCTGGCGAATTGCGTAAGTCCATGTATGGCATGGACTTATGTTCTTTTCCGCATGGCAATTGCCGGATTCAATGTCAGTCTTTCCGCCCACTTTCCCGAAGAGTATTCGTTCGTCGTGTTTGAAACCATTTCACAAAGTCTGGGTAAAGCCTTCTCGGCTTTCCGGGGAACCGGAAAGATTACCGAAGGCAACATCCGCGACGGCATGCAGCAGGTTCGCAAGGCGCTGCTGGAGGCCGACGTTGCATACGATGTCGTGACAGACTTTGTAAAGAACGTGACTGAACTGGCGATTGGCGAAAAGGTTCTGAAATCACTGCGCCCCGAAGAACAGATCGTCGGGATCGTGCATCAGCAGTTGATCGATCTGATGGGGCCGGTTGATCATTCGCTGGCCTTAAAGCGTGACGGCGTCAGCATAATTATGATGTGTGGTCTGCAGGGGTCTGGCAAGACGACAACCTGCGGCAAGCTGGCCCGCCGTTTGAAGGAAGCCGGTCATTCTCCGTTTCTCGTTGCGGCTGACTTGCAGCGTCCGGCGGCGATTGAGCAGCTGAAGGTCATCGGGAGCCAGGTGGGTTGTCCGGTATACGCCGAAGACCCTAAGACCAGCAATCCTGTCCAGGTCTGTCGCAACGGGGTCAAAGAAGCGAAGCGCGTCGGCGCGAAAGTTGTAATCCTCGACACTGCCGGTCGATTGCACGTCGATGCGGCGTTGATGAAAGAGCTGCAACAGATCGACAGCAGCGTCGCGCCGGACCAGGCATTACTGGTCTGTGATGCGATGACCGGTCAGGACGCCGTCAACAGTGCGAAGGCCTTTAACGAAGCGTTGGAACTGGACGGGGTCATCCTCACCAAGCTGGACGGTGACACGCGCGGCGGGGCCGCATTAAGTGTTAAAGCTGTCACTGGGGTACCGATCAAATTCATCGGGGTCGGCGAACAGCTCGACCGACTGGAAGAATTCCATCCTGACCGGATGGCCGGAAGAATTCTGGGCATGGGCGACATTGTGTCGCTGTTCGAAAAAGCTCAGAAGGAATTCGATGAAGAGGACATGCTGCGTCAGCAGGAGAAGATGCAGCAGGGTAAGTTTACCCTGGATGACTTTCGCACGCAGATGCGACAGATCAAAAAGCTGGGTTCTATGCGGGATATCATGAAAATGATTCCAGGCATGGGGGCTGTCGTTGATCAATTGGGTGAGATGAACCCTGAAGACGATATGCGGCGGATTGAGGGGATCATCAATTCGATGACGCTCAAAGAACGTCAAAACCCGGACACGATCGATCGTAGTCGTCGTCATCGAATTGCGAAGGGCAGCGGAGTTCAGGCTGCGGATGTGAACAAGCTGCTCAAAGACTTTTCCGTGATGGGAAAGATGATGCAGGGGATGTCGAACATGGGGATGCGTGACCGGATGAAGACCGTAAAGGGTCTGGCAGACGGTGGTTTCATGAATCCGGGTGCGGAGTTGATCGAAAAAAAGATGAGAAGCCAGCGTGGGCCGCTCGACAAAGATGAGGCTCGCGACAAGAAGAAGAAGCAAAAGAAAGAAGCACAAAAGGCGAAGAAGCGAAATCGTAAGCGATAAGGCGTTTAGATAATTGAGCGGAAAGTCGCTAGCCACCGGTAACTGTTGCAGAACAGAACAGAACAGAAGAACCGGCGGCTAGCGTCTGATGGCACTTGGTTTAGAAAAGTAGCAGGCACTTTCCAAGTGCCGCAGCCGTTGGAATCGCTGGAAATAGCGGACGGCACACGGCGTGGGCCTGCTACATTGAAGGTAAAGCAAGTACCATTAGGCTAGTGCCGAGCCGCTCACGAAAAAATGGTCATTTATTTTTGTCAGTTCAGGAGTACCAATGGCAGTTCGAATTCGAATGAAAAAGATGGGACGGAAGCACCGCGCGTTCTTCCGGATTTGCGTGATGGACTCGCGCGTCCAGCGTGACGGCAAGGCAATTGAAGAAGTCGGATTTTACGATCCGATGGTTCAGGACAAAGCCGCGCGCGTTAAGTTGAACATGGAACGCGTCGATTACTGGATGTCGGTGGGTGCTCAGCCGAGCGAAAAGGTGAACGCTCTTATCCGCAAGGTAAAGATGAATAAGTTCGGCAAAGCCCAGGCACCTCCTCCGCAACTCGCCCCAAAGGTCAAGGAAGTGGCCCCTGTGGCAGAAGCTTCAGCCGAACCTGTGGAAGCTGCTGCTGCGGAATAGTGTCATGCGGTTTGATATCCTGACCCTGTTTCCGGAGATGTTCGAAAGCTATCTCGGACAGGGGCACCTGAAACTCGCGATTGAGCGCGGGCTGGTGGATATCCGGCGGCATAATTTCCGGGAGTTTGCTCCTGGAGTTCGAAGGCAGGTGGACGACAAGCCGTTTGGTGGTGGTCCGGGGATGTTGCTGATGTGTCAGCCGGTGTTCGACTGTGTCGAAGCTGTGCAGGCACAGGGAAATGCTCCCGGTCGTTTACTGATGATGACCCCTCAGGGTCGAAAAATGGATCAGAGACTGGTTGAGGAACTCTCTCAGGAGTCTCGACTGCTGTTACTCTGTGGGCGATACGAAGGTTTTGACGACCGGATACGCCAGGGGTTGCAGCCAACTGAGATTTCGGTGGGAGACTTTATCTGCAATGGTGGAGAAGTGCCCGCCATGCTGATTATCGACACCGTGATCCGGCTTATTCCCGGTGTGCTGGGTGACGAAACCAGCAGTCGATACGATTCGTTCAGTCAGTCAGGATTACTGGAACATCCGCAGTTCACGAGGCCTCGTGAGTTTCGCGGCATGACAGTACCGGATGTGCTGATCAGTGGTGATCATAAGAAAATATCCGAATGGCAGCAGGATCAGAGCATGCAGAGAACAGCGGAACGCCGCCGGGATCTGCTGCAACGCTCCGATGCGGCTGCAATTCAGATTGAATAGTTCTGAAGTGTGTTGAGAAAAAGGAACCCAATTCATGCGTAACAAACTTTTAGATATTGTCGAAAAATCCAGCCTGCGCGAGCAACAGCTGCAGTTTGCGGTCGGCGATACCGTTGATGTCCATACTCGAATTCTGGAAGGCACGAAGGAACGCATCCAGATTTTCAGCGGTGTTGTCATCGCTCGCAACGGCTCAGGAACACGTGAATTGTTCACGGTCCGACGCATTGTGCAGGGTGAAGGGGTGGAACGTAAGTTCCCTGTCAACTCCCCAAAGATTTCACATATCGAAATCAAACGCCACGCCCGCGTTCGCCGCGCGAAACTGTTCTATCTGCGTGAACGCACAGGCAAAGCGGCTCGCCTGAAAGAACGCAAGGCAAAGCCGTGGGAAGTCCAGGTCAGCGATGCAGGTAAATGAGTCCTGAGGCCAGACCGCTTCAGAGCTTATCAGCCTGACCCCGCTTCTTGATCTACGAATGGCGACAGCCTGAACTTCGGGTTCCTCCGGCTGTCGCTTTTTCGCTGCGCTGTGTATTAGCTCTTACTCATAAAGGGCACGTCGCTAGCACTTTGTCCAACCAACAAATTAGGACTGAATCTGTAGGCCGGACCAAGCGCAGCGCCGTTCCGGCAGGCTGGCCAAGTGTCGGAACTCCGCTCCGCTTGGTCCGGCCAACCCCAAAATCAAGTCTTGACACTGCAATACCGCCATTCCGCTCATTCAAACTACGCCGTTGGACGTGGGAACACGTCCGTCCGTCGGAGACAGTTTATGAAAAACCTGTTTCGGCTCTTGCTGGGGGATCGCGGTGAACGGGCGGCTGTCAGGTATTTGAAGAAACAGCGGTTTCGGATCGTCGCGAAGCAGTACCGCAACCTTTATGGCGAAGTGGATATTATCGCGCAGGACGGCAAGACGATTGTTTTTATAGAAGTCAAAACGCGTACCTCAACCAATGATGGTCAACCGTTTGAAGCGGTCGATCTGCGCAAGCAGGAGAAACTCACCCGCATCGCGCTGGCGTGGCTCAAGAAACACGGTCGATTGGAGCAACCCGCGCGGTTTGACGTTGTTTCCATTCTGTGGCCGGACGAGCGGGGCGAGCCACAGATACAGCATTTTCGAAATGCCTTCGAAGCCACCGGCCGTGGCCAGTTTTTCAGCTGACGTTGAAAGTCCGGATCGATGATGATCTACAAAGTTTGTTCGAGATCGGTCTGGGAAGAGATTCGAACGCTCACATCCTGGAACGGATCAGCGCATGATCGGCGCGACGGGTTCATTCATTTCTCAACGGCATCTCAGCTTGAAGGCACGGTTCGCAAACACTACGCCGGACAGACGGATCTGATGCTGCTGGCAATCGATGCTGATTCGCTCGGCGAATCACTGAAGTGGGAACCATCGCGCGATGGGGACCTGTTTCCGCACCTGTACGGCCCGCTGTTGATCTCGTCAATTGAAGCGGCTCAGGATCTGGCAATGTCACCGGAGGACGGTACGATCGATATTCATGGGCGGCTGCGTACCCTGTAGGGTGTGACAAGCAACGGGCAGGCACACCGCATCACAGACATGGTGTGCCTGAGCTATCGCTTTGTCAATGTCGAACACCAAACACCGAACAAGGAACACCGAACAGGGAACACCGAACGTCGAAGTGCCCTGTCTTCCCTTCATCATTCAGAGTTCCTTGTTCGACATTCGATATTCCATCCAGACCTTCGTGTATTGATGTGTGCCACTGGCTCTGCCAGTGCTTCCTGCAAATGCGGCGCACTGGCAAAGCCAGTGGCACACAATACATCAATCCATTGCTGACAGAGCGTTGGCGCTTGTCACACCGAATCACAGACATGGTGTGCCGGCGCTAGCGCTTGTCACACCCTACAAAATCACAAACTCAATCTGCCACGGTAATCCCGATCGATTCGATCGCGGCATGGCCCGACTTTCGGAATGGTCGTGGCATGGGCTGAGCGTGACCGTGTTCGTCAATCGTGCGACAGCGGAAGGTGTACTCACCGGCGGGCAGGCCTGGGATGACTGCCGCCCAATGAGCGTTTGTGAGTCGCAGTGGCCAGGTCTTCGGAACACCGGCACCATCGAAGCCATGAGTCTGCTCCGGGACCCTGCCGTCGCTCAAGGCCGTCCAGTTTAGAGGAGCCGGTAATAATTCGGCATCGACCCACGGAGCGGTCGTGAAATGCGGATCATTCTCCGGTCGCTCGGTAGCGTTCGACTCCAGCGACACCTGAACTTTCGACAGCCCTGAAATACCCACCTGAGCATATCCCGAAACCGTGATCGCTTCACCAGCCTTTACCTCCTTTGGGATTGTGATTGTGGCGGCGAACGTCTTCAGGGGGCTATCGACGTCGTTGTTCTGTTCGGCATATGTATCATTCGCATGAGCCAGATTGGTCAACACGACATGCGACAGCCACTTGATCGATTTGAAGCCGTAGGCCTCCGGCACAACGACGCGCACCGGACCGCCACGTTCGGAATCCAGCCACTCACCGTTCAGCTTGTAACACAGAATCACGGGCGGCAGATCGAACGGATCTTCCAGGACTCGCCCGATCGGCAGCGAGCTGCGAAACATCTGAGCAGGATCGTCATTGTGATAGCCGTAATAGAAAACCCGCCGCAGATCTTCGCGCGGTTTCGTCAGCCAGATGACTTCACGCAGCGGCACTCCTTCCCACAATCCCATCCCGAGCGGGCAACCCAGATTCAGGCATGTCATGACTTTTGGAAATCGCACGGCTTGTGTTTCACCAAGCTTCAGCAAGGCTGCGAAATCGAACGCCGTTCCATCGACCTCAGTCAGCGGTTTGCCGATCTTCGCCGGATTGTCGAGGTCAGAGATCACTTCCAGTCGCCACGTTTCCCGCGTCAGCCCCACTTCGGCTTTCTTCTCGTCTGGCAGCGAATGCGGTAACGGTTTGCCGCGCGACACGTCACGAAAGTCCTCTGACGGAGTGAAATACGGATCAGGCCGCACACCACCTTTATCCGGTTTGACATGTTTCTTTTGCGCGGCCCTGGCCGACTCATCCGCCACGGCATTCACCGTGAGCTGAGATGCCGCAAGCCCCCACGCGCCAGCTCGCAGAAAGAACCGACGAGTAAGTTCACCATGCTCGGAGAGAAAATGGGAGTGATCCATAATTGGCCCTCGATGTGTGTCGGGTGGAGAATAAGCGGCAGGTTCGTTAGTCGTCGCGGGCGATTATGATCGAATCTGGATGGCGAAGACAGTGTGTTTCATGTCATGGCTGGCGGCTGTCCAGATTGCACGATAACCTGTATCACGCGGCTGAAGGTGTCACATTCGTTTAACCGCGTGGGCATCGCCCCGCGCTTCAAATTTCAAATTTCAAATTTCAAATTTCAAATTTCAAATACGAAATCTCAAATTGAACAAGCGCGGCCCGCTGGGCAGGCGGTTAAACGAGAGCGAAGGCCAAAGGAATAATTCACATCAAATCGTACAAGATTCCGCAAAATGCTGAAATCGGATCGGCACCTCACTGCCAATGCATCTGAGCTGCTCCCGCACCATGATGAGATTTTTTGGCCTCGGCGACTGCTGGAGGCCGTCTGGATCAGCACGGCGCTGACCCTGATCGCATTTCATTTTATCAGTCTGACATTGTCGATCGGCCTGCGTTTTCCCTGGATGCCGCTGGTGATGCTGGCGGGATTCGTCACGGCAGATTTCCTTTCCGGAATCATTCACTGGATTGCAGATACGTGGTTCAGCGACACCATGCCGATTCTGGGTCAGCGACTGCTGAAGCCGTTCCGAGTTCACCATGTCAATCCGGATGATTTTCTGCGCCGCAACGTCCTGGACACCAACGGTGACGTTGCGGCCATTGTCATTCCGCTTCTGATCGCGGTCTTCTGGATTTCAACGACCGATCCGTGGCCAGCTGCCCTTGCCGTCTATGTGGTCTCATTGTGCGCGACGGGTCTGCCGACGAATCAGGTTCACCAGTGGGCTCACATGAAGAATCCGCCGACCATCATTCGCTGGCTGCAGTCGAGCCGACTGATTCTCAGCCGGAGGGCACATCTGCAGCATCATAAGGCTCCGCATATCGACAATTACTGCATCGCATTGGGATGGTGCAATCCTCTGCTGACGGCGATCAATTTCTTTCCGCGGCTGGAGAGAATCGTCACGCGACTCACCGGACTTCAGCCTCGCCATGATGATCAGAAGTATTATGCTGCGTTGGAGGCAGAAAGCATCGATGGCTGATTCCAACAAAGTCAAAGCCGCATCACCAACGCGGCCTCACGTGTCACTTGAGACCTCGCAGCCGACGGCATTTGGACACGGCTGGATCAGCGGTGTCCTGTCCGCGCTGCTGGGATTCATTGGACTCGGTGCGGTCGTTTGTTTCCACTTTCCCGAGTACCTGACAATGCCCGCGCTTCGGGAGCATTACCCCCTTCCGTACATTCGCGCGCTGTTGCATCTTGTGCTGGTGGCCAGTTTTCTGCTGGGCACAATTAGTGTCTGCCTGCGTTACAACAAAGCACTGGGTCTCGCCGGCATCACACAGACATTGCTGGCCACACTGCTTGGTGGCGCGTCAGTGAAGATTGACGGTGAGATGACCGATGGGCCGTTTCTGGGGCTGGACTGGTTCCTGCTGAACCTCATGGGATACTCCGCTATGTATATCCCGCTGGAACGACTCTTCGCGAAGCACCCGGAGCAGCCAGTGTTTCGTTATGGCTGGAGGACCGATCTGACGTACTTTTTTGTCACAACGTTTATGGTGCAGTTTACGACCCTGATGACGATGAAGCCTGCGATGGTCTTCTTCGACTGGGCTCGGATTTCGGCCATTCAGCAGTTCGTCACCGGTTTGCCGTTTGTCGTCCAGTTTGCGTGTGTGCTGTTGATTTCTGACCTGACGCAATATTGGGTGCATCGCGCGTTTCACACGATTCCATTCCTGTGGCGTTTCCATGCGATCCACCATTCTGCCGAAGTCATGGACTGGATCGCAGGATCTCGACTGCACTTGGTGGATGCCATCACAACTCGTGCGACGACTTACATCCCCATCTACGTCATGGGTTTTTCAGGACCAGCGTTGTATGCGTATGTCGTCTGGGTGGTGATTCAGGCTACGTTTATTCATGCCAATGTGTCGTGGGAGTTCCGACCGATTCGATGGCTGATTGCGACTCCGGCATTTCACCACTGGCATCACAGTTCGGCTCCGGAAGCGATCGATCGCAATTTTTCTGTTCACCTGTCACTGATCGACCGCGTCTTTGGCACTTACTACCTGCCCGACGCATGGCCCAAAGCGTATGGTTTGGCAGGCGGTCGGCGGCTGCCACTCGGCTACTTTCGACAGTTCATCTTCCCTTTGTTTCTCAGGCGAAGCCGTCGGTCGTTGTTGACATGACGGACGCGGCAGTAACAGAATCAGTCGGACGCGACTATAATGCGAGCGGTCGGAATTGATGTATTTCTCTGGCGAGCGGGGGATGTCAATCCCCTGATTGACCGCGTGGACACTGCAAAAATCAGGGGACTGACGTCCCCCGCTCGCCGAACGCAGCGCCCGTTTCCTTCGGCATCAATCTGTATGCACAAGACGCTTGTGATCATGAATTCCACAGCAGCTCAGGGTCGCACAGGTCGCCTGCAATCTGAGATTCGACATCGGCTCTCAGGCGATACCGAGTTTGTCGAAACCAAAGAAGGCGGACATGCGGAACGACTTGCCTTTGATGCGGCGCGCGCCGACTATGAGACCATTGTGGCAGCAGGCGGCGATGGCACCATCCATGAAATCGCCAACGGAATCCTGCTGTCGGGGAATCAACACGTTCGCCTCGGCCTGTTGCCACTGGGATCCGGCAACGATTATGCTGCCGCCTGCGGAATCCCTCGGAAATGGCAGGACGCACTGGAGTTCCTGCAATCAGGGGAATCCAGCCGCGTGGATGTCGGAGAAGTCTGTGACGCAAATGGACGCCGACAGTTTTTCGTGAATACGCTGGGACTGGGCCTGAGCGGCGAAATTGCCCTTGAGGCAAGATCGATCCGCCGATTCCGCGGAATGATGAAATACGGCATGGCAACACTGAAAGCTGTCGCCCGTCGCCGTCGTATCCTGAACACAGTCATAATGCTCGATGATATCCGCGACTCATTCAGAACAATGTGTCTCTTCGTGGCGCTTGGACATCGTGAAGGTGGTGGTTTTGTCGTCGCTCCTCCGGCGAAAATCGATGACGGCTGGTTTGATTGTCTGCATGTGAGTGACTTAAGTGTCGTGTCGATTCTTCGATATCTGCCAGGCCTGATTCGGGGCGTGATCCCGGTGCATCCGGGCATCCGAAGTTTTCGCTGTCAGACCATGACTCTGGAGTCGGATGGTCCACTGGTCGTACACCTCGACGGAGAACCCTTCATCCAGCCCGAAGACGAGCAGCATCGCATCACAGTTCGCCTGATACCGCATGCCCTCAACGTCTGTTGTCGCTTGCCCGTTTCTGCTCTGTCAAGGCTTGGAAAAGGGGACAGGAACCAATAGCCAAATGTCAATGTAGGCCGACTTCGCCGAAGTCGGCACAGCAGATTTCAGCGAAATCTGCTCACTTGTTTCGATTGCGGGCGAAGCGCCCGAAACCTGAACCATCTTTTCAAAAAGAATCCACATGCAACGAATACCAGAACCGGAACTCATGACAGACGACGTACAATGTCATGCCTATGCGTCGGCAGATTTTGGCGTCTCCAATCAGGCGTTCGTCGATATTGTCCGGGAGCGGATTCCAGCTGATGCAACGGAGGTTCTGGACCTGGGCTGTGGGCCGGGCGATGTGATGATTCGCCTGGCACGAGCCTGTCCATCGCTGAAGATCACGGCCGTCGATGGTTCACCGGCCATGATCGAACTGGCTCAGCAAGCCATCGCAGAATGCGGACTGTCGATGTCAATCAGCGCCTTGCAGGGCTATGTGCCTGGATTGCCGTTGCCTGTTGGCCATTTCGATGCCGTGCTGTCCAAAGACTTCCTGCACCACCTGCCCGACCCGATGGTGCTGTGGCACGAAGCTCGGCGACTCATCAAGCCCGGCGGCTTCATCTGCGTGATGGATCTGCGGCGTCCGGATTCCCCTGAGGCCGCGCAAGAGATCGTTCAAACCGTCGCTGCCAACGAAGCGGAAGTCCTGAAGACCGACTTTTATAATTCACTGCTCGCTGCGTTTACGCCGGAGGAAATCCGCGAACAGTTGAAGGCTGCGGCACTGAATCTGGACGTGACAATGTCAGGCGACCGGCACATGATGATCAAGGGTTATATTCCGTAGCCTGGACATTCTTGTCCGAGTCGCACTTGTAGGGTGTGACAAGCAACGCGCCGGCACACCGCATCACAGACATGGTGTGCCGGCGCTGCCGCTTGTCACACCCTACAAATTCAAAACCTGGCCAAACGTGTAATGTGGGCGACGGACAAGATTGTCCATCCTACAGAAATCTGTTGAAACTTTTCCGACCATGCGTGAGAAACCAGGAACCCAAGGTACTCAACAGCCAAAGGAATCGTCCATGTCGCCTCTTGAAACCCGACAAAGCCTGATCGTCAGGCTGAAAAGCGAGCAAAACGAACTCGCCTGGCGGGATTTCGTCTGTGCCTATGAGGGATTTCTCAATCAACTGGTTCGGCGGCAGGGCGTTCCCGAGCGGCATGTGCCGGATATCACGCAGCAGATTCTGCTGACGATCGCACGGTCGATCGGCGGCTGGAAAGATGATGGCAATGCGGCCTCATTCCGGCGCTGGCTGAGTACCGTGTCGCGGAACGTGGTGATTCGGTTTATGTCGCGCGAACGGAAGCAGGCAGGCGGAATTGGCGGAAGTGATCTCGTGGCTCAGTTGCAGAACGTAGAAGACAAGCCAGACGAACAGCATGTGCGTCGGTATCAGCATGAACTCATCGTCTGGGCCGCTGAGCAGGTGCGTCACGAATTCCTTGAGACCAGTTGGCGGGCTTTTTGGGCAACAGTGATTGAAGAACGGTCTGTGGACGACGTCGCTTTGGAACTCGACGTCTCTCCCGGCAGCATCTACATGTCACGCAGCCGAATCATGGCCAGGATCAAAAAGAAAGTCGCCGAAGTGGAAAATGACCAATGTCCAAATCCGAATGACCAGTGAATCGCAAATTTGAAATCTCAAATCTCAAATTTCAAATCTGAAATCCTATGACTCCCATTTCCTCCCCATGTAACGCCACACTGCTGCAGCGATCGCTGAACGATCAGTTGTCGGAGCAACAGGAAGAGCAGCTGGCCGCGCATCTCAGCGATTGTGATGCCTGTCGGCAGCAGTTGGAGGCATTGGCCAGTGACGCCGCAAGCTGGAACCATGTCGGCAAAGTGCTGCGCGACGAAACCAGCGGCGAACATGCGGTCGCACCGCATAGCGGATCTACGCTTATCCCACAGTTGCCGATCTCCGGGGCAGACGCTGATGGTGAGTTCAACGATGGCTCAAGACTTAAGCCGAGCGACTTCATCGTCGATTTTCTGCAACCGTCACAGAACAAGGAGTCGCTCGGACGACTCGGCAACATCGAGATCCGTCAATTTATCGGCCAGGGAGCCCATGGGATTGTGCTCAAGGGATTTCAGGACGAACTGAATCGCCTGGTCGCGGTCAAAGTCATGGCCCCGCATCTGGCCTCAGTTGTTGCGGCTCGTAAGCGGTTTGCTCGTGAAGCCCGCGCGACGGCCGCCATCGTGCATCCAAACGTCATGCCGATTTTGCACGTGGATTCCAGCGGGCAACTGCCATATCTGGTGATGCCATATGTGGACTGCGAATCATTGCAGGACCGGCTCGACCGAGAAGGCTCACTGCCGATTCTGGATGTGTTGCGAATTAGTCTGCAGGTGGCACGAGGACTCGCCGCCGCCCATGCACAGGGACTTGTGCATCGCGACGTGAAGCCCGCCAATATCTTGCTGGAGCCGGGTGTAGAACGAGTCATGTTGACTGACTTCGGTCTGGCTCGAGCCGTCGATGACGCCACGCTGACTCGCAGTGGTCTGATCGCTGGCACGCCGCATTATATGTCGCCCGAACAAGCACGCGGCGACGCCGTAGACACACGCAGCGACATGTTCAGCCTCGGCAGCGTCTTATACGCGATGTCCACCGGACGACCGCCGTTTCGAGCAGAATCAACTTACGGCATCTTGCGTCGAGTCACCGACGATCAGCCGCGACCGATGCGGGAACTGAATCCTGAAGTGCCGACGTGGTTCGATGCCGTTGTGATGAAGCTGTTAACCAAGTCCGCTGCTGACCGGTTCGAGTCTGTGGAACAAATCGCGCAGATTCTGGAAGAATGTGTCGCTCATGTGCAGCAACCGGATGTTTTTCGTTTGCCGCAGATTGTGCGGGAACTGCGTCCGCAAAAGGGGGTGCTGCGATTCAGGAGAGCATGGCTTTTACGAGCCAGCGTCGTCATTGGTGTAGTTGCTGCTGTTCTAATAGTCATTAAGTGGCCCGAGCCACCGCCAAACAAATCAATCAACTCCGATTCGGAAACAACCAAAATCACCGAACCGTTGAATCCCGAGAATACAATCCCATGGGATGACGGTACTGATCAGGACCTTGAACAACTCGGCACCGAAGTTGAATCATTGTTTGAGGAAACAAAGTAGCCATCACGCTCCGCGTGATGAGCCCTGAATCTGGCCCACGGCTGTGTGACAAATAGCAAGAGGGAAATTAGTTGCTTATGGGAGTTTTGTTCTGCTTCCGTCCGGTTTATCCGGGCGGGGCAAACAACTGGAGGCTACAAAAAATCGCGACTCAACAAACCTGGATCTCCGCTTCGGGCTTGCCCCGGCGGAATCAGCGATTCGAGTCGTTGCGTCCACCGGGACAAGCCCGAAGCGGAGCGCGGCGCAATCCAGTTTCTTGCCGATGTAGCCGCCAGTTGTTCCCTCCGCCGAGGCAAGCTCGACGGAAGGGATGCCGTTGAAATCTAACTGTCGTCTGGAACAAAAATGGCGTCCTTGAATTCTGGAAAGATCTACGAAACTTCAATTTGTCACACAGCCCAGGCTGGCCCATGACTAAACCACTCCGAATCATCACCAACGTGTAAGAACAAGGCTTCGTCTCGGCGGAGCGAGACGGCTACAATAGTTCTACCCACTACTCATCCTGAGAACCCAATATGAACATTCTCTTGAACAAACCGATCATCGCCGCATGGCTGGTCCTCACAGCAAGTTCTCTTCAAGCCTGGCAAGGTGACGGAACTGCTGGCGGTAACACTGCCGAAAGCACTGCCGAAAGCACTGCCGAAACTCCACTGGACCCTTTTTCACCGGATGAGCCGGGCGCTCTTGACAAACAGGTTCAAACCAACCGAGTCGTACAAGGCGGGTCGATCATCATTACCTGGTCAGAAAACAACGACGAACTTCGGGGATTCAGTAACACGCTCGGCGAATGGGAAGTACTCAGGATTGACAAACCAGACAGCATTGTTCCGATTGTGTCCGACGATGTGGCTGCCGTTCGCATTGGCGATTCGATCGCTGCCTTCAGTGGCGGCAAAGGCTGGTGGGATGTCATCGCCCTGAGCAAAGATTCTGCTGCACAGCCGAGTGTTTCTGGCGACCTTGTTCACATTGAAGACAACGGACATCTTTACACGTTTGCAGCCGCGAAGGGTCGTTGGACGTCACCGACGGATCCCGAGTTGAAGCCAGCGACAACTGAGGTTGGTGGAAGCACAATGTCCATGATTCAAGCGTTTGTGCCATTCAATGAGTGGCTAAACTCGATGCCACGCTACAAAGCGCGAGGGATTCGTCTCCAGTCCACAGGCTCTGGATCTCAGGCGATACACGCAGAACGCCAGAGTCTGCTTGAAGAGGCGCGGCAAAAACTCACCGAGATCCTGCACAATGGTGAAGCAACCGTTGAAGAACACACTCCTGTACAGCCTTCTTTTGGTACGGCCCTTCCAGACATTGATCGTCGCATTGCCGAACTTCGAAAAGAACAGCAGTCTCTCGAGGCGAACGTCAACAAAGGCTCTGACGTTGCAAACTCAAATGACGGAGTTCGAGATAGTCGTGAACAGGCACTTCGAGGAGTCGTCGAACAGGCTTTCGACCTGCGTCAGCAATTGCAACGCCTGGAAGCTCAAAGGATGCAACTCAAACTGCAGTTGATCGAGGCAAATCTCGATGCCCGTGAAAAGAACCGCGAGGCCATCATCCAGCAGCGAGTTGATGAGATGCTTGCTTCGAATGGAAAGCTGACCGGACCGGGAGATGGCGAAAAGACAACACCCATCGCGAGTCCGGAATTGCCTGCAACAGGTACCACAATCGGCCTGCCTGGTCCTGCGGAACATCGGTACGGTGGTCTCGGCGGTTTGGCACCTCATCAAGCGAACAATGATAGTCGATTTCAGTGGCCGCAACCGGCGGAGATCGCTAAGGATTTGCGAGGAAAAATGGAATCTGTGACGAACCTACTGAGAAACAAAAAGGTGAACGAACAGCGTGGCGAACAGTGGTCAAGGCCGCTGGAACAACTGCAGTCCGAAGGAATTGCGACTCCAGAAATGACAGAGGCACAGAGGCAGGCATTGGTCGATTCGAGAAGCAGAATCGTCAGCTCGATGCAATCGCAGCTCGACACAGTTCAACAAGATTGGAAACTCGCATGGTCGGCTTATCAATCGAAGCTGCGGCTCCTGCGTCTGGATCTGGAGGAAGCCAAACTGGCCCTTGATTCATTGACGGTGGAGCAAAACCGAATGCAGCAACTCGTGGAAAAAGGAGCAATTCCGAAAGGCGACCTTCAGACGACTGAATCCCGTCTCGCAGTCGCAAAAATCAATGTTCTGCGAGCAGAAGAACTTCTAAAACTCTACGCCGACATTGAAATCCTGGAACCCACACTGAATCCTGATTCGCTCAAGAGCGAAGAGTAAGGCAGCAATCCACGTGATTTCTCGGATTGTGATTCAGTCCCGAAGGGACGACAGGATGTAGCCACGGGCGCGAGCCCGTGGTAAGCGATGACGGAGCGTCGGAAGTCCCGAAGGGACGACAGAAGTTGCGATGGGTTTGTCACGTGTCGTCCTTTCAGGACTAAAAATCACCTGGATTTCTATAACCACGGGCTCGCGCCCGTGGCTACAACCTGCCGCCACATTCGTGGCTCAAACGCAGGCCACTTGGTTCTTTACAGCGTGTGGATTTGGTATGCTGCCGCCAGTATAAAGTTCGCAATGGCGTGGACTTGGCGAGCGGAATGGCGCTAGCCACCGGTAACTGTTCCTGAAAAAACGGAAAAACACAGGCGGTTAGCGCTTTGTCAAACCAACGGATTGGCGTTGAATCAGTAGGCCGGACCAAGCGGAGCGCCGTTCCGGCAGGTCGGCCAATTGCCGGAACTGCGCTTCGCTTGGTCCGGCCTACGACTTAAGTCTACTCCATCGGGTTTTACGCGACTGCAAGCAACAGGAAATCAGGGCAACGATGCGTTATATCGATCCGCATATTCACATGGTGTCGCGTACAACCGACGACTATCAGCGTATGGCGCAGTCCGGTTGTATCGCCGTGACGGAGCCAGCGTTCTGGGCGGGATTTGACCGTTCCAGTGCTCAGGGGTTTGCCGACTACTTCCGGCAGCTGACCGAATATGAACCGCGTCGCGCTGCGTTGTTCGGCATTCAACATTTTACGTGGCTGTGCATCAACCCGAAGGAAGCCGACGATCCCGGATTTGCTCGGGAAGTGATCTCGATCATTCCCGATTTTCTGAAATGCGATACAGTGTTGGGCATCGGCGAGATCGGACTCAACAAAAACACCAGGAATGAACTCATTATTCTGGAAGAGCAGATCGCACTCGCCGAAACGCACAACCAGCTTGTGCTTGTGCATACGCCGCATCTTGAGGACAAGCGCAAGGGGACGCGGCTGATCATGGATGCACTCAGTGCCAGCAGAATTGATGCAGGGCGGATTCTGATTGACCATGTCGAAGAGCATACTGTGGGCGAGGTGCTGGATCGTGGGTTCTGGGCCGGAATGACGCTCTACCCGGATACCAAAATGACACCTCAGCGAGCGACGGATGTCATCGAGATGTACGGATCTGAACGCATCTGGATGAATTCCGCCGGGGACTGGGGTTGCAGTGATCCGCTGGCCGTTCCGAAGGCTCGAGTGGAAATGTCGCGTCGCGGCCATCCGATGTCTCTGATTGATAAAGTGACGCTGGAAAACCCGATGACGTTCTTAAGTCAATCGCCGAATTTCAAAGTTAATGTTTAAAGGACTGAATAAAAATGCCGCTGTTTGAATTCCAGTGTGAAGCATGTTCCTGCAACACAGAATTGCTCGTGGGCCGCGCGGAGAAGCCTGCCTGTCCGAAATGCGGTTCAAAGAAAATGGAAAAACTCATGAGCGCCGCAGCAGGTCGAGTCTCGTCCGGAAGCGCATTGTCCATGGCTTCATCCTGCCCACCGCCTGAGGCCGGGCCGTGCAGTCCTCACTGCTGCCGTCTGCCGATGGGTTAATGTGTTTCTTCTATCAGCCGGTACGGATTAGCGTCCGGTTCACTCCGAATGGCGTGGAGAACCGGGTGCTATACCGCACGCGGTTGGCATTGGCTCGTTTAACCGCGTGCCCAGCGGGCCGCGATTGCCCTTTCTGAAACTTCGTATTTGAGATTTGAAATTTGAAATTTGAAATAAGAACGATCCGACCGTAGCCATATGACTCAACCCACTGCTCCCCGTTCGACCGACACAGCATCATGCAAAACCTTTGAGCAACTGGCCGCAGCACGGCGTAGCTGGATTGAACAGGTACTGCGCGTCTGGTGTCAACAGGCGTCACAGCAGGATCTGCGAAAGGCAGAACAGGAATGGTTCGACATTGCCGGGCGAGCCGACGTCAATGCCACGCTGTGGACATGGGCCTGGGAGCGATTTCCGGCGATCGTGCATCCCGATCTCCCGGGCGTGCATGAAACGCATCTGATGGATGTGGACCTGCACGATGGTTCAAGGCTCAGCGGATACCCTGACGCCCGCCAAAGCCTGCGTGGAATGCTGGTACTTGTCGGGACCGATATCGATGGTTCAATGATTACGCACGGTGCCGTTTCAATTGACCAGATTGCGGACGCGCGTCAGGCGGATCGATAGCCGAGCGATCTAAGCAGGATGGACATTCATGTCCGTCGCGTGGCCGTGAAACACAATCGAACCGAACGTTATTGTGCATTGACAGTCGTTCGACGATGCGACGATGCATGGCGAATATCTCGGACATGAATGTCCAAGGTACGGGAATCGCCTAACGACAACCCGACATCTCCCCTCACGATTCATGATCAAAATATATTACTTCGCAGGTGTCGCCAGTTCGGGATCTTTCATGGCGTCTTCCTGATAGTACAGGTTGGACGGGATCAGGATTTCTGCCGGAGGTTTCTCACCGTCGAAGTACTTGACGATCATTTCGATCGTGGTCTGGCCCATTTTGTCAGGAAATTGTATCGGATCGCATACAATCTTTCCTGCCAAAATTGCCTGCTTGCCTTCGAGAGTACCGTCGAAGCCGATAATGCGAACCTGTTCCGCCTTCCCTGCGGCCTCCAACGCTGAGCGCGCTCCGATAGCGGACAGATCATTGATTGCAAACACAGCCACCAGATCCGGATGGGATTCAATGGCATCTTTGGCGACAGCAAAGCCCGCCTCACGAGCTCCCTGGCCATTAAGCGTCACAACGATCTCGATCTTTGCCGTTCCGTCCTTGGCATTGTGGGCATCAATCACTTCGGTAAATCCTTTCACACGCAACTGGCACGATTCGACATCCGGATAATGCAGCACAGCGACCTTGCCGCCGGATTCACCGATCAGCTTGACCATCGCTTCACCGGCCAGCCGTCCTCCCTGAAAGTTGTCGGTCGCGATATGACATTCGACGCGTCCTTCGGTGCCGTCGTATTTGATGTCGTTGGTGAAGACCGGGATTCCGGCATCGTTGGCTTTGCGAATCGCTGTGCCGATTGCCCTGGAATCGCAGGGGTTGAGCACAATGGCCGACACGCCCTTGACAATGAACTCTTCGATCTGTGTTGTCTGCCGATTGACGTCCTGATCAGCGGAGACCACCACGACTTCGTAGCCATGCTTCCGTGCTTCTTCAGTCATCGTGTCGGCGATAATTTTGAAAAATGGATTGGTCAGTGTGAGGGTTGAAAAACCAATTGCGCCTTTCGTTGTCACGGTGGTCGGAGGCTTGACCTCGCTGGTGCCGGATGGCGTGCTCGTGCCTGATCTGTCCGAGCAACCCGTCACGAATGTCAACAACAGAAATGCCAAAGTGAATTGAAGTCGAAATAGCATGGGAAAAATCTCCAGTGGTGGAATTGTAATTGCCCTATTGCAACAACTCGCAGTGCAAAAGTAAAACGACGCGATGAACCTATGCATTATGTCGGGTGGGACAAGCGCCAGCGCCGGCCCACCATTCAGTCAATCTGGTGGGCCTGCGCTCCGCTGGTCCCACCCTGGGCTGCGCAAAAGTCGTGGTATTTGAGCCGGTTGATTTATCCGGGTTTTCTTCCACGTTTGAACAAAACCGTTTCGCGAAGTTCCTTCTCCCCCGAAATCGGGGGAGAAGGTGGCCGACAGGCCGGATGAGGGGGTCGGCGGGCCTGACAATGTGCGAACAAAGCCCCC
>CAMAVB010000060.1 GCA_945861465.1 Candidatus Kuenenia stuttgartensis
GTGCTCGTCGGTCACGACGGCTACGGCCTGATCACCTTCAGTCGTGAACGTCCACGGCTGCGATTCAGTTCGCATCGGGGAGAAGCAAGGGTAGGTCATCACAAAGTCGATCGTCATGTGTGTGCCTTGTAGCAACGAACATTCCAGTAGCCCAGACTCAGTTTGGGGTAACACGCCCCTCTGGGATTTGGGATATTCAAAACTGGAATCTGAATTTATCAAAACTCGAATTTCGCCGCAAGCGGTCACTGGTGCGAGTTTTGAATATTACCGTAACGCCACGAGTCAACTGAAACTTGGAGCCGACAGGGGAAGTCAGCCTGACGCATCCGCCTGGAGGATCTTATCCGCGTCCAAGAGAGAAGCAATCATGGATTTATGCAGGAAAGCTCGATGTGGTACTTATCGCTTCATCACACATTCGTCGTGATTGAGCAGTGCCTGAGCCAGTATCGTGGCGGCGGCGGTCTCGATGGGGGTGATGTTAGTGTCGTGGGGGAACTGGCCGATTTTGAGCAACTCATCGGCGTCGGTCGGGTGACTGCGGAAATGTTCCAGCTGTTCATTGTACAACAGTGTCAGGATCTCTGTTTCGCGTTCATCAGGCAGGCGGCTGAGACATCGCAGGCAACCTTGCTCAATCATCGATTCGACATTGCCTGATGCATCGCGGTGCAGTGATTCGCCGAGCACTCGGGCGGCTTCAACGTACTGAATCCCGTTGAGCAGGATCAGGGACTGCAAGGGCGAATCGGTCCGTTCGCGTTTCGCGGCACAAACGGCCCGGCGCGGGGCGTCGAAGGCAACCATCGCGGGGGGCGGACCGGTGCGACGCCAGTTCGTGTAGATGCTCCGGCGATAGACATCGTCGCCGTTGCTGGGAGCAGCCGGTTTGAATGCTTCTGCCATTTCGTAAGGATTGACGGGGGGACCGCCGGTTGTGCGATTCAATAGTCCCGCAGCAGCCAGTGCATTGTCTCGAATCATTTCCGCAGGCAACCGAAAACGTGGTCCGCGCGCCAGCCATTCGTTGTCCGGATCGTCGGCCATTGTCCTATCGTCGGCGATGCTGCGTTGACGGTATGTTTTCGACAGGACGATCGAGCGTACAAGTCGTTTCATATCCCAGTTTGATTCGATCAACTGTAGCGCCAGAGAATCCAACACCTCCGGATACAACGGGCGACTTCCCTGACTGCCGAAATCTTCTGCCGTCTTCACCAGGCCACGTCCAAACAGACTCTGCCAGACTCGATTGACCGTCACACGCGCGGTCAGCGGGTGTCCTGGATCCGTCAGCCATGTTGCCAATCCCAATCGGTTCTTAGGGGAATTTTCGGGAAACGGCGACAACGCTGCCGGCGTTCCGGCGAAGACTTCTTCACGTCTCTGAGTGTACTCACCGCGATACAGCACGTACGCCTTTTTCGGTTCCGGTAGCTCGCGCATGACCATGATTTCCTTCAGACCATCATTGAACTGCGCGAGTGCTCCGCGCGCTGCCTGCAATGCGGCCAAATGTTGCATCCAGGCGTCGTCGGCTGTCATCAGGAAATGGTCAAAGAGAGTTGCACGCTGCGTGTTGCTCAGTTGATGGGCAGGTAACCTAGCGACATTGCTTGCGGCGGCTTCATCGAACGTGGCCAGTGCTTCGAGGTCGCTCAGTCGTCTTGAAAAGACGCGGAAATCATCGACCATTCCGCCTTTGAAGCCTCGATCCCGAAAGCGCTCCCCGAGGGCTATATTGTCGCCACCACCGCCCGTGATTTCGCGAGACAGATTGTCTTTCACGATTTCCACATCGGTTGTCGCACCATTGATGCTGACGCTCAATCCTGCCGCGCGGCTGCTGCCGTCGGATGACACGACGACATGCACCCATTCATTCAGCGGGAGAGGTGACTTCGCGGAGATTGACGCGGCATTTCCCGGCCAAAAGTGAATCAGCGACCATTTCAGTCGTCCGTCTTCGATCAGAAGTTCATATCCGCGACTTGCCGCATCGGTCCAGGCTCGGGAACGGTGAAAGACGACAGCCCGTTGCTTCACGTCCGGTGTTTTCAGCCACAGCGATACCGTGAACGATTCCTCGCGTTTGAAGTTTCCAAACGGCAGATCAATCGAGTCATCACCGGTGAATTCGACTGCGTTACCGTCACGTCCGGGAGCGAGTCTGTTTTCGCCTTTCAGCACGGCAGGCTTGTCAGCCGCCAGGGAATTCGCCAGCTTGTCACCTTCGAGCGTTTCGAACTGAAAACGGCCCAGTTCCGGCAACGACAATGGAGTCTTCTCGTTTCGATCGGGTGAATTCAGCCATGACGCAAACTCGGGCTCGCGGCTTCGTCGAAGTTCTTCGCCATCAGTCTCGAGATTGGAGACTGCCAGGCGAAGTCCCGTCAGCTTCTGAAGCGACGACGTATCCTGCATCGTGAGTGCCGGTGTGGGCGGTGATGTGGTGAAGTACGAATACAATCCGGCTTCGTCGATGTTCTGAAACATGGCGAAGAACTGGTAATACTCTTTGTGAGTGAGCGGGTCGAATTTGTGATCATGGCAGCGGGCACATTCGAATGTCAACCCCAGAAAAGTGGTCGAGAATGTCTGCACGCGGTCGCAGACGTATTCAACGCGGTACTCTTCTTCCACACTGCCGCCTTCGGATTCCTGTTGATTGAGGCGGTTGAACGCCGTGGCCAGAATCTGTTCGTCAGTCGCGTGCGGCAGCAGATCACCAGCGAGTTGCGAGGTGATGAAGTCATCGAACGGCATGTTGTCATTGTACGCCTTGATCACCCAGTCGCGCCAGGGCCACATGTCCCATGGCCGATCGACCTGAAACCCGAAACTGTCCGCGTAGCGTGCTGTATCCAGCCAATCGACTGCCATTTTTTCGCCGTATGCGGGTGATGCGAGCAGGCGATCCACCAGCTTCTCCACGGCATCCGGTGACTGATCTTCGACGAACGCACTGACTTCGGCAGACGTGGGTGGCAAACCGGTGATGTCAAAACTCATGCGTCGGATGAGCGTATTTCGATTGGCTTCAGGCTGCATCGGCAGGCTGCGGGCGGCGAGACCAGCCGCGACGACTTCGTCAATGCGGGGAGACACATCGCTGGCTGGATGAGTTCCCAAAGCCGTCTTTAAAAGCGACAGAAACGCCCAGTGCCCTTCGTATTCAGCACCCTGTTCAATCCACCGTCGCAACGTCGCAATTTCTGGTTCTGTGAGCTTCGCCAGCTTTGCCTTTGCGGGCGGCATTTGTACGTCCGGATCGTGGCTCAGAATGCGGCGCAGCATCTCACTTTCATCGGGCCGGTCGGGAACAATTGCCCCCGAAGACACCGCGACGTCGCGCACATCCAGTCGCAGGTCTGCTTCTCGTTTAGCGCTGTCCGGCCCGTGACAGAAAAAGCATTTATCGGACAGGATCGGACGCACGTCGCGATTGAACGTGATCTGGTCCTCGGCGGTAGAGATTGTTGATGCAAGAACCAACGCCGCGAGGGCGGTGACGTACGCGGTTCGTGTGGAATTCAGCTTCGCTATGATCATTTGCATCGCCTGTTTTGTGACAGCAGGAAGATATCCCGGGACCGACGGACATGAATGTCCATCCTACATATGAGCACAAAAAAACACATTTCTGTAGTATCACCTGGGACCGGAGCAGAAATAACTGTCGCCTTCCGGACGTGGAGCACGTTTTTAACGTGCTCGGCACGATGGAATCGTGCCCCACATTTTTCTGTCTCAGTCCTTGATTGCTGCAATCAGCAGATCGCGAACCTGTTTCGGGTCTGCGCCTGCCACTTGCTTCATAATCATCCCGATGAGCGGGCCGACAGCATTCTGTTTTCCTGAGCGAAAATCGCTCACAGCGTCCGGCTTCGCAGCAATGGCCGCTGCGATCGCCGCATCCAGCGCTGCTGTATCGCGCACAATCTCAAGACCGCGTAGACTGATCAGCCTGTCAACATCCGATATCTGAATCGTCTGATCACTGGCCGCCGCCTCTTTCAGTGCCGCGTAAATATCCCGTGCGCTCTTCGTCGTGATGCGTTCGGACGTGATACATTTCAGCAGCGTGCCGAGGATCTCAGCCGTAATCGGGAACTGATCGATCGTCAGGCTGTCGGCGTTCAGGTCGCGGAGAATGTCCTGAGTCACCCAGTTCGCGGCTGTTTTTCCGTCACCGCAGAATTGCGAGACCTGCTCGAACCATCCCGTGAGTTCCGGTCCCTGATCCAGAATTACCGATGCATCATATTCGCTCAAACCCAGGTGAGTTTGAAACCGTTCGCGCCGCGCCGTCGGCGTTTCCGGCAGAGACGTACGGATTGCTGCGATCTGTTCAATCGTGGTTGTGACGGGAAACAGATCCGGGTCCGGGAAGTAGCGATAGTCTGATGATTCTTCTTTTTCCCGCTGCGCGAAAGTGACGCTGCGTTCTGCATCCCAGCCTCGCGTTTGCTTAGGAGCTTCGCCGATTTTCTGTCCGGTCTTTTGCCATTGCACAGCCTGACGGCGCACTTCGTATTCCACGGCCAGTTCGACGTTGCGAAAGCTGTTCATGTTCTTCAGTTCGACAATCGGCGTGGCTGAGCGACTGCCGTCCGCGTTGTGAATGTGCAGATTCACGTTCGCATCGCACCGCAGACTGCCTTCCTGCATGTTGCAGTCAGATACTTCAATAAACAGCAGCAGGGAACGCAGATTCTCCAGATACCGGCGTGCTTCAGACGCAGATCGCAAATCCGGTTCGCTGACAATCTCGAGCAGCGGCGTGCCTGCTCGATTGAGATCGACTCGACTCTCCGCTCCGCGTCCACTTTCGTCGTGGACGTTTTTGCCTGCGTCTTCTTCCAGATGCGCCCGCGTAATCCGGATTCGTCGCGCTGGTTGTGTCGGATCATCAGCAGCGATATCGAGCCAGCCTTTGCTGCTGAAGGGCACGTCGTACTGGCTGATTTGATACGCCTTCGGCAGGTCGGGATAGTAATACTGCTTGCGATCCCAGCGCGTCCACGGCGCGATTTCGCAGTTCAGTGCGAGAGCCGTCGTCAACGATAGCTCAAAGGCATGACGATTCATCACCGGCAGCGAACCGGGAAGCCCCAGACAGACCGGACATGTTTGTGTGTTTGGATCATTCGGTCGGAACGCCGTGGAGCATCCACAAAACAGTTTCGATCGGGTCTTAAGCTGGGTATGAACTTCCAGCCCGATAATCACATCATATTCAAGATTCGACATGTATTTTTTCCAGATCGCCCACTGCCGCAATTATGCAACCCTTTGATGCGGTGGAGTGTAGATTGGAAGTTCCAGTTTGTCGCCTCTCCCCCCCCCAATGTGCGCCAGCGACCGCAGGGATTATCGTTTTAATCGTGTAACAGCAGCCCGCAGACGACGTTGCCACGATCTGCCTGCGCCCGCGCCTTGCCGCTAAACGAAAATCCCAACCCTGGAGGCTTCCCAACCGGCGTGGCTCCAGATGCGGTCAAGGGAGGAATCTGCGGCGATCATTCGTATCGCAGAAACCTGCGACGGCGGTTCAGAAATCGAGCCAGCTCTTCAGCCCAGAGTGGTTCGATTTCATTCACGCTATGGCCAGCCTCAATCGCTTCGATTGTCTTCTGGCTGCAGAGAAGTCGATTGAGATTCTGCCTGTCCCACTCATCGCTGTGCAATGCTTTCAGGCTGCACATGAGCTGGATGCCAGTGGAAAGCGGGTGGAATCTGGCTCGATCCGTGACAATAATATTTACGCCGTTGCACGTTTCCGTGGAGTATTTTGACGAAGTTGGAACAAATCGGACTGGCACGAATCGAACTCCGACCAGCCCGGCATTGTTCAGATGTGCGGCGAATCCGGGAGCATCGATCCACGGCGCGCCGACGACTTCAAACGGTGTGTCCGTTCCGCGCCCCACAGAGACATTGGTCATCTCAATCAGTCCCACACCCGGATACAGTATCGCTTGAGTCAGGCTGCGCATGTTGGGCGAAGGATTGGTCCAGACGAGTCCTGTCTGATCAAACATTTGATTTCTCGTCCAGCCATCGACTGGAACAATTTCCAGGTCCACATCCAGCTTCAGCTCCGCGCGAATCATCGCAGCCAGTTCACCGGTCGTCATGCCGTGGCGCACGGGCAGGGAATGGAAACCCACAAAGGATTCGTCGCCTTCGTCCAGTACCGGTCCCTGCACATCGACACCGCTGATCGGGTTGACGCGATCCAACACCACGAACCGAATTTTATGTTCGCCAGCCGCCTGCATCGCGCTTCCCATCGTCGAAACGTACGTGTAGAAGCGACAGCCAATGTCCTGGATATCAAAGACCAGCGTGTCGATTCCTTCCAGACTCTCGGCGGTCGGGACTCGCGTCTCGCCGTACAGACTGAAGACTTTCAGGCCCGTCGCGGCGTCCTGCTGGTCCGCGATTTTCGGGATATCAAGTTTGCCTTCCAGCCCGTGTTCGGGGCTGAAGAGTGTTTTCAGGGTGACACCGTCTGCATCGTGAATCAGACGAATCGTGCTGACGCCGTCGCGGTTGAGTCCCGTTTGATTGGTGATCAGGCCGACATTGTGGCCCTTGAGCATCGTAAAGCCATTTCGCTGCAGAACATCGATTCCATTGAGCACATTCATGTTCGGTGCTGAGGCTGCTTCTCGGACCAACGTCTGGACAATCGCCGCACTTGCGATCGTTCCGATGCGTCCAATGAGTGGATTCACGAGGCCCTTGCCGTCCGGATGAACTCGGTTCGACAGAAAAATGACATACAAATTCTGCACAGGGTCAATCCAGATTCCGGTGCCAGTAAACCCGCCATGTCCGAAGGCCTGCGATGACATTAGATCGCTGCGATTCGAAGAATATCCCGTCTTTGCATCCCAACCAAGAGCTCGCCTCCCGCGCGGAATCTCCACTGCCGTAGTCATCAGCTTATACGTCGATGCATCCAGGATCTGCACGTCGTGAAGCCGCCCGCCGCCAAGCATCATCGTGGCATAGCGCGCCAGATCGTTGGCCGTCGAGAACAATCCTGCATGGCCAGCGATGCCATTCAATGCGAAGGCTCGCGGATCGTGAACTTCGCCCTGCATCCAGTGTCCGTCCCGCTGTTCCGTGACGGCTGAACGGGCCTTGAGTTCATCGTTTGGCAAGTAACCGGTTTCCGTCATTCTCAGCGGTTCGAAAATATGTTCGTGGGAAAAATCATGCACATCCTTGCCACTGACAGCCTTCACCACCTGCCCGAGGACAATAAAACCGACGTCGCTGTAGGTGAAACTCTCACCGGGGGCGGCTGTTGGCTTGAGGCCGTAGATCCTGGCAAACGCCTCATCAGCTCCATCGACATAGTCGCTCATGGAGTTGTCGGCGATGAGTCCGCCTGTGTGCGTCAGCAGATGACGGATGGTAATTGTCTCTTTGCCGTTCTGAGCGAACTCTGGCAGATACGTGGCAACAGTGGCATTCGGATCCAGTGTGCCCTGTTGAATCAACGCCATCACGCTCGTCGCTGTCGCGATGGGCTTCGTAAGTGACGCCAGATCGAACACCGTATCAACTGTCATATCGACTTTTTCCGGCTGCAACTGGCGAAACCCATAGACGCGACGAAACGCGATCCCCTCGCGGCGACCGATCAGCACGACACAGCCCGGCATCTTGTCCTGTTCCAGCCCTTCCTGCACGATGTCGTCGATCCGATTCAGGCGCGTGGTGTCCATGCCGACACTTTCGGGTGACAGCAACGGGATCTCGGGTGGCGATTGAGCATGCACGCTCGCCGAAAGAAGAAAGCACAGCAGGAGAAAGAGCAGGTATTTCAGGTGGATGGATTTAGATACCATGAATGATGCTTTCTGGCAGGAGCTTGGACATGAATGTCCAAGCTACAGGAATCGCGCTCGACTCGGAGAGTCAAGCTACGGGAATTGCGTTCGACTCGGAGAGTCAAGTTACAGGAGTCGCCCTCCTGTGAGGATAGCTATTCCTGAAAGTTGTTAAACCGATTCTATCGAACGTCGCTCAATGCCGCATCTCGCTTTGAATCAAACGCGATTGAGGCAATCAGTCCGAAGGTGATTGTGGCAAGTGCGCCGATCGGCGCGTACCATGGCCAGGCAATCGGAGTCCAGAATTTTACCATGCACAGCACCAATGTGCCTTCGAGCATGCCGATCATGGCACTCAGCTGACCGACACGCTTCGTCAGAACACCGAGTGCGAAAACGCCCACCAGAATCCCGCTGGAGAATCCGGCAATCGCCAGTGCATTGTCGATCACGCTGCGTTCCAGCTGAATGGCCGCAATTGCCAGACCGATCTGAAGGACACCAAACACCAGCGTCAGCAGGCGACTGAGCCGAAGCTGCGTGCGGGGCGTTCCGACATCTTTCAGAAAGTCATTGACGACCGCTCCGGCAGAAGAATTGAGTGAACTGCTGAGAGTCGACATGGCTGCGGAAAAGACTGCTGCCAGCATCAGACCCACCATTCCGACGGGCATCCTCTGGACGATGAAAGTGGCAAATACTTCATCACTGCGAGCAAACTTCGGACTGTTCGGCTGCGTGTCGTAAAACGCCGCGAGGGCGATACCAAGAAACAGAAACAGCGTGAACTGCAGGAACACAACCAAGCCGCTCACCACCACCGCTTTCGCAGCCCCGCGCTGACTGTCCGTACACAGATAACGCTGCACCATCATCTGATCTGTGCCATGTGTTCCCAGTGACAGCAGGGAACCGCCGATTAATCCGGCGAGAAACGTATTGGCTTTCGTGAAGTTGACGAACAGGGAATACGGCCGTGAGGCATCAATGCCTGAATCGAAGAACGCCAGTTTGTTGTGACCTTTCGCAAAACTCATCATTTCTAACCAGCCACCTGGCAACATCTGGACAATGAGCACCAGCGCCACAATTCCGCCGCTCAGATAGATCAGCAGTTGAATACAGTCACTCCAGATCACGGCCTTCATGCCACCGACGAAGGTGTACGCGATCGTGCAAACACCGACAATTATGATGCTCTGTGGCAGTCCAACACCCGCCACTTTCTCAACAACGATTCCGGCCAGCAGCAGCCGCAGGCCGTCGCCAAGGTTGCGGGTCACCAAAAATATGAGAGACGCGGTCTTTTGCGTAATGCCGCCGAATCGCTGATGCAGCACTTCGTACGCCGTGAAAAGTTTGCCCTTAAAGTAGAGCGGGATCAAATGTGTGGCGACGATCACGCGACCGACACAAAACCCCAGAGCCAATTGCAGAAACTGCAGGTTGCCACCTTCAGCAAAAGCAATCCCAGGCACACTCAAAAATGTGGCTGTACTCGTTTCTGTAGCGACAATCGAACCCAACACGGCCCACCATGGCAGACTGCGATCACCCAGCAGGTAGTCCGAAACGGTCTTATTGTCGCGTCCGATCCAGAAACCAATTCCCGTCACGATTGCGAGATAAACGGCCACAATCGCAGCGTCAAGTGACGAGATTCTAAGAGCGAGCAACTCAGGGAAGACATGATTCATCATGGATTGCAGACTACTTACGCAGTTCAATTTCATACAACGTCGGCCAGTTTTTTCCGGTCACGAAAAGGCGTTGAGCCTGATCGTCCCAGGCAATGCCATTCAACACGGCTTCGCGATCGTTTTTGACTTCGCGTGGTCGCAAGTGCGACATTTCAATCCACTCGGTCACCTTGCCAGACTCAGGATCGATGCAGGCGATGCGGTCTTCGTACCAGACGTTGGCAAGAATCCGACCGTTGGCAAATTCCAGTTCGTTCAGTTTCGTGATCGCTTTCAGACCGGACTTGACACGAATAGTCTTCTCCACCTTGAAGGTTTCCGGGTTGATAAAACGCAGATCCGCACTGCCGTCGCTGAGGATCAATGAATGGCCGTCGTGCGTGATTCCCCAGCCTTCAGCAAGTTTCGGGTCAATGTCGCTGTATCGCACATAGCCCTTGCTTTGCAGCGTCTTGACATCGTAGACCAGCATGTAACCGTTGCGCCAGGTGAGCTGATACACACGGTCTTTCCAGATCGTGACGCCTTCGCCAAATACGTCGTCCGTGTTTTTTTGATCGAGCACGGATCTGCCCGTATCGATGTCAACCAATCGCAAGCGTGAATTCTGATACTGACCTGTACCTTCCAGCAAGCGTCCTTCGTGCGTGACCAGACCCTGACAAAACGCCGTGCGGTCGTGGGGATATGCTTTGACCATGACCGCTTTTGTCACCGGTGGAGCGGCAGATTCAGCAGCTGGTTTTGGCAGCAGGAGGGCGGCACCTGCTGCCACCGAGGCAATGAACAGTGCGACAATCGGCATCACGGTCCTCCTTGACCGATGCGACCGGTTTTCCGCTCGCAGTGTTGAATCAGGTTTCGCCTGGATGTTGGCTGCAGGCACGATGGAAGTTCTTTTGGCTAGTGGTCGTGATGATGCGGTTTGAGTTCGTACGAGAATGGCTGACCGTCCATTGTTGCTTTGAGATGTCCGTCAAGCTGTTCTTCGCCTTTGATCTCAGCCGGAAGATCGGCACCACTGACAATCCAGCGGGATGCCGTCGCGTCTGTCTCTCCATCCAGGGGTATTGGCCTGGAATCGAAATCCTTGTGACCATCACCGACATGCAGTTCCAGAGTCACCTTCAAAGCGGCCTTCGCTTCTCCGACTTCGGCTCCATAAAAATAGACGGTGATATCCCGCGAGGCGGTGTCGAATACCAGTTCGGCATGATGCGCGTGGGCATCATCCATTTCCAGGACATGT
Source organism: Candidatus Kuenenia stuttgartensis (assembly GCA_945861465.1). Classification (GTDB taxonomy): domain Bacteria; phylum Planctomycetota; class Planctomycetia; order Planctomycetales; family Planctomycetaceae; genus SXXK01. The sequence continues at coordinate 10,806 of CAMAVB010000060.1, forward strand.
CCGCCGTGCTTGCCAACTTCACCGTGATCGTGGTCGTGAACGTGCTCTTTCGTTTCACTCAGCGGAGCTTCTTTGTAATCCTGATACTCAGCATCTTCACAGCCAATCGCTCCCAACGCCACAAATGTCAGAGAGACGATCCAAATTCCATTACGCATAAGACCTCATCCTTACTTCCGCCGACCGCAACTGCGACTCGCGCGACCGTCAATTGTTCAAACCAAATTTCGCACCGGGATTCCCACTTCGGATCCATGGCGGATTTTAGGATCCAGCCCGGCGTCAGTACAGGCTGGCAACGAAAATCGTGCGTTTTAATTGGACAGCGCCACTTTGCCCCCCTCTCCCCCGATTTGTTTGCGGAGATTGCGTGGTTTTTCTTTGCAGTGTGGTCGCAAACAAATTGGGGGAGAGGGTTGGCGTGAGGGCGCTTTTTTCGCAAGTTGACATGCTGGACAGGCCCCTCATCCGGCCTGTCGGCCACCTTCTCCCCCGATTTCGGGGGAGAAGGGAAGGTGGAATGACGAAACGTAAATCTGAACAATATCTTATGGCGAGTCGGACTCTCAAAGTGGCGGTGTCCAATTAAGCGACAACGTCTGCTCTCCGACGCCTGCCTGCTCAGTAAACGTTGAGAGTTTTGTTTTCGAGAGAAGATTTTGCCCACCTGCTAAGGACTGCGGCAAAATTAAGTGGGGCACGATTCCATCGTGCCGGGCACGTTACAAACGTGCCCCACGCCCGGAAGACGACAGTTATTTCTCCGCCGGTCCTAACTTGTCGCAACGTGTTGCCGATGAGTCATGTTTTGGAAGCTGAGCGGCCCCTCCTCCTTCATGGCGTGACGTTACCCACATCTTTATCCGGCCCGCTGGGGTTCAGGGCGATCCCGTTTTCCATTACCTCGGGAGGGCCGCGATCGTTCTATTTGAGATTTGAAATTTGAGATTTGAGATTTGAGATTCAAAATTCAAAGCGTGGGGCGTTGCCCACGCGGTGGAACGATTGTGCCATCCTCAACCGCCGGAGGTATCAAGAAAACCAGCGCCAGGTGTGGATTCATGTCTAAAGAAATTGCAGTTTTAGCATTCTGCGATTCGCAGCGGCGTGCGGGATCGTTATGCTGCGAAACAGGGGGACTGTGGTCGGAATGATCGTGCGGACGAATGCCGCAGGTTGGTTCGATCCAGCAGGCGTCCGGAACGACCGTGGTTTGGGATTTGAGGTGAAGTGATGCTTCGCAGGATTGTGAATCGAATAGTGATCGCGGTACTTCTGACGGGAAGTCTCGAACTGCCTGGATATCTGTGTGCGTCTCCGTGCGACGAGCAAGACGGCGCGAGGCCGGATGAAGTCGTCGCCTCGACACTCCTCGTCACCGTACCTGAGATTGAATCGTCGTTGAACGTCGGGCGCGACGCACAGACATTTGCGCTGCGGCTGATGATTGCCGTGAACGTCGAAAATTCCTCGGACGCAGCACAGACGATGGCGCGTGAACAATTTCAATTGCTGGTCAATGGAGAAGTCGCAGAAATCGAGTCTGTCGATGCCCATCCCAGTTTCCCGCGCAGCACACTTGCACCCGGTCAGTCCGCAAAAGGCTGGGTTGGATTCGGCTCCATCGTGTACGACGGTAAAGAGCCGTCAATAATTCTTCGCTGGCAGCCGTCTGCCGTGGATGCGACAGATCAAAAACCAATCGACATTGATCTTAACGAGGAAGTTCGCAGGCAAAGCGGATTCAAACAGAGTCGCCTGGGTCCTGAGGGTTGCCTGCTTCAGATCACGACGAATCGCAATCTGGATGTTCTTTCAATCTGGCCTGTTGCCAGTGTGCTCAAGTCTGCTGCGACTGCAGGGATCGAGCGCATTCTGATGTCATCGACGCGCACTCAGCCACCGGTGGTCCATGAGGAATTCAATTTGTGGCTGAGCACAATGCTCGAAACCGACGCGACTGCGAATGATCCGAATATGCGGTTCATGCCCCGCCTCGTGCCACCATTTCCGCGTCAGCAGATTCAGTTTCAGCAGATTCTGGTGGGTGGCCTCACCGAAACTGTCAACCGGCAGTATGGAATGTTTCGACGTCCGATCGTAGTGCTGCCGACTGCTGAAGCCGCGATTGCCAACGCGCTGACTCCTGTCTATCGACACATTCCCCTGGACCTGGTTCTCGCCGATCTGCGACATCCAATTCCCGGCATTCGGCGTGCGGCGACGGCAGGTGCGGCAGATCGCCTGACACCTGAACAGGCCGAAGTGATTATCGACGAAGCGTTGCAGGGATCTGCTGAATTGCAGATCGAAGTGGCTGGCTATCTGAGTCTGATTCCGGGCTCAAAATCTGTAAAGGCATTGCGGATTCTGAGTGAGAGCAGTCATCCGCAGGTCTCTCGCACTGCCTTGCGCTCACTCATCGGCAGCCTCGATCCCGCCGCAGAAACAGCAATGACGGAACTGTGGCAGGCTGGCAGGAGCAAGCCAGAAATGCAGAACCAGATTCTGAGCGCAATCATTCAGCTCAACGGCGAACGCTGGACATCGCTGGTTGCCAGTTACGTGGCAGAGAAACTACAGGCGTCAGCGGTCGCAGTGAAGACTCCCGACGGTGCGAATGACAATCCAGACGCATTGTTGGAACCCGCAGGTGACGAGCCATCCGATGCGTTTGGTCCGCCCCCGCGATCGGCTCCGAGCCAGGACAGCCTGATGCGAAGCGCCGTGGCATTTCTCAGCCAGCAGCGACACACCGGGACGTTATACGTTCTGCGCCAGCATTTACTGCAGCTCTCCGATCCTGCATTCCAGGACATCGCGCTTGAGGCGCTGGTCGAAGCGGGAGATTCGGCGGATGATGCGATTATTCGTGAATGTCTTGATCAGCGAATTCGAGCGGAACAGATCAGCGACAGTGTACGCAGCGCGGTCGTTCAGTTGCCGTCGCACACATGGACAGAAATGCTGCTGCAGGATCTGAAGTCCGACCCGGAGTTGTCGCATCAACCTCTCTCTGCCCAGGCGATGCTGCGATGTGCATCGGCAGGACAACTGGACGAAATCATTGAGGACTTTCAATCACTTCCGCCTGCAGCCAGACAACAGACTCTGCGACATCTGGTCATGCTGGATCATCCTCGCTGGAAGCCGCTGGCTCAAACGCTGATCGAAGCTCCATTTCTGGACGCGACCGAACAGAACATCGCCGAACGCTCCATCGCGCGATCGATCGCTTCAGACACAATTCAACTGCTGGCGATTGATGCATCCGAAGAATCGATCGAAATGCTGACAGCCCAATTGGCGAAAGCTGTCCTGGAGTCAGGCACGGCAGAGGACGTCCCGACTGAGATCAAAATGTACGCGATTCGATTGATTGAAACGATTGCGGTTTTTGCGCATCCGGAATGTCGCCGCAGTCTGAATCGCGTGGCCCGGTGCGAGAACAAAGACCTGCGAGACAAGGCATCGCAACAGATTCTGGAAGCCGGGCGGCGTTCTCCGGCCATCCAGCCGCTGGCTCAGCGCCTGATGATGCTGGGCAAGAATGAAGAGGAACTCGCAGACAATGAGGAGACGATCGCACTCTATACTGAGTGCATCGAACAGGATCCTTTCCTGCCGCGAATGTACATCCGGCGATCTTCCGTGTTGATGCATCTGAATCGCTTTGATGAGTGCATGCGTGACCTCAAACTCTGCGATCGCCTGTGCCCGGAGAACATGGATATTGAAAGCATGATTGCCCTCTGTCAGATCCGTCTGGGCGATACTGAAGCTGGTCTGGAATACGCTGAGAAGTTAGTGGTGACTGCCCCCAGAGACCTCTCCAGCCTGTATAACGGGGCGTGCTGCTATTCACGAGCCCTCGCGAATCCCGACGTATCGGACGAACAGCAGCAACGCTATGGCGATCGAGCAATTGAACTGCTGCGGCTGACGATTGCGACAGAATGGGGTGACTTTGAACATCTTCAGAAGGACGAAGACCTTGTCGCCATTCACACCCATCCAGATTGGTCGGCGGTCGTGGAGGAGACGAAAAAGATGCACGCCGAAAACCTGAAAAAGCCACCGGAATAGGCGTCCGAGTTTCCTGAGTTCGGATCACCACGAACGCGCACCGACCAGGGCGGGCGGCAATTTTTGATTTTTGTTTTTGGATTTTGGATTTTGGATTGACCGGGCGACGACAATGCCGCAGGGATTGTTTTCCTGACAGTTCGATACAGACATGTTCACAGCTGGAGAATGAACGGTGAGTGACGATTGGAATTCCCGGGAAGTGATTACTGTCGATGGTATTATCCGGCCAGAAGAAATGGGAGTGACGTATCCGCACGAGCACTTGTTTCTCGACGCGATGGATCACTACAGCAGTTATGGCTATCAACTGGTCATTGATGACGAAGATGTGATGGCTCAGGAGATTCTGGAGTTCACTAAACTCGGCGGGCGGACAATCTGTGATGTTACGCTCGATGAGATTGGACGTGATCCGGAGCGGCTGGTTCGGTTTTCGCGCCGGACAGGAATCAATGTCGTGATGGGTTGCGGATGGTATCGCGATTTTGGGTATCCGCCGATCGTGGCGGAAAAGACGAGTCGAGAGCTTGCTGAAATTCTGGTGCGGGAGATTGAGATCGGCGTCGGTGATACCGGTATTCGAGCCGGGTTCATCGGAGAGATTGGTACAGGGCGACACTACATCAAGCCTGCGGAGGAACGCGTCTTTCGCGCTGCCGCCCTGGCTCAGGCTCGCACGGGCGTTGTGATCTCAACCCACACGACGCGCTGGGGAACGCTGGCGATGGAGCAGATCGCCATGCTGGACGAGTTTGGAGCCAACCTGTCGCGCGTGATCATCGGTCACCTCGGTGACCGAATCGGTGTGAAGCATCTGCTGCCGATCGCGGAGAAGGGCGTCTACCTTGAAGTCGATAATATCGGCTATCTCGACTATCAGCCGGAGTCTGTCCGCGCCGACAACGTGGCCGCGCTGGTCACCGAGGGATTCGTTGATCAGGTTCTGCTGTCGGAGGACATCTGCATGCTGAATCACCTCAAATACACCGGCGGTAAGGGTTACGAGTATCTTCTGAAGGTCTTTGTGCCGTTGCTGCGGGAACGCAGCGTGACGGATGAACAGATTCATCGGATGATGGTGGTCAATCCGGCAAATGCGTTTTCGCGGAGACGTCGCGAGATTTGAAATTTGAAATTTGAAATTTGAAATTTGAAATTTGAGATTTGAGATATCAATCGCGGGGCGTCGCCCACGCGGTTAAACGAATGAGCCATCCTCAACCGCGCGCGGTGTAAGCAGACAACATGTTGGAACAATTCGGCATTCGCCCCATCATCAACGCGGTGGGTTATGCGACCCGCGTGAGTGGCAGTTGCCCGCATCCGGAAGTCATCGCCGCTATGAGCGCTGCGAGCGCTCAGTATTTCGAAATTGACGATCTGCTGACTGCCGCGAGTACACTCATCGCGCGATGCACTGGAGCGGAAGCGGGCGTGGTGACCTGTGGAGCCGGTGCGGCGCTGACGCTGGCTGCCGCCGCGTGCCTCGCAGGAAATCGCCCGGAGATAATGGATCAGCTGCCGGATGTTTCCGCCTGTGCTCGTAATGAGATCATTTTCCCGGTGCCCGGACCGTTCGACTATGACCACGCGATTCGTCTTTCCGGAGCGAAACTTGTACTGATCGATTATCGAGCGGCCGATGCGCTGCGGCAGATCGAACGGGCGATCACTTCGAGGACGGCGGCCATCGGATTTGTGTGGTTGCGGGTGGACGAGCGGCCCGACATCACCGCCCTGACAGAGCTCGCTCATCAGCATGGGCTTCCGTTAATCGTCGATGCGGCCTGTGCTTTGCCTCCGATGGAGAACCTCATATCTTTCAGCCAATGCGGCGCGGATCTGGTCGCATACAGCGGCGGCAAGCATCTCGGCGGTCCTCAGGCATCCGGAATCCTGTGCGGTCGAGCAGATCTGATTCGGAGCGCGTGGGTTCAAATGGTCGATATGGACGTGCGGGAGGGAACTTGGTCGCTGCAGCACTGGATTGCGGCGGGCTGGCTGTCACGACCGCCGCGACACGGAATTGGCCGGTCGATGAAAGTCAGCAAGGAGTCCATTGTCGGGGTCATGGCGGCACTGCAGCGCTACGCCACGCGAGACCATGCGGCTGAGCATGAGAACTGGCAAGCCGCAATTGAAAAGATCTACCGCGGGATTTGCGAAGTCCCGGAACTGCACGTCACGCGACTCGCGCAAGGAATGAACGGTCAACCCTATCCGAATTTGCAGATTGAATCAGGTTCAGCGGCGTTGGGCCTGAGTGTGCGGGATCTCCTGCTGGCACTCAGGAATCGTTCTCAGAAGATCATTCTGGCGGAGGACGAGCAGTCTCCCGACCGCGCGTTCCTGTACGCTCAATGCCTGCAACCAGGTGATGCCGAGGAGATCATCTCCGGCATTCGGCAAGTTGTCTCCTCTCACCGTGATCGGATCGTGCAATGAGTCCCAATGCTTCTCTGATTCGAAATGGCGACGTTTTTGACGGCACGGGCGGTCCGGCACAACGCATCGATCTTCGTGTTGCCGACGGACTGATTCAGGAGATCGGTCCGAACCTCATGGCCAACGGTGAAGAGGTCGTCGAGGCCGATGGCCTGATCGTGGCTCCTGGATTGATCGATCTGCATGTGCATGTCTTCAGCGGCATTGGGCTGTATTCAATCGATCCGTTTGAAGCTGGCCTGCGAACCGGCGTAACGACGATGCTTGACACCGGAACAGCGGGGGCATTGACTTATGCAAACATGGCCCGCTTTATCATGCCGGCCGCGCAGGAAGATGTCTTCGCTCTGCTGAACATTTCGATGATTGGCTGTATTCAGGGACACCCAAAGTTTCCGCCATATATGGGCGACCTGAATGACGGGCGGCACGCCCATGTTCCGTCAGCGGTGGAATGCGTCAAACGCTTTCCTGAACGGATTATCGGAATGAAGGTGCGGCTGACATCGGGATTGGCGAACTTCGAAGAAAAGAACGAGCTGGCCGGTTTTCATGGGGTATTCGAGGCATCGGAGTTGACCGGCCTTCCGTGCATGATCCACCACATCGCTTCGAGGATTCCAGCGGAAACTGTTCTGAATGCGCTGCGTCCCGGCGACATTTACACCCACCTCTATCATCCGCATCCGGATCACAGATTCGACGACCACGGTGCTCCGCTGGATGCGATGCTTGAGGCCCGTGCGCGCGGAGTTCTGTTCGATGTCGGCCACGGCGTCGGAGCGTTTGTGTGGAGAGTTGCGGAACCGGCCTGTCAGAATTTCGGTTTCTGGCCTGACACCATCAGCACCGACCTGCATCAATTCAACCTGCGTGGCCCGGTCGTCGATCTGCCCACAACGATGAGCAAGTTCCTGTATCTTGGCATGCCGCTCGCACAGATCATTCGTGCGACGACATCCGCTCCTGCCGCAGCCATGCGACTTCAGGATCGGCTGGGTGTGTTGCAGGCGGGACGCCAGGCTGACATTGTCCTGCTGCGACGAGAACGCGGAAGTTTCCCGCTGATGGATGTGGAGCATCAGACGCGGGTCGCACCGGAACGCATTGTCCCGATTTCCGTTTGCAAGCGTGGCCAATGGACAGCCTGTGGAGTGACCTCATGATGCGACCAACATCTATTCGTATCGTCGTTGTCGCACTACTGACAATCGTGGCTTGCTTGTTGTACCTTGACAGGTATGCCATGGGAATTGCAGCGGAGTCGATGCGCGTTGATCTCGGGATGACGCAGACACAGGTGAGCTATTCCTTTTTCGCATTCTTCATTTCCTATGCTCTGTGCCAGGTTCCCGCGGGCTGGCTTAGCGATCGATTTGGACCTCGAGTCATGTTGACAGCGTACATCCTTGGATGGTCGTTGTTCACGGGTCTGCTCGGAGTGACCACGCAGGTCGGAATCCTGCTGCTGCTGCGATTTCTGTGCGGTGCAACTCAGGCGGGTGCGTACCCGGTCTGCTCCGGGATGATCCGCCATTGGTTTCCTGTCGCGCGACGAGGACTTGCGAGTTCGATCGTCGCGATGGGCGGTCGATCAGGGGCCGTCCTCGCTCCAATCCTGACTGCCTCCCTCATGATCGCTTTCGCCGCAAACTGGCGACCTGTTCTCATCCTGTATGGTCTGGTGGGAATTCTTGTCGCTTCTGTGTTTGCCTGGATTTGCCGCAATACGCCGCGCGATCATCCGCTGTGCAACGAAGCTGAACGCGAACTGATCTCGGGCCACAGCCCGGTTGTTTCCGGGATCGTTCCGGTCAGGGAAGCTCATAGACAATCCGGAGTTGATGAATCACATGGAGCAGGTAATCCGTATGCAGTGATTGAAGCAGCCCGCTCAAACGAGGCAGATGAAAGAAGTCGTTCAGAAAAAACAGATGAGTCCACCAATGAAAGCCTGGGGTTTCCCATAATTCCCGTGCTGACCAGCATCAGTTTGTGGGGAAACTCGCTGACACAGTTCTTCACGAATATTGGCTGGCTGTTTGTTGTGACATGGCTCCCTCGTTATCTGGGGAATGTGCATCAAGTGCCACTGCAGGAGCAAGCCGTGATGACCGCCATTCCAACTGCCGCCGGAATCGTCGGGATGCTCTTCGGTGGCTGGTGGACCGACGTTGCAGCCCGGCGCTTTGGCCTGAAATGGGGTCGATGCCTGCCAGTCACAGCCACACGATTCACAGCCGCCTGCGGTTACGGTCTGTGTCTGATCCTCGGTCTGCTCTATGTCCCGGATCCCGGTTCGCGCTGGCTGCCGTGGATGATTATCCTTGGACTCAGTATCGCCACCTTCAGTTGTGATCTGGGTGTCCCGGCGATGTGGGCGTATTCCCAGGATGTCGGTGGCAAGTACACCGCGTCAATTATGGGCTGGGCCAATATGCACGGCAACTTCGGTGCCGCCGTCGCCACCCCACTTTACGACGCAATCCTCGGTGAAACCCCATCTCTCTCGCAATGGAATACCCTATTCGCGTTCTGCACTGCGGTGTTTGCCCTGTCCGGCGTCACGGCATTGGTGATCGACTCAACAAAACCGATCGCACGCAAGTGACGAGTGCTGTGTCACACATCCCCTTGATGTGTGCCACTGGCTCTGCCAGTGCTTCATACCAATGGGGGAGCACTGGCAAAGTCAGTGGCACGCACCCATCAACGAATGCATGACAGAGCACTACAAAATCGCTTCCAACGCGTTATTCCAGATCTGATAGCCGTCCGCATTCATATGCAGACCGTCTTTCAGCAGTAGCTCCGGTCGAGGCTGTCCGTTTACATCGAGCATTGGCGTCCAGATGTCAAGGAAATGCAGCCGATCATCCTTTTTGCAGTTGGTCTCGATGAGTTGATTTGTGGCTTTGATTGTGTCTGCCAGTGCCCAACGTTTGACGCTGGGTTTGATCGCCACATAAATCACTTTACGACATTCGGGCAGCTGTTCCTTCACTTTTGCTGCGAACTGGGCGAAGTCCTCGGCGACGGTCTGCGGCGACTTCTTCTGGGCAAGATCGTTGTCACCGGCGTAAATCACGATCACTGACGGCTTTACAGGGGCGACGATGCGTTCAAAGAAATGCACGCTGTCCGCCATTTGCGAACCACCGAAGCCATGATTTGATGTCACGTGCCTCGGGAATGACTCTTTCAGATTCCAGAGCCGGATACTGGAACTTCCCACGAACAGAATACTGCCCTGCGGCGATTCACCGGATTGAATCTTCGCTTCAATGGCGGCGATGTCCTTTTCCCACTTCGCGAAGGCCACATCATCAACGGTCGCAAAAGCAATCGTTCCGATGAACAGAACGATGAATGAGCAGATGATGGTCTTCATAGTTCGACTTTGGGAGATTCGCTTGTAGTCCCGGCTTTAGGACCGCTCGAGAAATAACTGTCTCTTTTTATACCCCTCACCCTGCCCTCTCCCCTTCCAGGGGAGAGGAGGATGCAGTCAATTATTTCTCGAACGGTCCTTAGCCGAAAATTGGGATGAATGATTATGGATCAGCAGAGTGGATTTCCGCTTGGAGGCGGGACTACGAACAAAATGAGACAGTCGAAATAGAAGGGATCGTGTCAATTGAAATTGAAGGTTTGATTGCTTTGTTGGCCATTGACGACTTCGTCCCATGCCTGGAACTGCTGGGTCACGTTTTTCGATCGTATAACAAAGAAGCCGACGGCTTCATAGATCTCCGCGAGTACCAGTGCAAACAGACCAATCCCGATTGTGATCAAACTGACCGCCGCCGGTGACAGGGGAGTAACTCCAGCCGCCATTTGCTGTTGGAGCTGTTCGTGTTGAGCGATCAGGTTGATGCCCACGATGAACGGGCGAATGACCAATGATCCGACACAGTACGCGATAAGAGCACTGCGGCCTGCCATTGTGCCTCGCAAAACTCGAATGCCGCTGTAGATCAACCAGAATGTCAACAAAATCTGAATTCCCGTTCCAACCCATTGCAGAGGGCCAGGCATGGGAATGGGTTGCTTTGAGATTTTTTCAAAATATTCCCGCAGGAACAGGATACTGATGAGTCCGAATCCCTGCCCTATCAGCGATATCGCACCGAAGACGAGATTCAGGATCCCAAACACTGTCGCCATCGTGGGTTTTGAAGCCGGGCGTTGAGTGTTTTGAAGATTCTGAGGCAGTGAAAATGGATGAGTTGAATCGGGAGGTGAAAACGGATTATTTGAATCAGGGTTCGATCCGAAGGGCTGGCTCATCGCATACGGCCTTATCAAGCAAATGGACTGTCGAAAAATTGAGGGAAAGCTATACTTCGTGCGGCCAGAAATGAGTCCGGCGAGCGGAGTGGCGTGAGTCCTTCGGTATCTCGTTGTTGTACGGACAAGCTGACGCCTGCCGCGCCAGGACTCTGAATCTTGACCACGTGGAATACAACATTTGAATCTTTAAGGTCAGCAAGTGACGGCACAGTCTGACATGTAGTACTCTTCGCGGCAAGGAAGTAGATCAGATTCAGCATGCTCAGTCCGCTTCCAATTGATTTCGTTCTGCCACAGATCGTTGCCGCGTTACAGGATTCGAACTCAGTCGTACTGCGGGCTCCGGCAGGTGCTGGCAAGACGACGCGCGTGCCACCGGCGATCCTGCAGACATTATCCAGGCAGCTCGGGCAGATCGTGATGCTGGAACCGCGCCGGATCGCCGCACGCACCGCTGCCCGACGGATGGCGTTTGAACTCGGGGAACGTGTGGGTCAGACGATCGGCTACCGCGTTCGCTTTGAAGAATCCGTCAGCCGCGATACGCGAATTCTGGTGGTGACCGAGGGCGTGCTGCTGCGGCGATTGCAGGCAGACCCGTTTCTGGATGGGATTTCCGTCGTTGTCTTTGATGAGTTTCACGAGCGAAGCCTTGACAGCGATCTGGCGCTGGCGATGGTGCGGCGAGTCCAGCAGACCGTGCGTCCGGAGCTCAGAATCGTGGTGATGTCGGCGACACTCGATCCGACCGGAATCGCCCGCTACCTTGGTCATTGCCCGATCATTGAGAGCGAGGGAAGGCTGCATCCGGTTCGCATCAGCTACCTGCGTAAAATGGAACGTCAACAGATCACGGATCTGGTCAAGAACGGCATCGAACAGGTATTGCAACAGACAGGCGGCGACGTGCTCGCGTTTCTTCCCGGAGTCGGTGAAATAATGCGAACACGCAGCGAGCTGGAACCCCTGATCCGGCGTCACAACCTCGCAGTCTTCACGCTGTTTGGTGACATGACACCCGAAGACCAGGACCGCGTACTGGCTCCCTGTGAGCAGCGAAAGGTTATTTTATCGACCAATGTCGCCGAAACGTCAGTGACAATCGAAGGTGTCACAGCTGTTGTGGATACTGGTCTGGCTCGCCAGATGCAGTTTGACGCGGATATCGGCCTGGATCGTCTGGAACTTTCGCCCGTATCAAAGGCGTCGACGGACCAGCGTGCTGGTCGCGCCGGAAGAACTCAGCCAGGAATTTGTCTGCGATTGTGGGAAGAAGCAACTCAACGCCGTCGTGCGGATTTCGAAGTTGCCGAGTTGCATCGCGTCGATCTGTCCTCTGCAGTTCTGCGACTTTACGACTGGGGTGAAACCGATATCGCCGCATTCCCGTGGTTTGAAATTCCGCCAGCCGCATCCGTTGAGCATGCTCAAAAACTGCTGAAGTTGTTGGGGGCAATCGATGATCGCGGTATTACCAGTCTCGGTCGCCGGCTTGTAAGAATTCCTCTGGGGCCGCGCATTGCACGGTTGCTGGTGGAAGCTCAACGATTTGGCCCGTTTGACCGAGCCGCACTCATGGCAGCCGTGCTGTCTGAGCGCGACCCGTTTCTTCGCAGCCATCGTGATCTTCGCCCTGCCAGCAGCACAATCGTCAGAACAACTGCCATACATCGGTCGCGGTCCGATGTGCTGGATCGCCTGCACGCTGTCGAAGATTACCTGGCCACAGGACAGAGTCATTCGCTCTGCGGGGAAATCAATCGCGGTGCGGTCAGGACGTTAACTCAGGTCGCGGAGCAATTGACATCGGCGCTGGGTGATATATCCGTGTCGGCACCTCAATCGGCGGAGCAAAGTGCGATCACTTGCGACGATCCGGATGAGGTTCTTTTGCGGGCTTTGGTTGCCGGCTTTCCTGATCGAGTTGCGAAACGGCGAGATGCGACCGGCGATAAAGGTCTGATGGTTGGTGGTCGAGGTGTTCGGCTGGGACCACGGTCAGCGGTTCAGAAATCACCGCTGTTCCTGTGCGTCGATATTGACGGAGCGGGATCAGATGCTACCGTGCGTCAGGCTTCGGAAGTCCTGCGTGAATGGCTGCCCGAGTCGTTGATTTGCGTGGGCGATGAATTGTTCTTTCATCCGACGCAGAAGCAGGTTGTCGCGCGGCGGCGTGTCTTGTTTGATGATCTGGTGCTGGAGGAGACACCTGCGTCGATTGTCGATCCGGTCGCGGCGGCGGGTGTCCTGTTTGAGGCAGCTCAAAGTCAGCTGAAAGTTGTGATGCCGCACGACGACGAAGAATTCAGCAGCTTTGTGGCTCGCGGGCGTTGTCTCCGTGACTGGATGCCGGAACTGACACTGCCACTGTTCGACGACGCGCTGCTGCTGGATGTGCTGCGTGATCTGTGTCAGGGACGACGCGCGTTTTCCGAACTCAGGGCAGCCCCGTGGCTCGCCATGCTGCAATCAAAACTTGACTACGCGCAGGTGCAGACGATTGAACGTGAAGCTCCGGAACGCATCACCGTCCCCAGCGGCAGTCGCATTCGCATGGTGTATGAGGCTGGTCGACCACCGGTCCTGCCAGTTCGGATTCAGGAAGTGTTTGGATTAAAGCAGACGCCGCGCATTGCCGGGGGTCGCATGCCTGTGCTGTTGCATTTGTTGGCCCCGAACATGAGACCTCAACAAGTAACTGACGACCTTGCCAGCTTTTGGGCGAACACTTATCCCGCCGTCCGAAAAGAACTCAAACGCCGTTACCCAAAACATGCCTGGCCCGAAAATCCACTGTCAGCACCCGCGGTGAAGAAGGGCTAGGAGTCTGTCCCGATACTCGAAATTTGTCAGCCGCGAGGCGCTAGCGGTCTGTTGATTTAGTGATTATCGAGGCTCAAAGTCATACTAACCCGAAGCGCCAGCGAGGAATTCAGCCGTTTCTGCCTCGCTGGCGCTTCGGGTTGGTATTAAATCAACAGACCGCTCGCCGCGGGTAATTCGCCTGCAAAACCGGCGGCGAGCGCCTTGCCGCTCACAACAAAAGCGGTATTCAGACAGACTCCTGGGGACTGGCGTAACGTCCAATTGTCCCCAGACACGGTCGAGTGTTGACAGGCATGCGCGTCGTGGAGCGACGTCGTCGACGTAGCTCTGCGACTGTGATTCAATTCGATTCGCGCAGCGCGGTGCCGATGCTGAAAAGTGTGATTCCCAGCAGAAGTAAGATCGGCATCACGATCAGCTGAAAGCCGTAACACAACTGGAACAAAATAGTCAAGGGCAGCATGCTGAGCGTCAGCAGCTGAAGAAACATACCAAGCAAATGTTTTACCTGTTTCACCAGGACTCCCTTCGTACCTGTCCAGAAACAAAACTGTAGAACGGGTCTCCAGGCCCGTTCAAAATCCGGTCGGGCCTGGTGACCCGACCTGCGAAAACGCGGCCGTGTTCCTGGACCGGTCCAGACGTCGCATTAGGACTGAGACAGAAATAAGTGGGGCACGATTTCATCGTGCCGGGCACGTTAAAAACGTGCCCCACGTCCCAAAGACGACAGTTATTTCTGCGCCGGTCCTTAGCGCCGCAATTCAGGACCTTCGAGCGGTAATGCGACGCCATCGACTGCGAGGATTTGCGAATTGGTCAAGGAGTCACCGAAGCGATCGAAATCCTTGAAAGACCAGACGACTTTCTTTTCGCGATTGACTTCAATCAATTGAGGATTGTCTGGACCGGCATGGCAATTGTTGATCAGGATGTTACCGCTCGGAAGAACCTGCAGCGAAGTCACCCACGCCAATTGAATTCCTGGCAGATCGTTTTGATGCAGACTCCAGATGATCTGTGCGGCAGGCGTCACTTCCAAAATGCTGTGTCCGTTTCCGGTACCGATGAGCGTGTTACCACCGTCCAGTCGAATGGCAGAAAAGCATTGATTGCCGAACGCTTCCACACCGTGCCCGCCCGCAGGCTTGCGATCAAACAGCGGAACAGCATATTCCCACACCGTCTTTCCGCTCGAATCATATTCGCGAACGAGGCCATCCCCTTCATGGCAGACCAGATAATTGCCGGATTCAAGTTTGCGAACCAGTCGAGTATCTCGATGAGCGTCCGGCTTGCTGACGTTTAACGCCATTGAATGCACGACTTTTAAGTCTTTGTCGAGTTCAATTATGTTGCCAGGCCCGGATTCGGCAACCATCGTCCGGCCATCGGCAAGTCGCTGAAATGCATGAATCTCCAGTCGTTTTCCGGCGTTCTCCGGTCGCTTCCCGGCATCATATTGCCAAAGTACTTCGTCGTTAGCCGGATTGATCTCAGCGACATTGGTCCATGAAGTCTGGAGCAACACATTGCCGCCTGGCAGCACTTGCAGATCATGCAATGGGCCGATCTTGTGCTCCCATTCCGTCTTGCCGGTTTCGTCAATCACTGCCACTCGGCTTTTCGATGAATCCGCCGCAATAAATCGTCGCCTCGGTTCATCCGCAGACGCCGCATGATTCGTAACAGAAGCAAACATTCCCGCAATCACCACGGCAATGATCCGGGATCTGCCACAGATGAAGAGTGCCGTAACCATGAACGTGTTCCTTTGAAGCTGTTGCAACCCTGGCGTGGAAATGCCTCGCACCTGCAGTATGGGCAATCCAGCTTGCATTTGCCATCGAGCGCTTAGGCGAGCGGCAGAAGTGAATTTACCGGTACGACGGACTTCCAGTCCGTCGCATGGTGCTACTCGACGGACTGGAAGTCCGTCGTACAAATTGCGGATGGTAAGTTCTATCCTGCCGCTCTCCTTAGTAGTAAAACCCGCCAAACAACCTTGCTGCCGCGAAGTACTCGAATGCCTTCATCCTGCAGAGAAGTGGATGCGTGGAGCTCTCGCACACACAGTTCATGTGTTTATAGAACTGTCGATCACAATAGGCTCGGGGAGCGCCGGAGGCCAGACAGGCATCATGGGTTGCACATGTCGGCCGGAAATCCACTCCGTAATATCCTTGCCCAACGAGTCGGTTTCCACCGAAGGAGTTGCCCGGGCCACAAGGACGCCAACGTGGACAGCCGCCAGGACCGTCGGCAAAAGCCGGTGTGGCGAGTGCAGCTGCGGCAAAGAAGATCACCAACAACGCGAATCGAGTCGTTTTCATGTCATGGCCTCATTGAATAGAATTCCGGAGTAACGTCACGCGGTGATTGATCGACCCTTAATCGGGATCCGCATGGCAGAAACATCTCATTCGGCCTATTTTGCTCAATTTACCACTCGTGCTTCTCGGTAGTGCCTATTATTAGGGCCAAATTGCAGAATGGCCGAGATCCATCACGAAGACAGCCCGACCGTTGTCGGTCGGGCTGTCAGAGCGGTTCGATGTTATTTATAGGTTTCTAATCACGGATTCAAGCCGGGATCAGCAACAGGGTAGACAGGACGAGCGGCATCAACCGTGACGCCCGAACAGTTTCCGTTGGCACAGCCGCCAGTCATGATCCCCTGAGCACATGGAGCACACGTTGATGTGCAGCAGACGGGTTCAGGAACAAGGACGCTGCGAGTATACGGCACCTGTTTCATGACCTGACGAGCGACCATGCGTGTACATGTCTGTTGAACTTCACGCGGTACCGTCTTGCAGACTCGATGCGTTGTGGTGTACGGAACCTGTTTTGCAACACAATACGGGATCGAGCGAGTCTTTTGTTCGGTCACCATTCTGCAAATGGTTTGGGGAATCTGTCGAGTTCGTTGTTCAGTCACCATCTTGCAGACCTGATAGGGAATCTGCTGCGTCTTTGTTTCACATTCCATGCGGCAAGTG
Organism: Candidatus Kuenenia stuttgartensis; assembly: GCA_945861465.1. Taxonomy (GTDB): domain Bacteria; phylum Planctomycetota; class Planctomycetia; order Planctomycetales; family Planctomycetaceae; genus SXXK01. The sequence continues at coordinate 27,461 of CAMAVB010000060.1, forward strand.
CGATACGGAATCTTCTGCACGACTTCTTTGCAGACCATGCGTGTGACCTGGATCGGCACAGTCCTGACGACCACTTCAGGCACATAGCGCGTCACCTGAACGGGGCATTGCTGACGAACTACCTGTGGTACCATGACAGTGTACGGAATCTGCTGCTGCACAACCTGCGGGCACCAGACGCGCCGGCAAACCTGGCGCGGAGGGCATTGTGTCATGCAGACCCGAGGACCACAGGGTCCACAAACAACACGCGGAATCACAGGGCCGGGAATCGATTGTGTCTGTGTGGTCCATTGACCAGTCATGCGCTGCACGCAGCGAGTTCGAGTCTCGGGACGCTGGACAGTGTAACATCGTTCCTGCTGTATCGTTTCCGTTACACATTTCATCACTGTGGAGCGGCATTCCTGCTGAATGGTCTCACAGACAGGCTGCTGAATTGTGTAGCGTTGTTCGCGAACTTTGTCTTCCCAGACCGGACGCTGAACAGTGTACTTGCATTCGCGATAAAGTGTCTCAGTAACAGGTCGCTGAACACAGTACGTTTCTTCACGTACGGCAGTTTCGGTTACAGGTCGACAGACGGAATAGCATTCTTCGCGATATGCGGTTTCATTGACCGTGCGATAGCAGGTCTGCTGCACATCTTCGAAAGTATTCTCGTAGACCGTGCGACAGGATGTATATTCCTGCGGTTCGTAGACCGTCTCGCAGACTGTTCTATAGCAGGTCTCTGTCGAGACTCGGCAGGCCGTGTAGCATGAAGCAGGTGCGCACGCCACTGTCGGGCAGCATTTGTAAGACGGCACTCCACAGAGTCCCGCGAATGCTGATACCGGAAACGCGATCACCGCAACCAACGTGAGTAAAACAGTTCGCATCCGCATGAGTGAATCTCCACAATCATCCGGAAGTCTGCACATCCATTCGCGGACCTCGCACCAAGGAACTCTCGGCATCCTCCCGAGCTTTTCAAAGAGTACCGACGCTGACCACGGCATTTCAAAGATTTTCTTCGATATTCAGCGTTTTCCCGGTCGAAAGCCATACGACTTCCGCTTGGTTAACAAGAGTAGCATAGGCAAGATGAATAACATGAGGGAAATAGATCGCTGTCAAAGATTGTCGGTGCAAAATATCAACATCGTGTTTCAACCCATATTCTCGATCGATTTGTGCTGGCGGAGCCTTCGCGGACATTTGCTGTCGGCGGGTTCGAATGTAGGATGGGCCGAACATGGATCGCAACTTTTTGAAATGATTACGAGTACCTCATGACGGAGTTCCAGACGGTCGCGAAAGTCGGCGACATTCCTGAAGGACAGGGACGTTCATTTGCCGTGAACGGCACGATGGTCGGGGTTTTTCTATCGCAGGGGAAGTATCTTGCCATCAACGACTTTTGTCCTCACATGGGCGCTTCACTAGCCGAAGGTCACGTCGAAGACGACACCGTGATGTGTCCCTGGCACGCCTGGAGGTTCAGTCTGACCGATGGCACCTGGCTGGATAATTCGAAAAGCAAGATCAAGTCCGCCTGCTATGAAGTTCGGATCGAAGGCGATGAGATTCAGGTGAGTGTGCCACGCCCGACGGACAATGTACGGCCCCAATTGCCGTAGCTTGACTCTCCGAGTCGAGTCGCGATTGCCTGCCCCCAAAGGTCTATTGACCGGCAATCCGCGTTGTGCCATCGGGGATAACAGCCGCCCGATCCTGTTCTGTTCGTGGCTTGGCTTCCAGTTCAGCGATCCAGCGTCGAAGTTCAAGTCCGTATTCTTCGGCCATGTCGCTCTTCACCAATTCGCGAAGAAAGCCAGAAGCTCCTTTTTCTGACAACTCTGCGTCTTCGGCTGTGGTAAATCGTTTTCGCGGATCTGGGTGCAGCAGGCCACGCAACAAATGAATCAGTGATTCGCTGAACTGAAATTCTTCTAGTGGCAACAATGCCGACAGGCGGTCAAGAATGTTCAGTTTCGCCTGCACAAGCTGATCGAAATGTAATCCGGCAAACGGACGTGACCCGGACAGCATTTCAATGAGCATATAGCCCAAACTGGCAAGGTCGGACTGAGGCGTCGCGCGCTGCCCGGCCAGAATTTCCGGAGCCGCGTATTCGAGAGTACACGGCTGCCCTGCTGGCGGACGTCCGACCCAGTAGGCCGAACCGATGTCAATAATCTTCACCTGTCCCGTGCGTTTCACCATGATATTCGACGGCTTCAGATCGCAATGAATAATGCCGCCGCGATGCAGTGCCGCAATCCCGACCAGACACTCACGCAGAATTGCGACAGCCATACCTGGCTTGAGGCGGCAATCGACTTCACCTGTTGTGATCACTCTTTCAGTGATATTTGCCCAACGTGTTTCACTGACAGCATCCTGAACAATTGCCAGCGTTTCTCGCCGCAGAATGTGCAGTAGATCGAAACCGTCGATCCATTCCATTTCCAGCACATAGATTCCACTATCGATCTGAAACGCATGGACGGAGACAAGGTGGTCCATCTGAATCCGCGCGACAATCGCCGACACCTCGGCCAAGCGGTGCATTTCCTGCTCGTAGTGCAGGTGCGACGCAAACGCCAATGGGGAAAAGAACTTGAGCGCCACAGGGATGCGGAAAGACGCCACTCCACGTCGTTCGGCAAGCATCACGCATCCTTGACCGCCGATTCCCAGGCGTTTGATGAACGTGCGTTCGGAGGTCCAGTCGAGACCACGCCGCAATAGCAGTGCTGAGTAGAACTCATGCAAAGCCTGTAATTCAGCGGAGTTTGACGCAGCTTTTGGCGGGTGGCTTTGTGAAGTCACGGTTTCGGAGGCTCAGGAGATCAAGAGTGGTGACCCCGGATTATACGATAAATGGGTGCCGCAGTCCTCAGATTCCTTTCGCCAAACCCACCTATCAGAGAAAAAATGAAAACGAAGCAGACTTGTTCTCTGGCGAAATTCTCTTGAATTCCATTTGTTCTTGAATTCTCTCGAATTTGGCTACGAAACACGAATTCGGCTACGAAAAAGGTGCAAAGTTCCTAAACTCCGCAGATCTGGCATTTTGCGGAACGGAAAGCCTCAGCCATGAACTTGCATTCTGATTTAAGATCACCGACCGATCCCCCTGCGAACATGTTCGAACGAATTGTCGGGCTGCGATCCTGGCTGGTGTTCGCCGCACTGGGATTGATGCTGGCGCACGTCGATGTGCATGTCCAGGCCGACGAGCGCAGTCCGCGCTCCGAAGCTCGTGCAGATGAAGTGGAAGACTTCCCTGAATTCAAACTTGAACCGCTGCTTCCAACTGGGGATTCTTCTGAAAACTTTCTGCCGCCTGCTGATCAGGGTGACAGCGGAGTGGTCCCGTGGCATCGGCGAAATCCCGTCGATTCTGACACGCGAGATTTTGATGGAAGCAACGGGATCGGGGCTCCGGGGGGCTCTGGGCGAAAGTCTGTTCGTCCTCCCTTGCGCGATGATCGTACGCCCATGCCCGATGAGCAAAGCCTTCCACTTCGTGATCCCTTTGATCCCGCACGGCCGCGTCGAACGGACAACCTCATTGATCCAGCATTGCCTGCCGAAGATGCAACATTTGGGGACGAATTTGACTGGAGACTTCAACCGGTGACATTGGCGGATCTGGACGTCGGACATCCCTGGGCATTTGAGCACACGAAGCCAGGTCTGTCTGAAATGGAAACGGAAGACTACATCCGACTGATCCGCGCTGTCAGCGACCGCAAGGCATCGATCGGGCTTTACCTGCCGGACGACGTCAACATCACCAGTGCGTGGGAATCGGCCTTTTACGGATTTGCAGAAGCGCGACAACAAGCGTGGCTGAACGGGACGCTGTTGATTCAGCCGTCTACCAGCGGATTGTCGAATCCGTTTGAAGTGGTATCGACGACCGATGATATTGTTCAATCCGCGAACCTGAAATCGTATTCCGTGACCGCCGATATGCAATCGCGGCCGTCTGATTTCGTCGGTCGCCCGGTCGTGTTGTATGGTCTGTTCACGCCGTCTGTTATCAACCAACTGCAGGCGAAGCAGGCGTTGGGAGATGAAAAAAGTGTCTACAAACTGCAACGCGGTTTTCTCCGGAATCTCTCCGACACGGCGAACATCGCACTGGTTGATGCCGAGAGTTACGTTGATTACGACGCGCAGCAAAAAGCGGTTGAAGCATGGCCGACAGAGCAGCGGATCAGCTATCCAGTTCTGATAAAGGGCTGGTTCGTAAAGAAAATGGGCGAACAGCCGCTGGTGTATTGCGACGTCGTTCGTGTGCTGACGCCGCGGCCTTATGACAAGTACATTCGCGACAACGTTCGCAATCGACGTCGCGTTTCAGATGACGAAAGCTGGCTGTATTACGAAACTCTGCGTCAGCTCCAGATTACCAGTGCCAGAATTCAGGCCGGAATTGCGCTTGCGGATCAGCAACTGCGGGTCGAAACCCTGATGCGTGAAGTTGGTGAAAAAGCGACCGCAGACAGAACGTTACTGCACAATGCGTTGCGGGATGGAACTTTGGGTGACACGGATCCGCGGAATAACACGAAGTTCCAGGACGGACTGACGCGACTGGAACGGCAGATTGATCTTCGGCTCAATCGATACCGCGAATATCAGCAACAGCCCGAAAATTTCCCAATGTTTGTGGACGTTTTTCAGCACCCTGATCGATGGCAGGGCCACCTGGTGACGCTGCGCGGCCATGTGCGGCGAGTCACGTCGCACGAAGGCGATCCCGCACTGTTCAACGGCCAGCCATTACACGAACTGTGGCTGTTCACGGACGATTCACAACACAATCCGACTGTGATTGTGACACCGTCGCTCCCTGATGAGTTTCCCCGCAATGCCGACGTTGTCGATTCAGTCACGGTGACGGGATGTCTGTTCAAGATGTACGTTTACAAGTCTCAGAATGACAACCGGATCGCTCCATTGCTGCTGGCGGGACGCATTGAGTGGAATCCGACCAATGATCAGATTCTGGCATTAGGAAAAGGTGGACATTTTGTTCAGGGGTCGCGGTTACTGGCGACTGCCAAAAAGAACTCCGGTCGTCCTGTGAGTGACACGATGCTGTTGCTGTTTGGTTTTGTAGCGCTGCTGGGCACCATGACAGTTTGGGGTCGAGTCCAACGGGATCGGCGCGAACACCAGCGACTGATGCGGCTGGTAGACGAGCGACCGGATTTTCGTCAGACTTCACAGGACATGTATTCCGGACCTTTCGCTGAATCCAGATTTGAGCCCACTCGCGGATGACCCCTTCGGCCGTCGATTCCACTTGCAGTATCGTGCCCTTCTCTGCAATCACCGATCGCCCGATTCGGCTTGGTGTGCTGATCAGCGGTGGCGGCACAACGTTGCTCAATTTTCTGGACCAGATCCACTGCGGAAATCTTGCCGCTGAAGTGCCGCTCGTGATCGCCAGTAAAAGAAACTGCAAAGGAATTGATCGGGCGCGCAGCGCTGGTCTCGAATGTCTTGTGCTTCGACCTGGCGATTATGCGAACGTGCAGGATTTCAGTGAGGCCGTGTTCAGCGAATTGCGAAAAGCTCGCATCGATCTGGTGACGCTCGCCGGTTTCTTAAGTTTGCTGCACATTCCGGATGATTTCCTGTGGCGGGTGATCAACATTCATCCGTCT
>CAMAVB010000061.1 GCA_945861465.1 Candidatus Kuenenia stuttgartensis
CGAGACAATCTGAACGTCGAGCGGTACGCGGCGATCCGAATCCGGCAGTGCCCCCATGGCGAGACACATTCCGGCCAGAATCTGTTGCCGCCGCATGCCCATCTGCAACGGCGTCGTGATCGGCTGCAAAGCGCCAGCGTCATCTCGCAGTACCATCACGTTTTCGTGATTGTAGTCTTCGGCTTTGTTCGCGACTGCCGATGGTTGGGACGTCGAGGCATCCGCCGACACTCGCAGATTTTCAAGGAGGTACAAGCCGCTGCGGTCGGGACAGATGAGATCCAGATCTCCATCACCGTCGAGATCTTCCACTTTCGGATCAAGGCCCAGGCCGACGGAATCGCCCGACCAGAGCGTCTGCCGCTTCCATGTTCGGGACTCAGGCAAAAACTGATACGCACATACGACCATGGGATTGTATTCGCCGGGATCCTTGCCCTCGTGTCCCATGAAACGACTGCCGGCAATGAGTTCCGGACGTCCGTCACCATTCAGATCGGCCCACAGCAAGCTGTGAGCCTGCGACCAGCTGGTATCGATCGCATGACGAACCCATTGCCGATCGCCAGCCGCGTCCTGTGTCTGTTCCATCCAACACACACCAAACCGGTGCCCGCGTCCCCAGACCAGGTCATTGTCGCCATCGCCGTCCACATCCTGCACGAGAATGGGAATCGATGCATCCTGCCAGAGATCGAACTCCGGATGAAACTCCCAGCGTTCGTTGCGGCGATCCTGCGGTGCTTCGGCCCAGCCACGGCGCCCGACGATATCGCCGCGACCGTCACCGTTGATATCTCCAAAACCGACACCATGGCCTGCAAGTTCTGCGGGCAATTCATGGCGAGTCCATTTCGGATCTTCGCCAGGCTCAACGTCCCACCATGCGGCGAACTTCGTTCCGTTGGGAAGTACATCCAGCCGTCCATCGTCGTCAATATCGACAAGACGCCCGGTCTCCATCGCGCCCGGAGTTGCCGCAACATGGCGCTCCCAGGGTGCACCTGCCGCAACATCTGGGCCGGGATGCTGAACCCAGTAAATCGACTCACTGCGATAATTGACGCTGATGTAATCCAGCCATCCGTCGCCATTCACATCAAAGGAGAGATTCGAATAGTCGTCGAATCGACCACGAATTTCTTCGACATCCCGCAGGAAGTGTTTCTCCCACGTCGGAGCGGCGTACCACCAGCCGCCGGATACGATGTCCAGCGTTCCGTCGCCGTTGACATCAAACGCCGCACAGGCTGGAAATGTCGATTCGCCGTTGATGACGTGCCGCCGAAACAAGGTTTCGTCCGCGCACGAGGTCAGGTTCAGAACGCAGAGGGCAAGACAAACGAGGGGCGTAAATTGCAACACGAATGAGTCTCCGTTTCGTTAGTGCTCGGTCAACCGTGCATTGATGTGTGCCACTGGCTCCGCCAGTGTTTTCCATGGGCATGAAACACTGGCAGAGCCAGTGGCACACAACTCATCAATCTATCACAGTCAGAGCGCTAGCGGCATTCGGCCAAAGCAGCTCTGGCAGATTGAATTTTGTCGGCGGCAAGTTCAACATCGTCCGGAAGGTAGCGAGCCTGTTCATAGATTTCGGCAAGTGTCTGGACGGCGTTGCCCTGTTGCGGCGATTCCACAGCGAGCCTCGTCGCCGCGGCGCGATGTGTCCACCATGATTCAACAAGTTGCTTCGGATTCAACGCCAATTCGTGAAACGCGGAGATGACATCTTCGCGCGAGCGAATTTCACGCGGTTGCAGAACTTGTGGAGAACCGCCAACTCCAGTTGCGTCGGACACCAGTTTCAACAGCGGACGCCGCATCAAGAACGCGACCGCTGCCAAAATTCCCAGCAGTCCCAGTCCAACCAGAACTAATGATCCGATCGCCAACGGCGCAGCTGCAAAATCGGAACCCTCACCGCCGGACGACGATCGCGATGCAGCCGGTGCCGATGGTGCCTTGCTGAGATCCGAAAGAAAATCGGACGCAGCAGCATTCCACTTGTTCATGCGGGAATCAGAATCCCTCGGAGACTGCTGCGATGTTGAATTGCGAGGCTGCCGCGACTCGACCGTTTGCTCCTTAAACTTCGCATCTTTGATGATCCCTTCCAGCTTGTCTCCCATACCCTCCAGCAAGTCCGTCAGCGAATTCTGCAGGCCCTTGTCAGCCGGACGCTTGACGCGGGCGTCTTGCCGGTCCGTGCTTCCAGGCTGACCGGCCTCAGTGCCGGGTTGACTCGCCACCCGACCGGGCTGACTGGAAATTGAATCCTGTTCGGCCTGCTGTTTTGCTATCCGTTGGGCTCTGGATTCTGCTTTTGCCTTTTCAATGATCTGATCGAGTGTGCCGCGGACGCCCCGCTTTTGCAACTCGCTGCGAATATCGACACCGGCTGGCTCCGTTGGTGTGGCGGCGTCCGTTCGAGTCGCCTCATCCGGATTGCCAGGTTGAGTTGAATCACGACGAACAGAATCAGCGGGTGGCGATGTTCCCGGACGATTACTCGAACCGGACGACTTTGAGTTTGCTGCGTCTTCGCTCGTGCCAGGAGCCGGAAATCCCTGGCGGAACTGCTCCTTCAGGAATTCTGCGACAGAGGGCATCGTTTTCTCGGATGAGCCTGAGTTGGAAGAATTCTGCGATTGCTGGTCGGACCGCCGATTCAAGCCGCCACGGTCTCCGACTGGCGCTGGCGGATCAACATTTGAAGGGATTTCCGCAGGGGGAAAAACTTCGCCTTGTTCCGACCTCCTCGGACCAGCGTTCATTGGCGTTTCAAGAGACTTCGCACGATCCGGTCGCCGAATCATGCGTCTCGATGGGTTCGGTGCCAAAGCGTTTTCTTCATTCCCTGTTCGTGGCGACCGCATGCCGGGACGAACTTCGGGCAGGCGCGTATCATCGGGCTCAGGACCATTCGATCCATCGGTGGATGGCTGCTGATTTCGCTGAGAATCCTGATAACGTTTCAGCAAGTCCTGAAATGCCTGCAACGGTGGTTTCGGCGTTTCACGATTGCCAGTTCCGTCGTCCTGACGTTCGTCCTCAACACGCTGCGCGTCATTGCGATCATCGCGTGGCTGTAGTTCGCGTGGCTGTGGTTCTTGATTGCTGCCCGGCTGAGGGATGGTGCGCTGCGAGGCATCGTGATGATCCTCAGCAGTTTCGATCTCCGGACTTTTTTCATCGTTGCGCAAAGGAATTTTCTTCCCACCCTGAGCTATCTCAGCGAGTTTCTTCATAGCGTCTTTGAGCGATTCCCAGGTCTGTTCGCCAGGGCTCGTGAGTGGCGATGCCTGCCCCGACGGCGGCATCGGTGGCTGGGCCGAAAGTTGTTCCGGTCTCCGAGGAATCGCGGGCAAAGGGGATTTGCCTGCACCGCCGTCATTTTTGGGCAGCAGGCCATCCTTCGAAAATTGCTCCAGCATCTTTTTCAATTGCTGTTGCACGTGAGGATTCGACATCGCTTCATCAAGTTGCTCCTTCGGGATCGAATCCAGATCAGGAGGCTTGATGCCTGGTGGCAGTTGCTCCTGCAACTTTTTCAACGCCTGTTGCAACTGTTCCAACTGCTTGTCGTCGATCTTCGGAGTGCCCTCAGAAGCCGCGACCAGTGAACGCAATTTCTGCAGCAGCTGCATCTGTGTCTGCACATCCGACAGCTTACCCTCAGGTAACTGTAGAATCCGCTGCGACGCAGAATCTTCTGACACAGTTTGTGCTTCGACAATGCCGGTGCTGCACGACAGCATTAAAAGCAGGCCACGAAGGCATGCAACAACAGGATTCCGCATCGCGACAATTCCCACAGGGGCTGTTCAGGTTCTGAAACGAAACACAAGGATTCTAGCCTGCATTACGTACCGCACGGTAGGCCGGACCGAGCAAACCCGGAAAATGCGGGAACGGCCATGGCGTGGACTTAAGGCGAGCGGGGGATGTCAATCCCCTGATGTTGCAGTTAAGAAGCGGAGAATCAGGGCACTTACGTACCCCGCTCGCCAGTCGAACGTCTAAAGTCCACGACATTGGAAATCGTCACCGCGCAGCAAAAAGGGGCAAAACGCTGCCTCCGCACGCACCCGAATACCGTGACCGCAGGGATGCTTCCTCTCGGACCTGACCCGGTTAGGCTGGATCCGCCGCGATTGGAGACAGCGTTTTGCCCCTCACTGAGCACTTCGCAAGTCCTGTATTATTCAGTCGGCTGCGGCGAATCTCAAGCGATCAGCATGAACTTTGAGCGACGAATGGCAATTTCTCACGACAAGTCCTGACCTCACTCATCATCTGTTGCGTTTGACTGCTCGATTTCCCATGCTGTGGCGACAATCCGGATTCGCGGGTAATCGACTTGTCCTTCAAGATGTTCAAAAACAGGCTTCAGGCGTTCGCAGCCCACCTGACCAATGGCCTGCTTCACCAATTTCTGCAACAATGGAGGGATCCACGGATCGATGTCGGTGATCCGATAGGCCTTGATGTATTCCCCAAGGTACTTGCTGACTGTGTCAACTGTGCGATCCAGTTGATTCGCCACCTCCTCGATCGACAGCCCCTGTTCGAACAGGTCAAAATATTCTGCTGACGCACTTCCACTCGCCTGTGAAGAACGGCTTCTGCCGCCGGAACTCGCAACGACAGGACTTTGAATTTCGATATTCGTGGCAAGGTTATGCGACTGGCACCATTCCTCGATCGTCTGCAGCACCGCCGCACCGAATTCTTTTTGCTTTTGCGCTCCAATCCCGTGAATCCGCGTCAGGACGCCGCCATGTGTCGGGCGCTGACGCGCCAGATCACGCAGGGTGGCATCGCTGAAGATGATGTAAGGTGGCACTTGCTTCTGAACCGCCAGGCGATTCCGCATGGCACGCAGTTCTTCAAACAGATCGCGATCCACTCCCTGCCACTGATCGTCCACCGGCTGCGCTGACTCTGCCACCTGCAACCGTAGAAGCATGGGTGTCGCCTGTCCTTTTAGCAGTTGACGTCCGAGCGGCGTCACTTCCAGACAGTTGTATTCACCGACCTGACGCAGAAATCCCTGAGACAACAGCTGGTCAAACCAGTTTCGCAACTGCGGTTCCGGTTCGTCCTTGAGCAGTCCCCAGGTACTCAGTTTTTCATGGCCGTTTTCCACGATCCGTTTCGCTTTAGAACCACGGAGCACCTGAGCTGTATACGCCGCACCGAAACGTTCGCCCTGGCGCACGACGCATGACAGGATTTTCTGCCCCAGAATCATGGGCTCATCTACTGGCTGCATTTCGTTCAGGCAAAAATCGCACGCTCCGCAGTTGTCATTCTCCAGAGTTTGCCCAAAATGTTCTACCAACTGTCGATGGCGGCAACGCGTGCTCACGCAATACTGCTGCATTGCCGACACGGCTCGCTGACCGGCCTGACGCAAAGCGGGATCCTCAGTGTCCTTCATCAGGAATTCCCAGGTGTCCACATCCCTCGCGGCATACAGCAGACAGCATTCAGCTTCCAGACCATCGCGTCCCGCGCGACCGCTCTCCTGCTGGTAGTTTTCCAGCGACTGCGGCATCTCCGCGTGGATCACGAAACGTACGTTGCTCTTGTCGATCCCCATGCCGAACGCGACCGTCGCGACGATGATGTTGACATCTTCGTCGATGAATGCGTCCTGATTTTTTCGCCGATCTTCGTCAGACATGCCGGCGTGATAGGGCAGCGTTTTGAAGCCGATGCGATTCAGCGAATGACTGGTACTATCAACGTTCTTGCGACTAATACAGTACACGATACCGGATTCGCCCTTATGTCGCTGCAAAATACGCTGCAGCTGACCGGTCGGATCTGTGCGGCGCTCAACGCGATACTGCAGGTTCGGACGATCAAACGAACCCACAAGAATTTCCGCATCTGCAATCCCGAGCTGTTCCGCAATGTCCGCACGAACCTGTTCCGTCGCAGTGGCCGTATAACCGTGAACTGCAGCATTCGGAAATGCCGTTTTCAGGCATCGCAACTGGCGGTACTCAGGACGAAAATCGTGACCCCACTGGCTGATGCAATGTGCTTCATCAATTGCGATAAACGAGACTCCCGCTCCCTGCAGGAACTCAATCGTCTGCGGCTGCACCAGACGTTCCGGGGCAATGTACAGTAACTTGAGTTCACGCCGCCGGATCAGGGCTGCCACGTCGCGCTTGTTCTGAGCCGTCTGCATACTGTTGATACAGGCTGCGGAGACCCCAACGGCCTGCAGCGAATCGACCTGATCCTTCATCAACGAGATGAGCGGCGAAACGACCAGTGCCATTCCGTCGCGACTGATCGCGGGCACCTGGTAACACAGGGATTTCCCGCCGCCAGTGGGAAGCACGACCAGCGAATCACGGTCACTCATGACCAGCGTCATCGCTTCGCGCTGCAATGGCCGAAAACCGGGATATCCCCAGTACTGTTTCAGATTCGCCAGCAGACTGGCGGTGACACTTTCGTTCATTGTCATGAGTCTCTTCTGTAGGATGGACATTCATGTCCGTCTCATGGAATCGGTTCCGCCGACGCCGGAGGTTTTCCTTTGCCGCTGCGAACATACGCCGCCCGTTCTGCAGCGTACTGTTCCGCTGTCTCAACAATCAAGGCGACCTCATCGGACTTCGCCGCTTCAAACAACTTCTTCAGGAACGGCACACACCACCCGCAGCCGGTCCCCGCACCACCGCACTCGCTGATCTGACTGGGCACACGCGGGCGATGAATCCGCAAAAAGTTCTGAACCTTTCGCTGACTGACGTGAAAGCAGTAACACAATTTATCATCAGGCTGCATGGCGAAGTCCTGTCAATAAGGGCGGCGGTTAGGACCGACGCAGAAACAACTGTCATCTTCCGCACGTGGAGCACGTTTTTAACGTGCTCGGCACGATGGAATCGTGCCCCACTTATTTCTGTCTCAATCCTTAGGTTCGCTGCATCGTCCAGAAATCCGGTGGCAACATTGTGCGAAATCCTTCCGGCTTGAGTGCCAGAACGGAACATTGCAGCTCTGGCAGCAGTCGTTCCACAGTGCTTCCGGGCAGCAGTCCTGAGACACCCGTTTTTGATGATGTGCCAAGGATGACAAGATCTGCATTCGCTTCCCCGACTGCCTTGAGAATGCATTCATCCGCATTGCCGATGGGCACATGAACTTTCACGCCCGTGAGCAGAGTCCGATAGTCCGTTGCCGCGAGTTGTTCATGAACCTTACCTGTCAGATCGGTCACATCGGAACCCTCCTCTGCCGCATGCACGATATGCACTCGCGCGGAGATTTTCGAGGCCATCGACACTGCCATGCAGATGACATCGGCACCGACCGGGCCGAGGTCTGTACAAGCCACAATGTCCAATGCATCATTTTCTTCAGCAGGAGGCTTGACGATCCATACGGGCCCTGGCGCAAGCCGCAGCAGTTTCAATCCCGTGCTGCCGAAGAGGACTCGTCGTAGTGATCCGAGATCGCGTGTTCCGCAAACGATCAGTGTATCCGGACGATTGCCGGCCAGGCGCATCAGTTCTTCCCATGCGTCCCCGATTCGTACAACGCAGTCCACCTGTTTTCCGGACTCTTTTTCGGGTGCATACTGCTGCCGAAGTTCGCCGAGAACCGCGTCGGCAGCTGTCCGATCCTGGATCAACTGGCGGTCAGCGTCTTCATGTGAACCAAACCAGCCTGCAGATGGTGCTGGCAGAACCGAGACCAGTGTGACGGGAATTCTGCCACCACTCGCAACCTGAAACGCCTGCCGTACCGCTAGCTGGCTCGGTCGCATCAACTTCGACACATCCCACGGTCGTGCAGCGGGCATTTCTATGCCGACAACAATTCGTTTGACTTGAAACATGGATATCGACTCTTTGGAATATGCTTGATTTTGAATCGCAGGGTGGGACCAGCGGCTGATAAGCCGCGCGAGCCCACCATTTGCGAGTTTGCACCACATTCTACCGCAACTGGCGTGATATTCACTTCCGCCAAAAAAAATTTCACGTCAGTCCCGCTGGATGTGATTTACGGTTGGATTCGGCGCACCGGTCTCCTCAGCCTGTTCGCCTTCTGCGAACTTTGGCCTTGTTTGTTCGTGTTTCACGAACTAAAATGAATCGGAGTGGGAAACACAGGAGCGGGAGCGGATGCGGGTTATCTCAAAAACACGACTTCGAGAGTTTTGGGACACTTTCGGATACGGAGACTCCGAAGGCCCCTTGCGTGCATGGCACGCTCATGTCGGCCACAGAAGCGTGGCGTGGCATTCATGGGCGGACGTCAAGGAAGTGTTTGGATCGGCGAGCCTTGTTGGGAATTGTGTGGTGTTCAACATAGGGGGAAACAAGTACCGGCTGGCGACTCGCATTCTGTATCCGAGCCAGAAGATCTTCATCCTGAAGTGCATGACGCACGCCGAATACGACGACAACCAATGGAAAGCAGACTGCGGTTGCTTCGAGCCTCCCCCACTGAAGCCCGGCAAGACAACCATAGCTGTCACTCAAGAAACGAAAGTAGTGAAACAAAAAAAGAAAAGAGGAAACTAACAATGGCGACTAAAACACAATTCCGTCTGAAAGGGAAGAGTCGAGACTCCTACATGGAGCTTGTGCTCGATTTTCCCTTGGCGTCGATCAAGTCAGACGAGCATCTTGCCGAAGCACAGCGAGTCATGGATGGACTGCTGGCCTGTGTCTCGCTCGATGCAGGCGAAGAAACCTATCTCGATGCCCTGAGTGATCTCGCAGGTTCCTACGAAGACGAACATCATGCGATCGAACCGGCATCCGATGCCGAGATGCTTCGCCATCTGATGGAGGCTAAGGGGGTGTCTCAGATGCAATTGAGTCACGACGCATTGTTGCCGAAGTCTACAATTTCCGAAGTGCTGGCTGGAAAGAAGAGCTTCAGTCGGCAGATGATCCGCAAACTGGCCGACTACTTCCACGTTGATGTCGGTGTGTTGGCGGCGAACTTTTGATACGACATTCACTTCCGAAGTACATCTCAAAAACACAAAGGAAAAAACAAAGGTGTCAGAACCGAATTCGCCATTTCTAACGGAATCGGTTCTTGGAACGAATGACACATTTTCGTGTGATCCTTTTTGTGCGATCCAAAAAACGAAGTTCCTGCCCTGCCGTCGATCCGTGATTATACACTTCGATTGCGCGTTTTTGACGGATCGCCAGTTGCTCTACGTTGTGCTGTTCTGGCTTGTTTGTGTCTGAGGACATTGTTGCGAGCGGCTTTTTACCAATGCACGATTGAGAGTTCTTCGACGTCATCGAAATGCGCGTCGCGTGTAACGAGCACCAGGGAATGTTGCAGTGCCGATGCCGCGATCCAGATATCGTTATCAGGAATCGGTCGCCCTTTTTGCCGTAACCGTGTCTTGACTTCACCATAAAGACGCGCCGTTGTTTCATCGCACGAAAGCAGCACAGCGTCTGCGAGCAATGACCGAATTCTCAGGACGTTCTCGTCCACGTTTGCGGAATTTAGTGCGCCGTAAAACAGTTCTCCAGCGACGGTTGCTGAGATCAAAAAATCATCGTCGTTCGCCAAATGATCGAGGACCGTCTGGTCAGCTTTCAGGATCGCAATGGCAACATTCGTGTCGAGCAGATGCCTACCATTCATCCGGATGCACCTGTTCGCACCCTGCCTTGATGGCATCCATCATCGACTGAGCATCGGACTCGTTGATTGTACCTGCGTGTCGCAACAGTGCTTTGCCGCGCATACCAGGAACCGAATGCTTCAGCGATCGCACGTATTCAAGCACTCGTCGCTGCGAATCCAGTTCAAGTTCACAAACTTCAGCAGCGATCTGCAATGAGACTTGTGTTTTCATACTTCACCATAATGAACAAAGTTGTCAGGAACCGAATACGCCATTCCGTTTCGTGTGCCGCAGTCTTACCACATCGGTTCCAAAGGCAGCCCACTGGGCCGCAAAATATTCTTGCTTTTGTTCAAGATACCAGCATGGTGCCCATTCTTTAAGTCCACGTCTTTTCTCGTCAGCCAAGCGACGCTTAAGTTGCTTCGTTACCGCGTCGGACGATTCAGCAAATGCTTCAAATCGTCGTTCTTTGGGCAGATATCGAACAAATACGTAGACGTTGTTTGGGTGAACCCAGTGCTCAAACTTGGCACTCACCGGCCAGAAAGAAACTTTGCTCCTGGATGTTTTGACTTGGATGTTCGCGACCCATGAGCCCGTTGCATTCACGGCCACGATGTCAATACCTGCCGTGTTGCGTACAGTCGGCAGAGCGATCAAGCCACGCATTGACAATTCGGCTGCAACGAAATGGACGCCAGCGGCGCCAATGAGTGCTTTGTCAGTTGTTGGTTCACTGTGGGTCAACAGCGTACTTCCTCGAGTGGTTTCAGCAAACACGGATAGCAGTACGCTACTAAATTGACGCACCCTGCGGCAAAATCGTTGTCACATTGCTATGCTTCAGTTTCGACTCACTTCATTCCCTAAGGATACCTTGCGACAATTCGAAGGACAACCAAGCGCCCGGGAGTGTCTGTTTAGCAGAAGGACTGGCAAGAGTTCATGCAGTTCAATAGTTCAAAGCAGGCAATCTGGTACAAATTCGATAAAAACAAAGATGTCACGTGGTCCGAAGTCCATGGAGGCGGCCGCGGCACAAGGCCAGAGCCATCAGTGTCAGTTCTACCTCCAGGGCATTTACCGAACATCGAACACTGAACACTGAAATGGACCCCACAATGAAAGCCGTGCAGTTTCAAAAGACCGGTGAGCCCTCGGCGGTTCTCCAGACAGTTGACACACAACGCCCCGCGCCAAAATCCGGCGAGGTGTTAGTGCGGATGCTGGCGACGCCAATTAATCCGTCAGATCTCATGTATATCCGCGGACGCTACACCGTTCCGGCTCAGTGTCCGACGACGCCAGGTTTTGAGGGCGTCGGCGTCGTGGAAGCATCCGGTGGCGGTTTGCGAGGCCGATTGTTCATGAAGCGCCGAGTCGTGGTGCTCAATCGGCGTGGCGGCAACTGGGCGGACTATGCGGTCGTCCCGGCGACTGAAGTGATTCCGATCAGCAGCGGATTGTCAGTCGAACAGGCCGCCACGTTCTTCGTGAATCCGGCAACAGCATGGGTGATGACGCGTGAGGTCCTGAAAGTCCCGCATGGACAATGGCTGGTCCAGACCGCCGCCGGTTCCGCGCTGGGACGAATGATCATTCGACTGGGACAAGCGACCGGATTCAGAACATTCAATATTGTCCGGCGGGAAAGTCAGGCAGAAGAATTGCGCGGCCTTGGTGCGGACCATGTTGAAGTCTTCGACGAAGCGAAAAACACGCCGGAAGAACTCAGCGCTTCCATTCGCAGGACGATCAGCATCGCGGGTGCCGGAGCTGGCTTTGCGATCGATGCGGTCGGCGGTGCCACGGGGTCGGCCGTCATTCAAAGTCTTGGCCATCATGGCCGGATGCTGGCTTACGGGACGCTCAGCAATGAGCCGTTAGTCTTCAGCCCGCGAGTTCTGATGACGACGAGCAGCAAAGTCGAAGGTTTCTGGCTGGGCAGCTACATGTCGGGCGTCTCGCTGCCGTATAAGCTCAGTCTGGTTCACCGACTGACAAAACTGATCCAGGCGGGTGTTCTGGGCACCGAGATCGCTCAATCGTACACGCTCGATCAGATCCACGACGCTGTGAAGGCCGCAGAAGATACTTCAGTCCAGGGAAAAGTCCTGCTGCGGATTTCTGAGACGCCCGTGTGAATTACGGAACGCCCATCCCGACGTGCAATTCATCGCCAGACTGGACAGCAAGTCTCTGGTTGCGACAATGATGAGCGAAGACAACATCGACCGAGATTCAACTTTTTCCAGGAGAAGAATCATGCTTGAAGCGTCCCCTTCGCATGAATCAATGGCGGTGTTGATTGATCACAATTCTATTCGTATTGTTTCCCTGCTCAACGACGTCGATTCCCTGGCGCTGCAGGCGTGTTCGGCGGAAGATCCGGCAAACTGGGGCGACATCGCCATGGTGTGGCCGCGATACACGTTTCATCCCGAGAATACAGAATTCGCCGATGGACTTTCGATTCGTGAGACGAACCTCGACGACGCGATCCGCCAGCTTCCGGATGCGCTGGCGTGGTTTGTGCTGGACCTGAAACAACGGCGAGTTCTGACGGGCGGTCAATTTCCTTTGCTGCGACTGCGTCACACGCCCATCGACGAAGATGGCCCGTTGACTCACACCACAGTCCTTCCGCCGTGGTGGGAATTACTTCAGCACGTTGCTCCTGACACCATCCGCAGCCCGCGTTCAACAACGTTGATCATTGCCGATCCACGCCGTGATGTCCTGTGGGGATCCGCGCTGACTCGCTTCTTTGCCGAGCGTATGCTGACGCTTGTTCAGAGCGGCGAGGAGTGGATCGGTAAGGGCTGGGACGACAAGCCGTGTGGTCGTCACGACCTGACGTTGACCGTTCATCGTGACTGGCTCATGACACCGCGGCCAGAACTCAATGGCGGCATCCCTCGAGATTGTCTGCATATCGGGAAAGACTGGATCTCGGACCTCGCGGATGGCCAGACGTTTCGAGTGTATCAGAATGAAGCTCTAATCCCGATTCCCGTGGAATTATCGACATTCGAATCTGCGGCGATGGGACGGCACGAAGTCGTTTTGTACTTCGATGCCTGCCGCGAAACGATTGACGCAGGGTGGATGTGGCTGATTGAGGACGAAAAGCGGATCGAAGGCGCTGACGCATCGCAGAAACTGGCGAAGGCAATGGAGGAGTTTCTGGCCGATTGGCGAATGAGCCCGTTTGAAGACGGTGAATCACCTGAGGAAATCATCCGCTGTGAACGCATTCGGATTCCACTCGTCAGCACCGGTAGTCACATGATTGACTGTGATTGCCCGATCTGCCAGATGATGGCGAGCGAGAGTTTCGGACCGAGCATCTGTCACTTCGATGGGCATTCCCTGGATGTGGACGACGATTTCGCGTTTTCGATCCACCCCACACGCGAAGCCTGGGAAGCCCAGCAGAAAGAGTATGCAGAAATGAACGCCCGGATTGAGGCGGATCGAAAGCGACGGGAAGAGTTGGGTGAAGACGCCGAAGATCCGTTGGGTTCCCCCTGGAAAAGTACTTTTATTGGCGAAGAGGGAATTCCCGGTGACAAATTTGGCCATCTCGGCATGGCGTTTCTGGTCGCCGAGATTGTGGGTTGGCTGAAGACAGAAAACGCAGAACAGTCTGATATCGACGCACTCAACGCCGGGTTTCGGGATTATCGGACGGCTTCACAACCGGACGAACGGGCCACGTTCGCCGGGAGTTTCAAGGATGTTCTGGAACAACTGGCGGCGAAGCACCCCGACCTCGTCAGTCGTGCTGCGGATCTTCAAAGCCGAATCGATGAACGCCTGAGAGTTCCGGCACACGATGATGATCAGGACCTTGATGTGCCGTTCTAAATTGCTTTGCTCACGAAAGTTTCACCTGCGCCAGCATCATCTCTTTGGATTCGGGAGCGCGGCGGTCGTGGGTTTGGAATTTCACACCACACTCACCAATCTGTTCGAATCTGAGCCCGGACTGCCGGATGGCTTCGCACAGAATGGCGTCGTCGCCAGCCTTGATAAACGATGCAGGAGGCCAGTTGAGTTGTTTCAGGGCGCTCGTGCGTGCAAACCAGCTGGCACCGATCACAAAGACCCATTTGCCGGAACAATCACAGGGAATGGGTTCGCGCGAGTACCAGGGCTGAGCACGAATCCAGGGTTCGACATCAACACCAAAATTGAATCCGGCCTGATCATTCCAGTAAAAAATCGGCCCCCACAGCACGGTTTCCGGCGGAGCCGCGTCCGCGATTTCGAGTCGCATCTGGAGCGATCGATCGCCGTCAATCCATGAATCGTCGTCAAACCACCAGACAAATTCCGTCTCGATCTGCTCGAACATTCTGCGCTGCATCGGGCACTTGTTGATATTTTCCGGCGAAACAATGAGGCGGTCGATTTGTGTGATAGATTGCAGAAACTGCAAAGTCTCGTCACAACACGCATTGCAACCAACAACCAGATGGTATTGCGTCCGTTCGCACCTCGAAACAATCGATTCTACGACCTGACGTGCAAGTGTTGGGTAGTTTCCATACATTACCACGCAGATTGTAATGCGTTTATTCAATGGTCCATGTCTTTCGAAAGAATCCGGGCATCTTTCCCGTAACATCTGAGTTCTGTCTGGTCCAATCCTGCTGCACTTGAAGTCTTCACGCAACCCGGACATTGTATAACGTGCCACTGAATTCCACGACCGAACAGAAGCCCGGTTCTACCAGTGAAATAGTGAATCGCGATGCCAGATCATGAACACATTTCAGATGATGACAAGAGACTGCTCGACGCCCTTTGCGAAGAGTTTGAAAGGGAACTCCACAAGAACGGCTCACAGCCTCAGATCGCCGATTTTGAGTCGCGCGTTCAGATGCCATTGAGGCAGCAATTGTCGGACAGACTGCATGAAATCAAACTCGATTTTCTCAGCCGCCGCGCGAATACGCTGTCGATATTTGAGCATGATGTCGATCACCAATTGCGGCTGACGGCGGCCGCGAGAGCGCCTCGGGGGATTCCGTCGGATCCTTCTCGAAAGACATCTGCGATTCCAGCCGAAGCCTCACATGAAACGTTGATCGTGCCGCAGATTTCGGGGCAGAACAGGAAACTTCTTTCGAACAGAGACGGAAAACAGCCCATCACGGAGCATGGAAGTTCGAGTTCCGGCTCCATGGACATCAATCTTATTCACACCATTTCGCCAGCGTATGATGATCTCCACAAGTATGCAGTCGAGGAGGAAATTGACCGCGGAGGCATGGGAGTCGTCCTGAAAGTGCGAGATCTCCGCCTTGGAAGAACCATTGCCCTGAAGCTGATTCTCGGCCAGGAAGATCCGGAAAGCACGTTCCGCAGAACAGTTTCCGAAAGCATGCTTCACCGCTTCGTGCGTGAAGCACAGATCACTGGTCGACTTGATCATCCAGGCGTCGTGCCGATTCACGAACTGGCGACGGATGAGGAAGATCGCCTTTATTTCACGATGAAATTCGTTGAAGGAGAGACACTGAAGAGCGTCTACCGGCAACATTGGAGCGGATCCACGCACTGGACGCAGTCGCGAGTTGTGGACATCCTCATCCGCGTGTGCGAGACCCTCGCGTTTGCACATTCCAGGGGCATCATACATCGGGATCTGAAACCCTCCAACATCATGGTCGGAAAGTACGGCGAAGTGTACGTGATGGACTGGGGACTGGCCAAAGTTCTGGGCGAAGCGGAATCGGATCTGAACGAGTTCGCCGCGAAGCAGGACGGATCTTCGAGTCAGCAAACGATGTACGGCGCTGCCATTGGAACTCCCGGTTACATGGCCCCTGAACAGGCTGCGGGCAAGATCGACGAACTCGACTTCCGCACAGACGTGTATGCGCTTGGTACGCTGCTCTACGAACTGCTGTCGAGCCGGCGTCCGTATTCCGGTGAGTCACAACAGACCGGCATGGAAGTCATTAAGAAGGTTCTGGCAGGCCCGCCGGTATCGATTCGCGAACTGAACAGAAAGGCGACACCGGAACTTAGTGCGATCGCGGACAAAGCAATGCAGCGAGACAAATCCGCACGCTACGATTCGGCGTCAGATCTCGCGGAAGAGTTGCGTGCATTCGTTTCTCACCGGGTTGTGACGGCTTACAGAACGGGGCTTGCCACGCGGCTGAAAAAATGGATTGCCAGAAATCAGAGTGTGACGATTGCCGGCATGCTGACCCTGATATCGATCATAGGAGCAATGGTCGTCCTCATGGCGATGCAGTATTCCTTCCAAAATGAGACACTCAGGACGAATGTTCAACTCGAGGAACTCGTCAAGGAAAAGGACGAGGCAATTCGGACTGCTGTGGTCGCTCAGAATGAGTCAAATGGAATTTCCCTGATGAGCCATTCCCGCAAGCTGCGTGAAGCGGGAAATGCAACTCTGGCCGCACTCCTTGCCCTTGAAGCCGTAAAGAAATATCCCAGACCGCAGGCGACTGAGACGCTGTACGCTGCTGCTGCAGAAATGGTACCTTGCATCGAACTCAAGGGGGCATCTGGATCTCCGACGGATCTCGTCTGGAGCCCCGATGACGGCAACCTTTTGACTGTGCATGCCGATGGTCAAGGCTTCATCTGGAGGCTGGGAGATGCGCACCCTGTTGCCAAGCTTGTGAATCGTCAGAGGCGTCCGTTCGCCGCAGCATGCTATTCGAAAGATGGCGAGTTCATTGTGACCGCCGGAATGGACGGTACCCTGGCGACCTGGGATACTCAGACGGGCACTCGGATCCTGGCGATGGACGTTGGCTATTCTCGAAGCCTGACTGCTGACGACATCTCTCGTCCTGATCTTCTGGATGCTGCGTTTTGTCTGAACGACCACAGTGTCGTGACGATGTCATATCAGACGATTCACCTGATCGATTTAAATGCCAGACGCGAGATTGCAACGCTTCCCGTTACGGAATCGACTCAGGAAGATGTTTCCCAGGGCGGAAGTCCATTTACGACGATGCGAGTCAGCCCCGACGGTCAGGTTCTGGTCGTTGGCTGTACCGATGGAACAGTGCTGATCTGGGAACTCGCTGAGCGGCGACTTGTGAAGGCATTTCGAGGCCATGCACAGGCTGTCCAATCAGTTTGTTTCGCGCCCGATGGCCTGAGCTTCGTGACGTGCGATCTGGACAGCAACGACATCAGCCTATCGACGACACATCCCGCACGATTGTGGGCAACGCAGTCAGGCGAACAACTCCGTGAAATTCTCCCGAAGGAACTTTCCGTGAGTTGTGTGGCATTTCATCCTAACAAGCCGTGCATCGCATTGGGCCTGAGAGATGGTTCAATTTGTCTCTGGAATTCCGTAACAAATTCAGCCAGCTGTTTTTCAACGCCTCAGCCCGACGATGTGCATCATATCAGGTTCTCACCAGAGGGCGATAAGTTGTCAACAGTCGCCGGTACAGCAGGACTGACTTCGTGGTTGGTTTTTGAAACGAAAGGCCAGTTGCAGCTGACCGAACTTGATCGTCTGGCAGGTCATCAGCGATCAATCGTTGCTCAGGAATTCAACGCTGCGGGCCTGGCGATGGCATCTGCTTCCCACGATTCGATTCGCATCTGGCAGACTTCGCTGCAAAGACCCGTTCCGACAATCGGAAATGTGGTACATCCTAACGCGGCTCGGATCAACGCTGCCGGCGATCGAATTTTTGCCGCGGATTCCGACGGAACAAGTGGACGACTCTGGAGCTATCCGGAGCTCAGAGAAGTCGCCGCGCCGGAATTCGGTGGCCAATTTAAAATGGGGGACTTCACATCGGACTCGCTGCACCTCGTCACCGTCACAACCGATGGGATCTGCCGCTTGTGGAATGTCGAAACGGGAGTTCAGGAGACGAGCCTGCCGTGTAACAGTCAGATCTGGACACATGGCTGTTCGGCAGACCGATTGTCTCTGAGTGGTCCAGCCGAAACAACCGTTTGGAACTGGCGCAGCAGAGAGCGGTTGGCCAGTATTCCCGTGGATGAGGGATGCAGGCATAGCCTTTCTCCATCGGGACGTATCCTGCTGTCAGAGACTGCCGCTGGGGATACGAAGCGCATTGTTCGAATTGATCTGGATTCCAGAGTTGCCACCCCTGTGGAGGGAGCAGAAGTGACCACGCTTGGAGCGTTCTCGGCGAACGAGCGATACGTCTGGTGTATGAGCCGATCTCCGTCCGCCGGTGGGCCACTTTCTCCTGATGTGAAAGTGATCGACACCGTTTCAAATCGTGTTCTTGTCACGGTCTCCGGGGAGACCGAAGGCGGCACGACGAATGTTCGCAGTGTTGCCTTTAGTTCTGATGGATCGCAGCTGCTGATTGACTATGCTGAGCATCCAGACTGTTCAGCCATTCTCTATTCGATTCCGGATGGTCGTCGATTGCAGCACCTTGGCGCACCAAAGGAGGCTGTGATTGGCTGGTCTCCTGACTTGATGCGAGTCGTAACACGCTCGCCTAAGTGGGGAACGCGGCTCTGGGATGCTGCCCAAGGGACGGTCCTGGCAAACATTGATTTGACGGGCGAAGCTCAACTGGCCGATTTCTCTACTGACGGCAGCCTGTGTGCAGTGCAGCTTCCTCCAGGTCCCGATGCGACGGAACATAGTGCAGGAAGCGTTGCGTTGTGGGATGCTGCCAATGGTGAGTTGATCGCGGCTTTGCCTGGCGAAAACAGACTTTTCTTCGGATCCGCATTTCTGCCGGATCTCTCTGCGTTGCTGACTATTTCGGGGCAACACACGCTGCGACTCTGGCCTGTCAATATTGCCCGCGATGCAAGAATGTATATCGATCGTGATCTCACAAGCGATGAGCAAACGATGTATGGGGTTGATGCAACCAGGAAGGCTGTTGCTGAACTGTCGATTCGGCAGAGTGACTGGAATGAGCTCAATGAGCAGATCCGCCTGTTGTTTCCGGTGACCAAAGAGCGAAGGGCGAAGGCATGGTCGCTGATGGAGGATGTGACTGAATGGCTCGACGAGAATCCAGATCCCGGTGAGGTTGAGGAATGTCTGGTTTCGGTCGATCGTCTGATCACGGGGCCATATGACACGGACCCGGGTTTGTTGGTGATGATTGCCGGAATTCATGAAAAGTACGGCGACCTGAAGAAGGCGGCAAAGTTTATGGAATGGGCTGCATTCCATCCGCGCGCAGATTCCCGGGCTGCTGAATTGGCACGTTCAAGACGACTCATCGCGCCGGCAGTAGTCACTGATCACGCCGCTGACGAACTCGTCGACAACGCCCGCATTGACGACCAAGATACGGGTGCGGCTGAAAATCTGGAAAAAGCAAGGGCTTGGGCAGCGAAGGAATCGCCTCACTTTCATTCCTACTTTACAGCACGCGACCTACAGCTGAATGGAAAATCTGACGAGGCAGCACAGGTTTTTGCGACGCTGATTACTGATGAGCTGGCAGGACCCGAAACGCTCCTTCATTATGCGCAATGTGAGTTGGCTCTTTCGCATTCCCAACAGGCATTCGACGCACTTCGCGCCAACCTGAATCACGATTCCCTTGCCTCACGAGAGGTCTGGAATCTGTGGTTTCAGATCGCATTTCGAGATCTCGGGCTCACTCCGCAGCAGGTTCAGGCGAATCTGCCAGCGCCCAGGAACCGATTGACGGCCGAGTTGTCTCATGAACAGCACCTTCGATGGCTGTTGGATCAGCTTATCAACGAAAAGCCGATTCGGATCAATTGTGGCGGCGAAAAGTACATCGCCGCTAATGGCGACGAGTGGGGCCCGGATGCCTTCTTTAAACACGGGCACGAGTATTTTGGGACGCGGGGTGACGCAGCAACTTTCAGCAAGCGCATTCGAAATACGCCGAACGCAGTTCTGTATCAAACCGAACGATACTTCAATCATGTACGAACAGATATCGTCCCCGGTTACCGCATACCGCTGCCTAACGGGACATATTCTGTTACGCTGGGCTTTGCGGAAATCTATCAGGTCCGCCGTTCGTTTGATGTGCGAGTTGAAAATCGGGTCATTTTGAGCGAATATGACCCACCCGTATCAGAATCCGACTGGGCCACCGCAGATTTGCATCAGGTGAAGGTTAGCATTGAAGACGGGCAGTTTGATCTGTATCTTGTTTCCCACAATAACACTGACCCTAAAATCTCCTGCATTGAAATTTCGCCCATATCTGATACTATTGCACCTTGAGCTACAAAAGGTATCTGGTCTTTCAATAACTTCATTCATAAGGAAACTTCATGGAAACGAAATCAAGTTCCAGCAGCTCTCCCGTTCCCCCCCCCATTGAATATTTGTACGTTTATGTGGGACGGCAGCAGATTTGTACCGGGGATCAGCGACTGCGCCCCTGGAAAACTTGCTACCCCTCCTACAATTCCTAACCCCGTACCAGGACTGACATACCCCGGCACGTGCGAATGATGCGAAATGTCATTGCCCGATGAAAGTGTTCTTCTTTGGCTGGCCTTCGTACTACGGCGGAGCTGACACGAAAGCAGTTCATCTGCTCAAACTGCTTTCCGGGCATGTAGACATCACCGTGATTCCCAATTCTCCAGGTCAGCTTCAGGAATCCTGCTGGACACAAAGGCTGGATGAATGGGGCGTGAACTATGCCACGCTGGAATCGCTGCCCGATCGTCTCGACGGTGTCGCCCTTGCGATGTGCAATAGTCCGTTCCTTTCATCGGGCATCTATTCGACTGCGCGACGACGGGGACTGCGAATTGTCTGGTCATCGGAAATGATGTGGCATCATCCCTTCGAAGTCGATCTGATCAAGGCTGGCGCAATTGATCGGTTGTTGTACGTGTCAGAAATCCAGAAGAAGGCGCTGAACTACGAATCCTTCTGCGATGTACCAACTCGAATCACCGGCAATTTCCTGTCAGTGGACGAGTTTCCGTTCGTCGAACGCCCACGCGATTTGCCTCTGACGATCGGGAGGCTTTCTCGAGCTGATCCGCTCAAATATCCGGAAGACTTCCCCGTGTTCTATGAAGCGCTGGCTCTGCCAGACGTTCGATTTCGGGTGATGGCGTGGAGTGAGGAATTGGCGCAGAAGTATCGATGGCATCGATTTGATCACCGCTGGGAACTGCTTGCTCCCGAGGCCGAACCCGCTGTGGAATTCCTGCAGAGTCTCGATCTGTTCGTTTATACGCTGGGGCACAGATTTACAGAGTCGTGGGGACGAAGCACGGTGGAAGCCATGCTGACCGGTGCAATTCCTCTCGTTCCGGCAGGCCATCATTTTGCCTCCCTGATCGTGCATGGCGAATCGGGATATCTCTGCAGTGATTTTCTGGAGTTTCAGTCGTACGCCCGGCAACTGGCTGAAGACCCGCTGGCACGGCAAGGTATGTCGCGCGCCTGCCGCCGCCGCGCGGAGTTGCTGAACGATCCCGAAACGCATCGCGCAGTCTGGCTGGAAGCACTGAATGTCTGAACCGTCCATGTGTTACTGGTCTGTTGCCGACGGAAGCTATGCACAGATGATGACAACCTGCATCATGTCAGCGCGGCGAGTTGGAGTTGCAACCGACTTCCATGTCTGGACGGATCATTCCATTCCAGGTGCAGTGTGCCATCCATCGGGATCCTACGAGCACCGGAATTATCTGTTCAAGTTCGATTTCCTGCTCAAAGCGGCAGAACTGCCCTACGAATATCTTGTGTTTCTGGACGCCGACAATTTTTTCGTTCGCCATCCGGGTCGTCTTTTAGATCAGACCCGAGATGCCCCGATTCACGTCTGCCTGGAAAGTGACTGCACGCAGCCGAACAACGTTCGCCCCGACTGGTGGGGTTGTCCGTTGTCCAGGTACGTACAACTGATGCGTGACTGTGGTGTGCTGAGTCGTTCAGTTTTTAATACCAATGCCGGGTTCTGGATTGTCCATCGCGATGTCGCGCGACGGTTTGTCGATCTCGCCATGGAATTCTGGGAATACTGCAACTGTCAGGGCTTCCCCTTTACAGAAGAGGCACCCCTCGCCTACGTCGGACATATGCTGCTGGGAAACCCTTACGCCCATACGCTGGCAATGAATCGGGAAATCTGGGCAAGTGACTGGACCGGCGTTTTTGCCGATCGCCTGCCGGATGGATCATCGTGGAATTTCACGGACTACATGTCGGGAGATAATATCCCGGTGCAGTCAGCGATCGTGCACTGCATGCGCAGTAAGAAAGCGATGGTTGCCGCAGCGTCGCCAATACGGAAGTGGCCGACGTACTAATTGGACAGCGTCACTTTGAGAGTCCGATTCGCCATCAGATATTGTTCAGATTAACGTTGCGTCATTCCACGTTCCCTTCTCCCCCCGAAATCGGGGGAGAAGGTGGCCGACAGGCCGGATGAGGGGCCTGTCCAGGATGTCAACTTGCGAAAAAAGCCCCCTCACCCCGCAGCCCTCACCCCCAATTTGTTTGCGACCACACTGCCAGGAAAAACCACGCAATCTCCGCATACAGATCGGGGGAGAGGGGGCAAAGTGGCGCTGCCCAACTAAGAACCCCTCCGTGGCTGCGTGGCTTTAGACCGTGACCGTTTTTTAACTGTAACCGTTCACGCATCAGAACGAAACCTGCGCAAACAACCACAGATTCACACAGATAGACATCAACAATTAATCTGTGTTCATCCGCGTCCATCTGTGGTTTAAACTGCAATTCTCGAAATGTCGTGAACGGTTACCTTTAATTGCCGACATCGAATTGATACTCCAACATCCAGGCAACCGGGCGGGACATTGTTTGAAGTGTCTCATCAGGACAGGCCGAAGTTTCCCATTGCCAGCGCGGCACCTGCCGACGAGCTACGGCAGATACTTCGCGATTGCATCGCACCAGGTTTGGGCGTCGGGCGAATTCAGGTTCCACAACATCATCCCGGCCTTATTCTCCCAATCTCTTAAAACGCCAGGATTTATTTCAGAGTCAATCATCCCACTCGAACTGATCATCAGCGTTCATGTTAGATTTTAGGTCGCGGTAACCGGTTCGTTCCGCTCCGACTGATTCTTGCAGCAACCAGCACAACTGTGGAAACGTCAATGACAGTCCGCGTCTTAGCGTCGCGACGTTGGCGACGAAGGAGGGCGAACCGATGAAGGTGCGGGACAGCAATCAAGCGGACACACGTCGTGGTTAGCAGGGAATTGGCCGACGCATTCTCGATCAGCTCCGTGGATGCGTTCCTGAATGAGTTTTCGGATCATGCTGACGAAACGCGGATGATTGCCCGGAGTGCCGGCGCGGACCATTCGAATTGCGTGTTCATCGCAGAATCGTCGCGCTTCATCGTCAAGATCGTAAAGGACCTCCATGTGGTCCGACAGGAATCCGATTGGCGAAATGACCACCTTCTCGACTCCGTGGGATTTTGCCTCCCGCAGATGATCAAGGATGTCGGGTTCCAGCCATGGATCCTGAGGACGACCGCTGCGACTTTGATAGACCAGTTTCCAGCGGGATTCCGGGAGATCAAGCTGTTCAGCGACCAGTCGGCACGATTCGCGAAGTTGCTTCTCGTAGTCTGATGTCGATGACATACTCAGCGGGATGCTGTGCGCCGTAAACGCAACGTGGACCGCGTCGCGGACGTCGACCGGGAAGTTTGCCAGAGCTATGCCAACCTGTTCGGCAAGTACGGCAATAAAGTCCGGATGATTATAGAACACGCGCAATTTGTCGATCTGCAATCCGTCAGCCTCAGGCTGCTCAAGAGCAGCGGCGATGTTCTCGCGGTACTGACGACAGCCGGAGTAGCAACTGAAGCCGGACGTGACGTACGTCAAAGCCCGCTTGACTCCATCCTGTTTCATCTGAACCATTGTGTCGTTGAGATAAGGCTTCCAGTTTCGATTGCCCCAATAGATCGGCAAGCGAATATCATGCGCGTCCAGCTCCTCTCGGAGTTCTGCGATCAGCACGCGGCACTGTTCGTTGATCGGACTGATCCCGCCAAAGTGGTAGTAATGCTCCGCGACTTCCAGCAGCCGTTCGCGTGGCACCGGTTTGCCGCGCAGGACATTTTCCAGAAACGGAATAACGTCTTCATGTTTTTCGGGACCTCCAAAGGACAGGAACAGGATCGCATCGTAATGCACGCCGGGTGAGTTGTTCATAAGAGGAGATTCAGTCGCGGGGAATGAGAGTCGTGGAAAACGCTTCCAGGTGTCGAAAGTTGTCGCAGTACGTCGTGTAGCGGAGAAGGCGGCGAATGTCAGCCGTCAGCGCTTGACCTCCGACCGCGATTGCCGAACCAAACGTCGTTGCCGTGTCAAACAGTACATTAAAACCGGCAACGAATCGATCGACATCGCGAATGGATGCCACACTGAGCCACAGCAAACGCGGTCGATCACGTTCGAGGGCCTTGCACAGCGTCGCAAAAGGCAACATGTTCCCCAATGAGTTCGCGCGCCAACCACAATCCCGGAGCACCAGTTCGGACATGGACGCCGCGAGCGTATACGGG
This sequence comes from Candidatus Kuenenia stuttgartensis, assembly GCA_945861465.1. Lineage (GTDB taxonomy): Bacteria > Planctomycetota > Planctomycetia > Planctomycetales > Planctomycetaceae > SXXK01. The sequence continues at coordinate 24,178 of CAMAVB010000061.1, forward strand.
TCACCATCCAGCGTGCCACCCATGGCGAGCGGGCCGTCGATTTCCCCTGTCCCGACCGCGCGACGAAGTTCATGGATCACTCGACTGCATGTTTCACAGGCGCGGCGTTCTTCAAACACCTCCATGCTCCCGCATTGCCACAGCTCGCCGATTTTTTGAAACGCAGGAGTGATGACCGTGTCGCAGATCGTCGCGACCGAGGTGTTGCTGAGGTACAGATCCAGCACAACTCGACGAGCAGTCATCTCGTCTCCGGAAGCCAAAGCCCCTTGAAATTCACTAATCCCACTGTCTCCATGCAGCGAAGTGGATCCCAATCCTTCAGGCAAACCAATCAGTTCCGGTCGGATGATTGATTTCCCAGCATCCCGCACGTAATGCAGAACAGAATCCAGTTGCAAACGCCGATGCCCGCCGCCCGTCTTTTCTGCCTGAATCAAGCCTTTATCGACCCAACGCTTCAGTGAAGATTCGCTCACCCCAATTGCAGCGGCAATCTCTTTTGGTGAAAAGAAAGGGCTCATCGGATCTCAATCTCCAATCCGTCTGTCTCTGCTGTGCGCGTCACGAATGCACTCGTAAATTCTGTCGAAACTCCAGGCTTCGCAAGCCATTACCGGTTTTAGACAGTGTTTGATCCTCGCCCATTCTCTATCTGAACGATATGAGCGTTTTTCTGCGAAAAAACAGTGGGGCGGCCCTGAGGCGACCAATACTCCGCGCTGCTTAGGACCGGCGCAGAATTCACTGTCGTCTTTCGGACGTGGGGCACTTTTTTTACGTGCCCGGCACGATGGAATCGTGCCCCACTTATTTCTGTCTGAGTCCTGAACGCCCGCATCGCCCGCAACCCAGAGTTGCCCGTCACTCCGTGGCGGGAAGACTCGCGTCGGAGACACGAGCAAAAATGATGCGCGCACGGAGCGCGCATAAAACAGGATACGACTCTAAAATGGTACTTTCCAGCGCGTGTTGTATATTTCATGGCGAGTCCTTACTGAGCGTGAGGATCTCCTCTCACTATCCAGTCTTCGTTGAAGGTGGCGTGCTTCATTGTTTTGCCTTCGTCACAGAAATAACTGTAAACGCAGTGGATCAAACCGTCGGTCGTCTGAATTACGCACGGGTAGTGAAACGAGCCTGCGGGCTGGTCTTCAAGACGGCGTGACGTTTTCCATGTTTGACCTTCGTCGGTCGAGAGACTTACCGCCAGCTTGTTGCGGCCCGACTGAGTATCGTTGTGGACCAGAATCCAATGGCCGTTTTTCAGGCGAATACCGTCAAGACCCGAACCGGGGTTGATGAGTTCGCTGACTCCGACAGAACCCCATGTGATGCCATCGTCTGTGGACTCGGCTAAGCGAACATGTCCGGTGAATCCGTTCTCCCGCATGTACGCGACCAATGTCCCATCGGCGCGACGCAGCACTGCGGGCTGAATCGCACCGAAGCCGAGCAGCGGTTTGCCTGCGAACCAGTTCGAACCGCCGTCGTCACTGATCGCCATGATGGAAATGGAAAACGTATCCGTATACAGCGGCAGCAGGATGCGACCGGATGGCAGGACCGTTGGCTTGCATCGCGGCTGCCAGCCAAGGCGCTGATACAGTTTTTGACTGAGCTTCGTTTTGGCCTCCTCGATTTCTGCTTTTTCCTTTTCCGGGAGCGGAACCGGCAATTCGGCCAGCAGCTGATCGAGCGTTTTGATTAAATCGCCGGAAAAGTCAACTGGCTTGAGCAGAATCGTGTCGTCGCGATTCCACATGGGACAACCGTCACCGGATGGATCTTCGCTCACTTTCATATGCGTCAGACACGACTCCCAGCTGTTGGCAATGATGACCGGCCAGAACAGAAACAATTGTCCCTTCGCGTCGGCCATCATCGCCGTGTTGCAATCCGGAAACCCCGGTGTGTCCGTCATCAGAAATGCTTCGCCCCAGCCTGCGGCACCCGCCTTTCGTCTGGCTCCAAACACTGCAACGTCGTCCGCCGTTCGTTCTCCACTCCCGCGATACCATGACACGATCAGTTCACCATTTGCCAGTTCCGCAATCCCAGGGGCATGGTTGTGCTGGGCTTTGAATGGAAAGACGATCTCCGCTGAGTAGACCGGCGACAGCTCTGCCGGGCCATCTGCTGCAGGAAAAAGGCGTGTCACGCTAACGGCGGCGAAGACCACGATGCCTCGGGTAACAATGTTTGATACAGGATTGAACATCGCCTAAGCCTTGGGAAAGTGAACTTGACGTTCAATCAGGAAAAAATTCGCCGTTTTCGCGTAAGATCTTAACAACTCATGTACAGAATGCCAGCGTCTTCAACGCTGATAGTGACCTTTTTTTCTCCGGGGAGTGACTGGCATGAAATCAATGAAGAGATTGAAACTCGGATTTATGTTGATTGAGCTGCTGGTGGTGATCGCCATCATCGCCATTCTGATCGCTCTGCTGCTGCCTGCCGTTTAGCAGGCTCGCGAGACTGCTCGCCGGACGCAGTGCAAGAATAACATGCGTCAGATCGGACTCGCATTCCACAACTATCACGACACACATTCTCGCTTTCCACAGCCATCCATGATCGGCTTAACAGTTTCGAGCGGCCTGATTATTCGCAGTGGCTCGAGTTGGTGTACGATGCTGCTGCCATACATGGAACAAGGGAATGTCTACAGTACCCTTGCTTATACTGGCCAGACACCGGCCGCCGCGCGAGAAGGCTGGGGAACATGGTCTTTAAGCGTCCAGGATCCCGGGATGGGTGCATTGAGTTCTGGCGGTAAAGGTGGAAGCCTGCGGGACTTCACTGATGGCACGTCCAACGCGATACTCGTCGGCGAAGTCTGTGCCCGTACAGCTCTTTACCGGAAGGGAAGGCTGATTCCAACCAGTGACCCCGTTGCAGCCGCCCAGGCGATCGTCGGCAGCGGCATGTGGGCGGATCTGTTTAAAGGGGATACGCGGGTGAGCGGAGTGCTGTTTGACGGCACTGGAACAGATGGTCCTTGCGCTATAAATTGTGCAAATTCCCGCACGGCAGGGTTGTATTCATGGCACACAGGTGGAGCTCACATCGCCCTCGCGGATGGCTCCGCCAGGTTCATCAGCGAGAATGTCTCGGCTTACATTTTAGCCTCGCTGATTACGAAGGCCGGCGGCGAAGTGATTGGTGAATTCTGAAGTCTCGCCGACTTGCCTCCAATGGCCGATGATCAAGGGGATTCCTGTCGTCGCGGATGATGGCATCCTCAGTTGAATTCGGTGAACTTCGCCGCGAAACTGCGGATCTTCCGGCAATTGGCCGACATGCCGGAACGGCGCTCCGCTTGGTTCGGCCTACAACTTTAACCCCAATTCGTTGGTTTGACAGAGCACTTGCCACCGGTAACTGTTCCGGAACACATTGGAAAAAACGGCGGCTAGCGCCGTGCCGCTCACAGAGAAATGGCTTTCGTCCACGCCGATGGACACGACGCGATGACGATACTTCCGCCAATTCGTTTCAATCACTCATCAATTGAAGAACAATGCAAAAGCCCCTTCCATTCGACGCTGCGACCGTTCGCCGTATCGCTGAAAAATATCCAACCCCGTTCTATCTGTACCACGAACAGGGAATGCGGGAGACCGCTCGCAAACTCAACGCAGCGTTTGCGTGGTGTCCCGGATTTCGAGAGTACTTTGCGGTTAAGGCATTGCCAAATCCGTACGTCCTGGAAGTGCTGAAGGACGAAGGCCTTGGCGCGGACTGTTCCAGTCTTGCAGAACTGGAACTCTCGGAACGCATCGGCCTGGGCGGCGAGGATCTGATGTTCACATCGAATAACACTCAGGCCCACGAGTATCAGAGAGCAGCGAATCTGGGGGCCATTATTAATCTGGATGATTTGTCACACATCGATTATCTGCGGGAATATGTTGGTCTGCCGGATCTGCTCTGTTTTCGCTACAACCCCGGATCGGCGCGCGAGGGCAATGTGATTATCGGCAAGCCGGAAGAAGCCAAGTACGGTTTCACCGAAGCACAACTCTTCGAAGGATATGCCATCCTGAAAGCCGCAGGAGTCAAGCGATTTGGCTTGCACACGATGGTGGCCTCGAATGAACTTAACGGCGACTTCTTTGTCGAAACCGCTCGCATGGTGTTTGATCTGGCCGTGCGCATTCATCAGCAACTCGGTGTGCGGATGGAATTCGTCAATCTTGGCGGAGGCATCGGAATTCCTTATCGCCCGGAACACAAGCCTGTCGATTTGCAGGCCGTCGGGCAGGGCGTTAAAAAGGCTTACGATGCGATGATCGTTGGCACGCCTCTCGACCCGCTCAAAGTCATCATGGAAAACGGCCGCGTGATCACCGGACCACATGGATTTCTTGTGACGACCGCCATTCATCACAAGCACATCTACCGCGATTACGTCGGCGTCGATGCCTGCATGTCGAACCTGATGCGTCCTGGAATGTACGGGGCCTACCATCACATCACAGTCCTGGGAAAGGAACATGCCCCGCATGATCGCATTGTCGATGTGGTCGGATCACTGTGTGAAAACAATGACAAGTTCGCCATCAACCGCTCCCTGCCAGTCGTCGAACGCGGCGACCTGCTTGTCATTCACGACGCAGGCGCCCACGGCCATGCGATGGGGTTTCAATACAACGGTAAGCTGCGCTGTGCTGAACTGCTGATGAAGCCGGATGGATCAGTGAAAATGATCCGCCGCGCTGAAACGCACGACGACTATTTTGCCACCCTCGATTTTTCAGGTCTGGCGTGTACTAAATCTTAATCCTACTCTTAATCCTACTCTTAATCTCTTCGACTGCCGTCGTGGCGACGAGTGATTAGGATTAAGATTAAAAGCAGGGAAACGCTGTCAGTAAGTCGTCATTCAGGAAACTCCACATGCCGTTCATCGATCTGACCACGCTGCCGTACATCGAACCGGTCCCCGGATGCCGCATGAGGACTCCGCACGGGCAGAATCTGATGTTGTCGTACCTTGAAATGGACGACGGTGCCGAAGTCCCCATGCACCACCATCCGCATGAACAAGGCGGTATCCTGCTTCAGGGAAAAGTTCAGTTGACGATCGGCGAGGATACACGCATCGTCGAAGCCGGTTCACTCTTCATCATCCCACCCAATGTCCCGCATCGGGCCGTTGCCGTCGATGGTCCGGCGGTCGTGCTGGACGTCTTCAGTCCGGTCAGGGAAGACTACGCAGAACTTGCGAATCGCTACATCCCGAAGTTGAGTTAATCGTTCATCGAAAACATTGAGGCAGTCCCGGCACAAAGGCCAGTGGCTCTGTCTGTGATGAGCTGATGGGTTGTGTGCCACTGGCTCTGCCAGTGTTTCATGCAGGTCGCGAACACTGGCAGAGCCAGTGGCACACATCAAAGCACGAACGACAAAGCACCACGCTACTTCTTCTTACGACGCTCGCCACTTCCTGCACCCGGATTTGTCTGCTCACGCGATGGCCGTGATGCCGGAGACGACTCCGTCCTGCGAGGTCTTTCTGCAGCGGGTCTTGACTCAGCGGGTGTTGACGGAGGTGCAGGCCGAGTCTGTTGTTGCGGTCTGACTGAATCAATCCTCCTTTGTCCCGCGTCGCCACCTGCCCTGCCGACCGCTGGAGGACGCGGTTCGCGTTCCACTCGTGTCGGCGGACTCGTGACTGAAGGACGAGCATTGGATCGCTCAGTGCGACTCCGTTCAACGTCGTTCGCTCTGGCCTTAGGGACATTCACCGCATTCTCGGGCTGTGATCCCGGAATCCGTTCAACGTCGTTCGCTCTGGCCCTGGGAACTTTCACCGCATTACCGGCCTGTGGCTCTGGGCTCTGTTCAGCGCCCCTTGCTCTGGCCTTCGGGGCATCCGCCGCATTACCGCCCTCTGCTTTTGAGCTCGGGGCGCTACGTCGCAATGTTCCTGTGTCCGGCAAAGATTCCACACCGTCGTTCGAACGTCTCAGCACTCCGGGCGGGTGGTCAACGTCAAGTCGATGATCCACAAGCGGTTTGAGGTCCTGTTCTTTTTGCGGCTTACCTACTCCTGGTGACTTGTCTGGTTGTGCCCCGGATCGCGCGGCACGGTCTCGAATATTGTTCTTAGAGTTACCCTTTTGAGAGCCAGCTGAATTCGAATTCGCTGGAGTTCTTTCACGATTCAAAACGGGATCCACTCCGCGCGGCCGTTCACCACGTGTGACTGGCGAACCGGGCGTTCTGGACTCCGATGCCTTCAAGTTCGCCGATGGACCCGTGTCTGACAGTCCTTTGTCGTCGTTGCCGTGTCGTATCACTGGCGGAAGTCTCAGACGGTCGCTGCGTTCTCTCGCTCTTGAAAGCGGTGGGGTGAACGATTTCGCAACATCGCTCTGGTTTTCGTCGCGTCGAGTTTCAGGGCCGGCAGGCCGGTCTTGTCGTTCCGTGTCGTGCTGGTCCGCATTTTTGGTGCGTTCCGTGGAAGCATTGGCGTGGTGATCCATCCGAGTCGATTCCAGACGCCCGCGGTTTTCCACCTCCCGTCGTTGATCCACAAGTTGGCGCAACGATTTGCTGTCCGTCTGAAGGCGGATCCGCTGGTCCTCCTGGAGTTTTACAAATCGCGTATTGCCCGCTGCCTTGACGTGTTGCTGAAGCGTGGTGCCAAGGAAAGGCGATTGGTCGTCAGTGATGTTGAGTCGTGATAGATCGCGCCCATCGTGATGGTTGAAAGTGCGCGCCGGTCTGCGGTCGGCGTGGCTTGTCAGGAGGTTAAATCGACCGTTGACCTGATCGTAGAAGTTCACATTCCCGACACCAGCACTGCGGCTGAAATGAGAATACAATGGATCAAACTGGTGTCTCTGCCGATTGAATTGATGCCATGGGAAAAAACCGGCACTGGCATATCGCGGTCCGTAGTAATCACCGAAGTAATAGTGCCCGGATCGGGGACGGACCCACAAATTCCAGGGCAGCAGATTCGCCGCAATGATCACTCGTGGCGTGAACCCACGAGATCGATTCCAGATTGCGGCACGCCGAAAACGATATGGGGCGAACAGCAGACCACGACGGTTCAGAGGATAATCCCAGTATCCATTGCAGTTAAGATAACCACGCGGAGTCCAGACGTGGCGGGCGGGAACCCAGAGCCAGTTGCTGTAACCCGTGCTCCAGTATCCCGGACGCCACGCATAGCGAAGGTTATTCCAGTTCCAGCAACCGGGGATCCAGATGTGCTCCGGTGACGGCCCAACACCCACCGGACCCAGTTCCAGCGATTCCGGAGGTGCCGTCTCTACGTATTGAATTTCTTCGGTCTGTTCAGGAATCCATGTCCCCGAAACCCATTGATAACCAGTGTCAGCTTTCGTCCAATATCCCGGGAGCCAGCGAAAACCCTGCGGAACTTCGCGCCAGATTCCGCTGACCCAAAAGAAGTCCTGGTCATCATCGTCCCAGGCCCAGTAGCCAGAGATCCATTCCACCTGGCGACCGTCAGGACGCACATCCGGTGGAAGCTCTTCAATGGATTCCGGGGGCTGTTGTGGAACAATCTGCCCCTCGACAGGATCCTGATTGAATTGTTCAGCGAAGGCCTCATGCACCGGACCGCGGAGCATCGGTTCTGCCTCATCATCAACCCCCTCAGCATCGACGCCAAGGAGCGCCCCTGGGACGGGTGGCAAAATCGGGATACTGCCAGGAACGACCTTGTTCTCCGGCCCGAGCTGGTACGGACCCTGCTGATTTGACAGAGGAACAACGGGCAACGCCTGCATGCCCATGCCCCGGGCATTCAGTGGAGGGAGAATTCCCACTGCTGCCGCAGCAACTAAAATTAAAAACGTATGGCAGTGAAATTTTCGCATGATGTGTATGTCCTGATATTCCGTCGGAAATCCAGATGTCCGCGTCAAACGCGCCAGAGGAATCTCTGATACACATCTTGACGAACGACACGAACGACGTTGCCCTTCCCCGAAACGGCCTTCGTACTCCAGCAGCAAAAACTGCGCCATGGTGGACTCCACGCGGGACAGAATGAGGTCCTGCTTTATCAGCCGGTACGCATTAGCGTCCGGTGACATCGGAATTCCCCAAAAAAACCGGGTGCTAACGCACTCCGGCTGATACCTCATTATCAGCCGTGTGAAGTATCACAAGCCCCGGGGGGACGTACCGGCTGCATGGTCGTGAGTGGCGTCGAATTGACGACAAATCGTCCCGTTTTGATGGCGCATTTGAGTGCGACGTACTGCGGAAAGTCACCGAAAGTGGACGAACCTATTGATTGCCGATTGGCAGCCGTTCAGATGAAATCGGAAAAAGGACATCCGCTATGATGCGGCGGTCATTCAGGTTGTGAATTTTTGTCAATCAATTTGAACAATCGCGGCCCGCCGGGCACGCGGGGAGTCCTTCAGAATGTTCTTGACCTTCGTCACAGGTTGACCAACCTGCTCAGTACAGTTGCCGTCACGATGAGCGAATCCAAATCTCTGATACGTCAATGGCGGCTTCTGCGGCAACTCCCAGATGAAATCGAAGTTGCGAACGTCCAGCAGACAGCCAAACCCTGGCCTGATGCAATGGCCGGAATTTAGGAGGATTGGGTTTGCGGGGAAAATGAAAATCTGTTGCGCTCCCCCGTATCAGTCCTGAGTACACACTCAAAGCGAAGGAGCGCAACAGTGGGTTTATCATCGTTCATTCGGGTCCGTG
>CAMAVB010000062.1 GCA_945861465.1 Candidatus Kuenenia stuttgartensis
ATTACTCGGCACACTTTCCGAGAATCATGTCTTGAAGACGCTTGTCGCAAAGTTGCGGGAACGTCGCTGATTTCATTTTTCACCATTCCTTTTATGACCGCTGAGGACATTCAGATGCCGAACTTGTCGCCCAAACTTCACAACGCCATGTGGCCTGGACTTGTTGGTAAAGGAGACGGCGCAGGCCAGGAGCCGCCGATCAGTCTGGAGAAAATGCTGCAGTTGACGGCCGCCGCGAATGTGAACGGGCAGAAGTTTGACGGCATCGACTATTTTCTGTTCCTGCCTCATACCAACCCGGAGGCCAGCGATGCGGAACTGAATCAGATTGCCGATCAGATCGCGAGTTACGGCTTCACCGTTGGATCTCTGGTCGCCCCGGTCTGGCCGGGCACTGTAGGCGATTCGGCCATGGGAGACGCAGAGGCTCGTGGCAAGTTTCTCAGCGCGGTAAAGATGGCGTGTCGCATTGCCGGTATCTTTGAAAAGCATGGCGTCCGCAAGTATGGCGTGATCCGAATTGACTCGGCGGAATTCGGCGTGGCAAAATGGCGTGAAGATGCAAAAGCCAACACCACAAAGATTGCCGCCACATTCCGCGAAGCTGCACAGATCGCCGCCGATCATGGTCAGAGACTCGCGGCAGAAGGCGAAATCTGCTGGGCCGGAATGCACAGCTGGAAGGACATGCTCAACTTGCTGGAAGAAGTCGCGATGCCGGAATCGCTTGGCTTCCAGGCTGACCTCGCACACACGTACCTCTATCTGCTGGGCTACAATGCTCCTGAATGTGAGCTGGTTAAGGCAGGGCACACGGACGAAGAATTCTACGCCGCATATAAAACGATGACGGACAAACTGCGACCATGGACAATCGACTTCCATGTGGCGCAGAACGACGGCCAGGTTCACGGAGCGGGATCACATGACAAAACCGGCAAGCATTGTCCGGCGGACGATCCCAACGGAAAACTGGACATCGTGAAGTGTGCAGGCTACTGGCTGCAGGGCGCGACGGGGCGCGGCATCAAGCACATTTGCTGGGACGGCTGTATGTTTCCAAACGCCATGCTCGAAAATCCCGCGACATGGAACACGATTCTTGATACGATGATTAAGGTTCGCAACGCGCATGGTTGGGGTTGAGAAAGCCAAATGTGCGACGAATTCACATGTTCCCGGAAAGTAAGGAATTCAAAATGGCCGTTGATTTTTCCGAACTAAGGACTCTTTCGAATGAGCAGAAGCTTCAAATCGTGACCATGCTGTGGGACGATCTGTATGAATCCGCAATCAAGATAAAACTACCGAAGGAAGAATTGGACGAGATTGATCGTCGGGAGCAATACATGAAAGAGCACCCGGGGGAATGGCTTACCACCGAACAGATGTGGGCGCGTGTAGATGAACTGCAGGAGAAATGATGGAGCTTCGATTTGATCCACGATTCCCTCAAGACCTTGAGAGCATTCTGGATTGGTACGACCTGATTTCCTCCCATGCCAGTGAAAAACTTCGCACCTCGATCAAACGTCAATTGATTTCCATTCGACAGTTTCCTGAATCATTTCAACTGTTGCATACTGATCGAGACTATCGTGGTGCGATTGTCTCTGGGTATCCGTTAATGATCGTGTTTCGTATTGAAGAACACGCTATCCAGATTTGGCGTGTCATTCACCTTTCAAGTGACTGGACTTAGAGTTAAATGATTTCAAAATTACCAACTACTAATATGATTTGGATCTGACAAAATGACAAACCTCAAACCTCTCAACATCGGTCTCGTCGGTTACGGCTTCATGGGCCGGACGCATTCCAACGGCTATAAACGAGTTAACGACTTCTTTCCTGAGCTGAAACATCGCCCGGTTCTGAAAGCCATCTGTGGACGCAACGAAGAACAAGCCAGGGCATTTGCTGAGCAATGGCAATATGAATCTACAGAAACCGATTGGCGCAAGTTGATCGCTCGACCGGATATTGATGCGATCGATATCTGCACTCCGAACAATTCGCATGCCGAAATCGCGATTGCTGCTGCACAGGCTGGCAAGATGGTCCTGTGCGAGAAGCCGCTGGCGATGAATCCTGTCGAGGGCCAGCTGATGGTGGATGCGATCGAAAAGGCGAAGGTGGCGAATACGGTTTGGTACAACTACCGTCGAGTTCCCGCTGTATCGCTCGCGAAGCAGTTGATTGATGAAGGACGCCTCGGCCGAATTTTCCATTATCGGGCGAACTTCCTCCAGGACTGGACCATTAACGCCGACCTGCCTCAGGGCGGCGCCGGACTGTGGCGTCTGGATGCGGCCTCGGCGGGTTCCGGTGTCACGGGCGATCTGCTGGCACATTGCATTGACACGGCAATCTGGCTGAATGGTTCCATCAACAGCGTCACGGCGATGACCGAGACGTTTGTGAAAGAACGTAAACATAATCTGACCGGAAAGGTGGAAAAGGTCAGTATCGACGACGCCTGTGCGTTCCTGTGCCGGTTTGGCAATGGCTCATTGGGCCTGTTTGAATCGACGCGATACGCTCGGGGTCACAAAGCGTTGTACACGTTTGAAATCAATGGCGAAAAGGCGTCGATCAAGTGGGATCTGCACGACCTGCACCGGCTGGAGTACTTCGATTACTCCGACAATTCACTGATTCGTGGCTGGCATCAGGTTCACTGTACAGACGGCGATATGCCGTATATGAGCAAGTGGTGGGTTCCCGGCCTTCAGATTGGCTACGAACACACGTTTGTGCATCAGGTCGCCGACTTTATCGCCAGTGTCGAATCCGGCCAACAGTGCAGTCCGACATTCCGTGAAGCGTTAGAAACCCAGAAGATCTGCGAAGCCGTCCTGGACAGCGCGAAATGCGGCTTGTGGAAGGAAATTGCATAGCCTGACGCAAGTTGTCAGACTATAATGCCCGAATCAGTATGAACGGCGGTTGATGGGAAGTCCCTTCAGCCGCCGTTCGTTTTGTTGTCCCGAAACAACTTCTCATCGCAGAAGACTCAATTTTTCCGCTGCGAACGTTGTCGGGAGAATTGGAGTCTTTGAGCGTGTTTTTGCGCTTTTCCAGGTGAGCGACGTCCTGTTCACTGGTCGCCGTTCATTGTTCAGTTCTGAGGTCCCGCTATGGAACGCCAGCCGATTTCCCGTGAAGGTTACGAAAAGATCCGCGAAGAAATTCGCGTGATGGAGGCTGTCGATATGCCGGCTATCGCCGAACGAATCAAAACTGCGCGAGAAGAAGGCGATTTGAAAGAGAACGCCGAATACCACGCCGCGCGTGAGACTCAGGGATACACGCAGGCGAAGATCAATCAGTTGAAGACAAAACTGTCCCACTGCTCTATCGTTGAGAGAACCGACGGGCCGAAAGACATGGTCGGCTTCGGTTCGATCGTGAAGGTGAAAGATCTGTCAGACGATATGGAAGAGGCCTATGAACTTGTCGGACCTGGCGAGGAAGACTATGACGGCGACGTCATGAAGATCCTGACCACCAGCCCGATCGCGTCCGCCCTGATCGGCAAAAAGGTCGGCGACAGAGTCGAAGTCGAAATCCCCCGCGGCAAGTTGCGGATGGAGATCACAGGAATCGAATAAGACCCGGCTGGAACGAGAGTTTTGCCCGCGCAGGGCGCACATCACTGCGATTGAAGTCGTGTGCCCACGACAGGGTTTGGCGTCCGGTTTGTGTCAATGCGCGGGCTGCGACCTCTTCTGCAGACTGACACTTACAGCAGTTCAACGTCCGCTTCATCAACGATCACGGATGCACCCTGCTGCATGAAGTTGACAAGGACAGTCAGTCGATGTTGGGAAAGCGTCTTCGTGATCGTGCCTTTCAAGCCTTTCATGGCACCGTTCCTGACGATCGCCATGCGTCCGACGAGCGGTTGAGGTTCTGGGCGGACTTCCGATCCGGCGACCACCAACTGTCGAATGCAACGCAGGTCTTCTACCAGTTCTTCGGATTCAGTGACCGGCAGGCATCGTGAAATGCAGCCGGTCGATACGGCATTGTGACGCGCCACTTCATCACCATGCACAAACACGTAGCCCGTAAACAGCGGCACATAGCTGGTGCGGATTCTTCCCTGCGGAGACCGCTTGCGCTGCTGGATCATGGGGCCGTAGTGCGCGATGTTCAGTGGCCGCAGCTTGCGCATCAACTCCTTCTCCTGCCTCGCCAAGGTATACATGGCAAACCACGATTCGTCCGGGCTCTCAGCTGGTTGATCCAACAGTGATTCCGGAAATATGTCAGGTTCCCTGGCAAGGATAGGCATGGCGCAAGAGTCGTCAGTTTCTGGTAGTCGGGTGGCAGAAGAACAAAGGAAGCACAAGAAACCAGTGACCGCTCATCACGGATGCTTTTCGGCGATCAACTGGTCACTTGCTGGTTCATCGGCAATAGGGAAAAGTGACTGAAGGTGAATGAGTGCTGTTCGACCGGATCCCGCGCTGTGCAGGCAGGGTAGAATGAATCGGAAAGAACTCGGGCTGGGTGGAGTATACTAAATGTTCCGATCAAGGCAATTCTGAGATCGACTATCAGCGGGACACAATTGAACCTCCCGTCGCTGAAGAAGATCGGGCGTTTGTGAAAGCGCGACTGGCTGAGCATTCAGCAGCGGTCAATGGCGGTTAGCGCTGTGCCGCCTCTGCCGTGACGCTCTGTAGCCATACTCAACGGCAAACCAGTCCGCGAACTGTTCGCGCTTGCGGAAGCTGGTGTTGCGGTCATCGTTGATGTGGCCGATCTCGTGCATCAGCACGTTGTTGAGATAAAAGTCACGAATCGTGGCCTCTGTCCACATCAACCGCCAGAGGTTTCCGTCCTGTACCCATCGCCCACCATACATTTCAGTTTCGATTCGTTGCGCTGGTCGGGGAGCACGAACGTAAAGTTCCTCCAGAGACTCCTCAATTGGATACAGATAAACGGCAGTGCCCCATTGCAGACCGTAACAGGGAAACAAGCGTCGCTTCTTTGTCATGCGACTGAACTGCACGATGTTGAGTTTCTCCTGAAACACGGCCGGCAATTGCAGCACTCGTTCACGCACATCATCCGCTGATACCGGGTGTATGTACCCGTGTCCTGCGGCCTGGGTGACAATCTTCACATCGTGATCGGGGCGTCCCTCTCTGCTAACCGGGTCGTGCCAGACTTCAGGAGCATCAAAAGCACTTCCATGAGCCAGACCGTCGCCTCGATGCTGATGCGCGGACGCAGGTCGTGCTCCGGCACGGAGCGAGGAAACACGACCGTGCCGCGCAGCACGGAGATTGGAGCGAGTTGTACTTCGGCGCGATGAATTGTGATTCGACATAGCAGGAACCGTAAATCAGCAGACGTTGTTACTTTTGTCAGTGAGTACGCACGATCCTAGCGGGCGGAATCCCGGAATCCAGATGAACAGCGTAAGTGACTGTTGTGTAACGATTTACGAACAACGACAGCTTCGAGCCGTGTCCGAGCAAACGCTCTGCGAGGACGTAACCCGTTGCTGTCAATTGGCTTGGAGTCGGCTTCAACCGCGAGTCCGATTATGAGGACATGTACAGTACGCGGGGAGCCAAAATTGAAACGCCCATTGTGATCGAGGAATATGCGTGGAATTGTGCCTCAATCGAAGGGGGGTTGGCAGACGTTCACTGAGACCAAAATGCCGATGACACCGCGTGCAGGGACTGGGAAATGCGAAGAAGCGTCTGCGGAATCTGCCGAAGTTGGTCGTTTCCTGAAGCCTCAGTTGCGGTTCAACGTCCGTTTTCACCGAAGTGACGTAAGGCAGGGTGGGGGAGAATCCATAAACTTCGCGTTATGCGGGAGCAGTCTCGCCAGCTTAGCGACGGGTGTGCCGTTCGCTCGCTGCTCCGTCCCGGGACACAGAATTCGTGACTGGATCGATCTATCGGCAATTTTACGTCGCCTTGTGCTGTCTGCTGTTCGCCAGCGGATGTGGTGCGGCGATTCAACGTAATGGAACCGAGCAATTGTTATTGTCCGATTCGGTAGATCAGGCGATCGATCAACTGGATCTTTCTCCGCTGGCGGGGCGTAAGGTGTATCTGGACACCGAATACATGAAGACGTTTAAGGGTGCGAATGTCTTCATCACTTCAGACTACATCATCAGCGCGTTGCGACAGAAGCTGACGACGACAGGGTGTTTTATGCAGGCGACTCGTTTAGACGCCGACTATATTCTTGAGGCGCGTGTGGGCGCTTTGGGCACAGATTCGATGGAAGTCACCTACGGGATCCCGTCGAGCAATGGTCTTGGAACAGCTGCCAGCGCGTTGAGTGGCGTACCGGCGATCCCGGCGATTCCGGAAATCTCCGTTGGCAAACGCAACGGCGTGAAAGGGATTTCGAAGATCGTCGTCTTTGCGTATCACCGCGAGACGAGCATTCCGGTCTGGCAGTCAGGCAGTGCCATCGCACGCAGCGACGCGCGGGATTCGTGGTTTATGGGCATCGGTCCGCTCACCCGTGGCAGTGTCTACAACGGCACGCTGTTGGCCGGAAATCGGATCAATTCGCCGTTCGAAAAGAAGAGCAAGACGCACGAAGTGAAGCCGCTCACGATGGCCGACAAGCACAGCTATGTGCATCCCGCAGTCCTCGAACAACAACTGACAGACGCTCAGACAAACGCAACGCCGAGCGTTGAACAGGCCTCGCACGAGCAAGGTGGAAAGCCTGCCACCGCAACCCTCACCGCTCCAGCGCCCGCCGTGACACCGTGACGAATTGCCCATACATGACGCGGATGGGGCAGCACATTTTGAAGTCTGTCGGGCACGTTCGCTCAACGCAAAATCTTCGCCGAGATACCAGTATCCGGTTTGATACTCATGCACAATCAGTTGAAACCACGGCACGATTGTTTCGCTGAACATCATATTGCAGACATGCAGATTGAGTTTCTGCTGGATTTCCAGATCCACCTGCCGCTGAACGAGCAGGAACTCGGACGCGACGAACCGTGTCACCACGTAATTCAAACACATGCAGCGATTGCTCGCAGGCTGTGGCAGTTGATTCGCCGCAGGGAACCAGAACCACACAATCTTTGGACGTCAATGCGGTCATCGGAATGCATTTACTCTCAAATCAGTGTTCAGTTTGGAATCAGAACGATCACGGATGCGTACTCACCACGCTTCGCCTTATCGCGGCGAGTTCAGACGTTGACCACTGTCCATACCATCGCAACAAGGATGCGCGAATTCGGGTCGAAATCCAGTTCCGAGTGAATTGACAACCGAATTCTTCCGCACTAGCCTTCGGTTCGATTTGCAAAGTGTCATTTGCACATCCACTCCGGAGACATCCACTCCGGAGACATCCACTCCGGAGACACCCACTCCGGAGACACCCGCATTGTGACCGGAGAGATGCGATGAGTTTGTCCCACTGGATTAGTGCTCTCGTTGGAGGAATCTGCGGCACAGTCGCAGACTATCGTTCTCCTTCATGGCGTCGCCGCCGCGTGCATGCCCCTCGCACAACAGAGTCACTTGAGACTCGGGTGTTGCTCTCATCTACAAACGGCTCGGATGAGCCTGGATCCACGACGTTCATGGGGCCGTTCGTTGTCACAAACACCGACTCCACGATGCCACTCCAGGATTTGACATCCACGTCCACCGTTGTTGAAAATGGCGAAGTCTCTGTCGGTGAAGTGGCGGGTGGTGAAGTGGCGGGTGGAGAAGTGGATGGTGGAGAAGTGGATGGTGGAGAAGTGGATGGTGGAGAAGTGGATGGTGGAGAAGTGGATGGTGGAGAAGTGGATGGTGGAGAAGTGGATGGTGGTGAAGTGGATGGTGGTGAAGTGGATGGCGGTGAAGTGGATGGCGGTGAAGTGGATGGCGGTGAAGTGGATGGCGGTGAAGTGGATGGCGGTGAAGTGGATGGCGGTGAAGTGGATGGCGGTGAAGTGGATGGTGGTGAAGTAGATGGTGGTGAAGTAGATGGTGGTGAAGTAGATGGTGGTGAAGTAGATGGTGGTGAAGTAGATGGTGGTGAAGTAGATGGCGGTGAAGTAGATGGCGGTGAAGTGGATGGCGGTGAAGTGGATGGCGGTGAAGTGAATGGCGGTGAAGTGGATGGCGGCGGTGAAGTGGATGGCGGCGGTGTAGATGGCGGCGGTGTAGATGGCGGCGGGGCAGATGGCGGCGGTGTAGATGGCGGAGGAGGTGACGCCGACGGTGGCGATGCAGGAGGAGGTGACGCTGACGGTGGTGACGCCGACGGTGGCGATGCAGGAGGAGGTGACGCCGACGGTGGCGATGCAGGTGGTGGTGACCCAGGCGGTGGTGACCCAGGTGGTGGTGACCCAGGCGGTGGTGACCCAGGCGGTGGTGACCCAGGCGGCGGTGACCCAGGCGGTGGTGACACAGGCGGCGGTGACCCAGGCGGTGGTGACCCGGGTGGTGGCCCGGGCGGTGGTGATGCAGGTGGTGGTGATGCAGGTGGTGGTGATCTCGGTGGCTCGCAACAAGCACCTTCGGTGGATGACCAGTCATTTACAGTCGCTGAAGATATCGACGACGATGATGCAGGAAAGCTCCAGGCGAATCGAACTGTGCTTGCTACGGTCAGTTTCGACGAAGGTGACCCAGCGGCAAGCATTACGATTTCCAGCGTGGCATGGGAAAGAAACGACGGCGAATTGCAATACCTGCCTTTCAAATCTGATTGGCCATTTGCAATAGATGGCGACGATGGTGAGATTCGAGTTGTTGCGAATATTGTTACGGGTAACTTTTTAAACTACGAGGCAATCGGCGAGTTGCTCTGGACAAAGAAATGGATTATTGGAACCTCAGTATCAAACGCCGCTGGAGGTGACGGTGCCAAAATCACTCTGGAAGTTACGGACGTGAACGAGAAGCCAGTGACTGGAGCCATCTCGTTCGTTTATGCGACTGCCGGAATGCGAGCAGGAGATTTAATTACGGAGACCTTCGTTCCGTTGCGACTGTGGGGCTCCGATCAGGACTTTGATTCAACTGGATATGGAAACGATTCTCTGGAATGGACGGTCTCGGGTGGTCTCGTTGAACTCAATTCTGATGGAGACCTTTTAGCCGCAACAACACTAAACTGGGCGATGGACGGGCGAGACATTTTGTTTACCGTCACTGACGGTGGAGGGAAATCTGCGACAGTCACTGCGAAGCTCAAACTCAGCGCATTCACATTGTGGAATGTCGCCATTTCAGATGGCATTGATGCCGACGACCCAGCGATAGGTGTCGTAATCTCCACAAGTCACGTCCTCGGCAATGACGACGAACCGATTCCAGATTCGCATCTTCGGCTTGACGGATCGCAAGTCACCCTCAGGCTCCTGGAGAACTATGGAAATGGGCAATATGTCCAGTTAAATAGCTCAATCGTTACGGTGAACAATGGATTGGCGACCTGGCGAGCAATTGCGGATCGGCATGTCATCGGCCACAAGTACTTCGTGACCGCTCAAATTGGCCAAACCAACGATCCGTCTTATCAGAAAAAAACAAGTCAGCTGATCGATATCGTGGCGGGAGTTCCCGCGTGGATCGAACCGGACATTGACTACAACGGTGGTGCAATTCTTGACGCATCTGGTATCTCGCACCGGTATCTGAGATTCAAGATACGTGACCAGTGGGGCAATCCAGTAGCGGCAGGAACACCGTTCAATGTGAAGATCGATGGACCAGTGGAATGGGAATCGACTGGGGAGACGATTCAAATCGGTAGCACCGCATACGCCGTGGTCAACGTTCGCGATACGGGTAGTTCCGGGCAATTCCCGGTAACAATTGAATCTGGCTCTGCCACCGTGCAAAGTACGGTCACGATCCGCCCAATCTATGTCCACGTGACGACATCGGATCCTATTGTTTCGCTCGCTGGCGAAGCGGGCGTCGAGGTCAACGTCTTTGTACAAAACGCCGATGCCGTCCCAATTGCTGGCGTCAAGCTCAATTGGCTGGCGACGAAAGGTAACTTGACACAAACGCCAGCATACACGGACAGTCAAGGACATGCTCACGCGATTCTGGATCTCGCTGGACAGAGTGAGCTGATTGGTAAATCTTTGATAGCCGTACGGGCGGCAGAAACCACTTCGTCTGCTGCCGTAACGATTCAAGCTCCCGATGCGGGCAGTTTCGTCTATACAGAACTTGAACATCGCCTGTTGGCGTCAACAACTGCGGCGACGTCAAGTGTTGGAACACTCGGACCAAATGGGACACTCATCCCCACGACGGTTTATGGCTCGACGAACGGCAAAGTCAAGGGCGGTACGCCAGGTGCCACTGTTAGAATTTATTTGCAAGGGCCTGCCCGCGACTATTTCACCATTAATGGTACGCTGAAATTTGCCGATGTCGTCTACGATGCCGCAGGAGTGGCGACGTTTACGATTACATCGACAGGCCCACTGCCTCCTGAGTTGCAATCGACCGTTTCGGCAATGCAGGTTGTGCCTGTTCCTTACCATTACCTTTTGGGCCTCTTGGGCATTGACGAAGTCCCACCGGGTTGGGAAACGGCCCGGCAATTGGGGAACTACAAATTCGCAAACCATCGAGTTGCGGTGACTTCGGAACAGAAAGCTGCCGCACTCACTGCCGGGATTGACGCAACGGGATCGTTCCTCTGGGGGGCACTCGCAGGTGGCGACAGTCCAGCGGAAATCGCTGGCGATATTTCAATGTCGATGATACCAGGACTCGGAGTTTATGCCGACGTTCGCGACTTCGTGACGAACCTGGCTCGGGTCATTCCCGGGGGAGAAAGCCCGGACTGGACAACGATGAGTTTGTCCGTGTTTGGCATGGTAACGGAGTTTCTGCCGCCGTTCGATGTAATGGTGGATTTTGCAAAGAATGCACACAAGTTAACAGATCTAGCTGGCCCTCTGTGCACCGCTTTTGCTGCCATGGTATTGAAGAAAGGCCGGCAAATCCTTGAACGCGAAGTGACCGAGTTTTCGGGCCACTTGTTGAAGGTGATTGCAACAGATCCTGAAATGGCGCAGTTCGCAATGCGAATGTCGGGGAAAGCGGATGAGTTGCCGTCCTTGCACGAACTCAACGACCTGTCCCGATTTATGCTTACAGTGGGCGAAACGACAAGAGCAAGAAATATTTTGGAGGCTGTCGCACACGCTGGTGGCGACAAGCTGGCCAGCAATCAGATGGTCAAATTGTCGCAGGTCCTGACGCCAACGATGGCCCAAACGCTTACACAGTCAGACCGTTGGGGTGTCTTAGTCAAAGCGATGACTGCCGAAGGGGCTATGGCGAACAAGATCGGCGCGACCGCACTGACACGGTACACGGATGCACTCCGAATGGCCCCGGTTGGCGACGCGCGGGCGTTAAAAGCGATTGACGATTTCGAGTTGATCGCTGACGATCTCTCTGCATGGGGGTGGCTGAACGGAAAAGGACGGCTTACGAAATATGATGACCAGGTTCAACTCGCTGGAGCAGCGTTTTTGAAACGACAAGGACAGACATTAAAAGGATTCGACTTGGCATTCGACAATGGCATCGTGAATGGCATTCTAATGAGAGGCGATGTAGACGTGCTTACCAATGCTGTCGCTGCTGATGTCAAGAAGTCTGCAGCAAGTGCGGTAAAGTTTATTTGGAACAGTGACAGTGAAAATCAACTCATCAAGTTGTCCGCAGAAGCTATTCGGCGTGAGACCCCAGGAAGTCCATTGAGGCGTGCATTAATGATTCCAACGGTGGAGAAAGCAAAACTATCGAGTGCCGATGTGGCGGAACTTGCTCGGCAAGGTTTCGAATTAATCGATTTCGCATTCTAAGGAAGTGCCATGGGTGCAAGCAGTGTATGGAGGTTTGATGTTCATGTCTCGATGGGATTAACCACCCCCGTCGGACTACGTCTCGGGACAAACCTGATAAGCGCCGTCACAAAGTGTCATTCAGGCTCGCCGGAACTGTCGAGTCTGGCGAAAAATCGAAATGGGTGTTTCTTCTTGACTAATGAAAAGGCGATAGAGGTTGCGCTTCGAGATCTGAAATCCGGATGTTTGCCGTGGGAATACGAGATTATTGACGGTGCTAAGTATTTTCTCGATTTTTCCGTGTGGAGCCCTCAGAACACCGTGTTGGAGTTTAAGCCGGCAGATTCGTCATGGGAGAGAGAGTTTTTGTATTCTGTTTATGTCTACGACATGGTTGCTTGGGATTTCATGGACCCGGAGACGGACGATCCCCCGGAAGGGTTCACTATTCCGGAAACGTGTTCGTATGAGCCTCTAGAGTTCACTTCTCAGGATTTTTCAACCGAGATGCAGTGGAAAATCTATCGGGATATGAAGATCTACATGAATAAATGGCTAGGAATAGGGAGTCGCCCCGATGAGCCGTTTGGCGGTTACTGGGAATTCAACTCCAGCGCGATGTGTTTCATGTTTGTGGCCTCACTGGAAGGACTTCCCGTGAAGGAAGTCGCCCTGTTCGCTCCCGAATGGGAAGATGCATGGCACTGGGATGCCGAAGGAAATCTCATACGCATTGAGGTCGATCCGGCATACGAAATCTACGGTATTTCCACGGATCCGAAGCAGCACACCACGAAGCAGCAAATCAAGGAAGCCTTGCCGGGGGCATTTGAATAAGTCAGTCGGTGTGCTTCGCTGTCGACCGGATGGCCTGCAGTTTTCAGTGGTCACTGACACATCCGCGAATATCAGCCCGTTAGCGCTCCGACGGCGGAGCAGCCTGCGCCGAGTAGCGTGCGTTTGTGATGCATGAGGAAAGGTAGAACTCAACTGGTTCGGTTTCAGCGTTCTATGCTTTGGTACTTAAAGGTTCGCGTATGTATGGCGAGTATATCGAATTCGATCTGACTTCGTCGCCGGACAACGCGGAGCGAATTGCAAGAACACTTGCCGAAGCAGGGAGGTTTCCGTCACGACAATCTGGTGAGAACCCTGTTGGCGTCCGTGGATTGGGACAATGTTCACTTCCGGACAAATGAGTGGACACATCGTTGGAATTCGATTGCGAAGACTTCAAATTTCGGCGATTCTTTGCCATACTGACAAATCAAGGTTTTGCACTCAATGTCTGACATCGCGATCGTTGTAATTCTCGTCTGGTTCTGGTGCTTCGACCTCCCAGCGGACGCGCCGCAACGGAGGTTGATCGCATATTTGCAGAAACCGTTTTTGTATCTGGGTCTGTGGCATGGATGGGCGATGTTTGCTCCGGAGCCGCTGCATGTCAATCGGCGACTCAAGGCAATCATTCAGTATGCTGATGGTTCAATCGACGAATGGCGACCGATCGAACCGCTCCAGACAAACTGGTTCATCGATCTGCTGTGGTTCAGACATTTTAAATTTCAGTTTTCGATTCTCACGGGTTCCCACAAAGTTCTGTGGAGTCCGCTGTGTCAATGGCTGGTGCGTCAGGCCAAACTGGATGGCTTGCAGGTTGTGTCGATTCAGCTGATCCGCGAATATCAAACTGTGAACGCACCGACCGCCGCACAGCCGCTGAAGGAGTGGCAGTCGAGTGTGATGCATGAAGAGAAGTTTGTGTGACCTGCGTAATTCATTGGCGCGCGGCTGGGTGTTAGCCCTCCGTGTCCCCGGCGTTGGCATTTCAGTCAGGAAATCTACTTTAGAAATTCACACGGAGGGCTGACGCCCAGCCGCTCGCCTTGGTTGGATTGAGACTGCGATGCACTGGAGCCAATTCACCGATGCCTGGTTCGGGTTCTTTCATGCTCCGGAATCGTGTGCTCCGCAGGTGCTGTTTCGACTGATGTTCGGCAGCCTGATGCTGCTCAATGCCGTGTTGCTGTTTCCACTGGTAACCGATATGTTCGGGTCTCATGCGATGTGGAATATCGCGGCGTGGCAACGTCAACAAGGTCGCACTCGAATGTCTCTGCTGCACCTGCTGCCTCCGACGACGGGCGGCTTTCGCATTCTGCTGGTGATTCATGTGCTGGCGTGTGTCGGCTTTTTGATCGGCTGGCAGTTTCGAGTCAGTGCTGTTGTTGTGTTCGTGACGCTGGTTTCCGTTCATCATCGCAACACGTTCATCCTGTCGAGCGGCGATACGGTGCTGCGTCTGATGAGTTTTCTGGCGATGTTCAGTTCGGCCGGTGAAGCGTTCTCTGCGGACGCGGCAGTCGCCGGAACCACAGAATTCCCCGCCGTTGATCCATGGCCGCTGCGTTTGATGCAGATCCTGATTTCCATCATCTACGTGCGAACGGTGTGGTGGAAGTTGCGGGGCAAAATGTGGTGGAATGGTACGGCGGCATGGTATCCGGTGTGGGTGGATACCTATCTTCGGCATCGCCCGCCGCGTTGGATGTTGCGCCCGTTTTTCATTCGCATGGCCACCTGGGGCACGCTGCTGGCAGAACTGTCCCTGGGAACGTTGATCTGGATTCACGAACTGCGACCTTACATCGTGCTGTCCGGTATTGTCATGCATCTTGTCTTCGAAGTGGTGATGAACCTGCAACTGTTCGGCTGGATCATGATCGCCGGACTGCTGCTGTTTCTACCGCCGGAGTCGACATCAAGATCGCTGGAGTGGCTAGCGGCGTGGGTCTGACGGCTGTGGAAGTATTCGACGGACATGAATGTCTATCCCCCTGTAGCCGCAGTATTCTCACTTTGATTTTGGCCGAAATGCCACGATGTGTTCTGGGGCGGTTTCCAGCCTCGGACCGCCAATTAAGTCAATACAGTAGGGAATTGCCGGCATGACGGCGTCCAGGCATTCGCGGATGGCTTTGGGCTGGCCAGGCAGGTTCACGATCAGGCAGGGACCACGAATTCCGGCAGTCTGGCGACTCAGGATGGCCGTTGGGACTTTCTCCAAAGACACTTTTCGCATGAGTTCCCCGAAACCGGGCATCATTTTTTCGCAGACGTCCGCAGTCGCTTCGGGAGTCACATCGCGGAGCGCCGGACCGGTGCCGCCGGTGGTAATAATCAGGCAACAGTGCGATACGTCGGCCATTTTTCGCAGGCTGGACGCGATCACCTCTCGGTCGTCGGAGACCACCAGGTACTCTTGAACCCACTCTGAAACCAGCGTTTTTTGCAAGTATTGGCTGATCGCGGGACCGCCGAGATCTTCGTATTCACCTCGACTGGCTCGGTCTGATACGGTGAGTACGCCAATTCGGGTCGTTGTTTGCATCGATCGGATCTCAGACGGACAAATCCTGCGACTCGACCGGCGGCAATTTGTGCGGCCTGGAAATCCGGAAGAGTCCGCTAGGGAAAGCTTCCCAATCATGGCAGTCTGTCTATCATGCGGCAACTGCGTGCCGCAAATGATCCCGAAAACGGTGACGAGATTCCCGACGTTTTTTTGCTACAATTCTCCTGCTCGATCCACCTTCCTGCAGAGTTGCCCAGATAGACCTGACTGACAATGTCCAAATCCACTTCTTTAACATCTTCGGCCCCGGCGTTTCTGAAGTCGGCGGATTCTGGAACCGACCCTGGCCAGGCGTCCGTAACGCAACCCGCGAAAATCCAGATTCAGTTGGGCGCTCAAAACCTTGAGTTCGCCGAATTGCAGATGGAACATTATCTCCGCGATCGCAACTCTGTGTCACCCGACTGGCGCGAGTATTTCGACGACCTGAAGATTGTCGATTCCGGCCTGACCACGGAAAGCATGCAGGTGCCTTTTCAGGCACACAGTATTTTTCGCAGGTCAACCGCCGTCCGCATTGATCCGTCAACATCCGACGCCGTCATCCTTCAGGAGCGACTTGACCAGTTGATCCGCAGCTACCGGGTGCGCGGACACATTATTGCGAAGATCGATCCGCTCAACGCAGAACGTCCGCAACCTGCCGAACTGGATCCGGCGTTTTATGGTTTTACCGATGAACACATGAGTCGCAGGTTTTCAACTCAATGGGCGGGAGGACCGGACACTCGGACGTTGCACGAAGTGCTGACATGGTTGCAGACAACATACTGTCGTTCGATTGGTGTGCAGTTCATGCACATCGACAGTATGCAGGTTCGTCAGTGGCTGCAGGATCGCATGGAACGCACGGCGAATCGCCTGAAGCTGTCGCGATCGGAGCAGATCCGGATTCTGGAACGACTGAGCGACGCCGTCGTCTTTGAAGAGTTCGTGCAGAAAAAATATGTCGGCGCAAAGAGTTTTTCGCTCGAAGGGGCAGAAAGCCTGGTTCCGCTTCTGGACATGGCGATTGAACGGGCGGGAAGCCAGGGCACGGAACTGATCGTGCTGGGAATGGCGCATCGCGGTCGACTCAACATTCTCGCCAATATCATGGGCAAGAAGCCGTCAAAGATCTTCCGCGAGTTTGACGACGTCGATCCGCAGTTGAAAATGGGTCGTGGCGACGTGAAGTATCATCTGGGATACAGCACGGACAGGATGACGTCGTCCGGTCAAAAAGTACACCTCACGCTGTGCTTTAATCCCAGCCATCTGGAGTTCGTCAATCCGGTTGCCCTTGGTCGATTGCGAGCCAAGCAGGATCGCAGCGGCGATACCGACCGTCGTAAGAGCTGCGTGATTCTGATTCACGGTGATGCAGCGTTTGCCGGTGAAGGCGTCAGCCAGGAAACGTTGAACCTGAGCGAACTTCCCGGCTATCAAACGGGCGGCACAGTTCACATCATTGTGAACAATCAGATCGGTTTTACGACGTCACCTTCGGAAGCCCGTTCCTGCACGTATGCGACCGATGTTGCCCGGATGTTGCAGATTCCGATCTTCCACGTGAATGGCGAAGATCCGGAAGCCATCGCTCAGGTGGTGCACCTGGCGATGGACTTCCGCGCGAAATTTCATCGCGACGTGATTATTGACATGTACTGTTTCCGTCGGCGCGGCCACAACGAAGGCGATGAGCCCGCGTTCACGCAACCCGCTATGTACAAGCTGATCCGCAGTCGCCAGACGGTGTTCAACAGCTTCCTTGAGTCTCTCGTCTCGCTTCGCGAAGTGTCGAAGGAAGAAGGTGCCGAAATTGTCGCCCGGCGTGGCCAGATGCTGGAAGAAGAACTGGTGGAGGCCCGCACGGACGGCTTCAGGTATCTTGAAGAAAGTGGCGGTGGCATGTGGAAAGGCTACTTCGGCGGAGATTGGCGCGAAGCGGATTCGCCGCCCACCGCCGTTTCTGCGGATGTTATTCAGCGCGTGATGAACACACTGACGACTCCTCCGGAGGGTTTCACGCCACACGCCAAAGTTGAGATGGTCCTGAAGTCGCGCCGCGAAATGGCAGCCGGTGATAAGCCATTCGACTGGGGTGGCGCTGAGATCGCGGCAATGGGAACGCTTGTTGCCGACGGAGTTCCGTTGCGTTTCAGTGGTCAGGACGTCCGACGCGGTACGTTCAGTCATCGCCACGCCGTGCTCTATGATGCGCATGATGGTCGGGTCTGGATGGGATTGCAGGATCTGACCGCGCGTCCTGATCGTGTCGAGATTTTCAACAGCCCGCTGTCAGAAGTCGGCGTCCTGGGCTTTGAATATGGCTATAGCCTGGACTGCCCTGACGGCCTGGTGATGTGGGAGGCCCAGTTCGGCGACTTCGTCAACGTGGCACAGGTCATCATTGATCAGTTTATCGCCAGCGGCGAAGACAAGTGGAAACGTCTGAGCGGTATCGTGCTGCTCCTGCCCCACGGGATGGAAGGGCAAGGGCCTGAACATTCCAGCGCGAGACTGGAACGTTTTCTGGCGATGGCCGCCGATGACAATATTCAGATTGTGAATCCCACCACTCCGGCTCAGTGTTTTCACATGTTGCGGCGTCAGGCGCTGCGACGCTGGAAAAAGCCGCTGATCGTCATGACGCCGAAAAGTCTGTTGCGTCACAAGGATGCTGTCTCGTCGCAGGCCGAATTGTCGCATGGTGAGTTTCACGAAGTTTTGCCGGATGTTGCGAAATCGCCGGAAGACGTCACGCGAATCCTCCTGTGTTCGGGTAAGGTCTACTACGATCTGGTGGCGTATCGCGATGAAGCGAAACGTGATGACGTGGCCATTATCCGGATTGAGCAGCTCTATCCGTTTCCTGCGAAAGCGCTGGCAGCAGCGTTATCGAGGTATGCCACGACCGCACCGTTGTTCTGGGTTCAGGAAGAACCTCGGAATATGGGTGCGTGGGGCTTTTTGAGAACTCGTTTCGGCGAACGTCTGCTGGATCAGTATCCTTATCGCGGCATCTGTCGTCCGGAAGCAGCCAGCCCCGCGACGGGTTCCGCAACCAGTCATAAGATCGAACAACAAAACATTTTGAAACAGGCATTTGAACTGGTATGAGCACGCAGGACATTGAAATCAAGGTTCCTCAACTGGGTGAGTCCATCTCCGAAGCTTTTGTCGGCGAATGGTACGTCAAAGAAGGCGCGTACGTCGCGCTGGACGCCAGAGTTGTGGGACTTGAAACGGATAAAGCCACGTTCGATATCCCTGCGCAAGCCGGAGGGATCGTCAGTAAAATCCTGAAAAACGCCGGCGAGACTGCCACGATCGGCGAGGTCATCGGTTTTCTGCGTCGCGCCGAAGCACCAGTGGCCAGTGCTGCGCCGGCATCCGGCGGCGGACCAGCCACGGCTCCGGCCTCGCCCGCAGCGATGACTGTGGCTGCTCAAGGTGGCGGACATGTGATGCCTGCGGCGGAACGCCTGATGGCAGAAAACAAACTGGCTGCAGGTTCGGTGCAGGGAACCGGGCCGGGCGGACGAGTCCTCAAGGAAGACGTCGTGCGCACAGTGCAGTCAGGATCGGCTCCGGTGCGCGTCGGCGGAATACGTGAAACCCGCAAGATGCCTCTGAGCCCGATTCGTCAGACGATCGCCAAACGCCTTGTTGATGCTCAGCAGACGGCGGCGTTGCTGACGACGTTCAACGAAGTCGATATGTCGGCTGTGAAGAAACTGCGTGAATCATACAAAGACGTGTTTGAAAAAAAATACGGTGCCAAGCTGGGGTTTATGTCGTTCTTTGTCCGCGCTGTCGTTTCAGGGCTGCAGCAGTATCCCCTGCTGAATGCTCAGATGCACGGTCGCGAACTGACGTTCTTCAACTATTGTGACGTGGGAATTGCGATCGGCGGCGGCAAGGGACTTGTTGTACCCGTTCTGCGAAATGCCGAAAACATGAGTTTTGCCGACATCGAACTCGCAATCGTGGAACTGGCGGGCCGGGCAAAGAATAATCAGATCACTCTGGAAGAACTGGAAGGCGGCACGTTTACCATCACGAATGGCGGCGTGTATGGGTCGCTCCTGTCCACTCCGATCGTGAATCCTCCTCAAAGCGGCGTCCTGGGAATGCACGGCATCTTCGATCGACCGGTTGCCGTCAATGGCCAGGTTGTGATTCGCCCGATGATGTATCTTGCTCTCACATATGACCATCGTGTTGTGGATGGCCGCGAAGCAGTATCGTTCCTGAAGCTCGTGAAGGATCTGATTGAGGATCCAACACGGTTGATTCTGGAAGTATGACGGAAGGCAACGGGCTACGGTCACGGGTGAAGCCTGGCATTTCCGATCGTGCATATTCTGAACGGCAACCATGCTGGTCCTGCGTACTTACTCGACTCAGAGAGTCAAGCTACAGCTCTTAACTTCAGGTTCTCTCCAAAATGTCCGAAGCGTTTGATCTGGTTGTTGTGGGTGCTGGTCCTGGCGGTTATGTGGCCGCAATTCGCGCGTCGCAGCTGGGGATGAAAGTCGCCGTCGTGGAACGTGAGAAGCAGCTCGGCGGAACATGCCTGCGCGTTGGTTGTATCCCCAGCAAGGCATTGCTGGAAACCAGCGAGCTGTATGAGCAGTCTCAGAAGCACTTCGCCGAACGTGGCCTCGTCGTGCAGGGCGTGTCGCTTGATATCGCGCAGATGATGAAGCACAAAGACGGCGTCGTGAGTATGCTTGACGGCGGCATCCAGGGCCTGCTGAAAAAGAACAAGATCTCGCGCTTCTTCGGCCACGGAAAGCTGAAGGGCAATGGCGTCGTGGAAGTGACCGGCGAGGTGCCGACAACTCTGACCGGAAAGAAAATCCTGATCGCCACTGGCAGCGTATCGACTGCACTGCCCGGCATCCAGCCGGACGGAGATCGGATCGGGACCAGTACTGAAGCCATCGCCTGGCCGGAAGTTCCCAAACACCTGGTAGTCATCGGAGCGGGAGTGATCGGGCTGGAACTGGGCACTGTCTGGCGTCGGCTGGGATCGCAGGTCACGGTACTGGAGTATCTGCCTCGCATTCTGCCGGGTGTCGATGAACAGGTGGCAACAGAAGCAAAGAAGATCTTTGAAAAGCAGGGACTGACGTTCAGGCTGGGAACAAAGGTGACATCAGTCACGACCGCCGGAAAGACGTGTACGATTCAGATGGATGGTGCCGAACCGATCACCTGTGATCGAGTCCTCATTGCCGTGGGGCGGAAGCCATGTACCGACAGTCTCGGCCTTGAAGATGCCGGAGTCCGGACCGATCCTCGTGGTTTTATTCAGGTCAACGCGAGTTACCAGACGAGTGCGACAGACGTCTACGCTGTAGGCGATGTGATCGGTGGAGCGATGCTGGCTCACAAAGCGGAAGAAGAAGGAATTGCGTGCATCGAAAAGATGGCGACAGGTCACAGTCATATCAACTACGGCACAATTCCCGCCGTCATTTACACTCAACCGGAAATTGCATCGACCGGTGCCAATGAGGACGCTCTGAAGCAGGCGGGAGTCAAATACAAATCCGGACGCTTCAGCTTCGCCGCCAACGGTCGCGCTCGTGCTGCGGGACACACTGATGGCTTCGTTAAGGTACTCGCCGACGAAGCCACAGATCGAGTCCTCGGAGTTCACATCATTGGAGCGCATGCGGGAGAACTCATCCACGAAGCCGCCGTCGCCATGGAATTCGGAGCGAGCAGCGAAGACATCGCTCGCTGCTGCCACGCTCATCCCACGTTATCCGAAGCCATCAAAGAAGCAGCCATGGCGGTGGATAAACGGGCCATTCATTCGTGAATGGATCGCCGGCTGCCAGGCAACGCCGCAGACTCAAACGACATTCGTTGTTCTTCGGCCCACCAAGGCCAGCGCAGTGGCGTGGACTTAGTGAGCGGAATGGCGCTAGCGGTCTGTTGATTTAGTGATTATCGAGGCTCAAAGTCATACTAACCCGATGCCGTATGCGAGGCGTTCCGGTGGCATTCCTCCCCTTTGGGTCGGGTTAAACGGCGAACTACGCAGCGTGGTTATCCAAAGCAATGCTGCACGCTCACTGCAAGAACGCTAGATACGCGGCAGCAAGCAAAGCTCGTTCATCTTCGCTTCCATTCTCGACAGTGGCAATATGTTGTCCAGAAATATTAACGACGCGCGAGCCTTCTACCCTAAGCAGCACATCTTCCTTCTGCCGGAATATGCTTCCACCTTCGACCTCGGCCAAAACTTGACCGGCTAGATTTAGCAGGTTCTTCCCATTTGTCATGCCAATGGTCTGGGCATCCCTGTTCAGAATCTTGCCATCAGAGAGGCTGAGCAATACTTGACCATGCAAATTCTTAATTTCGATCACTGTTGGATTCTCCGTGTACAGGAAGTGTGAGGTTCGTGGCACCTAAACGCCTGAATTAAGCCGCGCTGCGAAGCGGCGTCGGGTTGAATGCATTGTCAGGCTGCTGTTGCATTGGCCCTTGGCGTTAGCAGAACAAATAGAAGCCAGGCTACGACAAGGCCAAAGATGGTTGCAGCAATGTCGTGATAGTCGAAAAAGAGAGAGCGGCTCGACTGCTGCATGAATTCCCAGGCAATCAGCCCGACCCCTGCGACTAGCGTGAGGATAACAAAGCTTCGACGGGCAGCTTGGTAGATTGCGGCTGGCTTCTGATCAGCCCAGATGCTGAGCATAACGAAGGGAATGGCGATGGCGGCTGCCACGTTTGGAAGTACTCCCATCAAGTAAAAAACGATCTCAGGCGCCTCGTACTGCAGCGTTCTGTACCAGTGAACGAGGCTCAATGCGCCCAATGCCCCGACTCCCGCAAGTCCGTACCGCGTCGATAATTTCATGAGATGTTCGTCTGAGCCTGACTCTGAATTACACGCGCCGTGTGATATTCGCCAAGAGGGGCAAAAAACACGGGCGACATGATGGTGTGTTCCACTGTCACACGGCACGTCTGATAACAAATATTGGAAGCGCCGTGGATATCACAATACTGACTAGGCCTGTGGTGTGTCTAGCTGGCGCCCATGCTTCGCGGTCACTCTGACTGTATGAAGCGCCCGCACTGTCTGGCAGAACCCATGCGACACTCACCGGGACGGCCAGAGACTCGCTGGTCGGCCGGACACACAGAACGCCATCTGTCTCTGGCTGCGTCCAGAACACATGGCAGAAAAGTTCTTCGTCATGCCGCAGCGCTAACTCCGATTTCGGTTCTTTTGAGGCATCGGTAGGCGGCTTGACAGCTTCGGGAGATTTCAGGGACTCGTCGAATTTCTTTTGCTCCTCCGCGGTTGACTTCCGAGTTAGGACCGTTCGAGAAATAATTGACCGCATCCTCCTTTCCCCTGCGAAGGGGAGAGGGCGGGGTGAGGGGTGTAAAAGAGACAGTTATTTCTCGAGCGGTCCTTAACTCAAGCTGCTTCTCCACTTCAGCCGTCGCCTTCCGGCTGGACTCAATGACCTGTTGAGGGTCAGGTGAGTTATCACACCCCAGGAAGATCAACACGAGAATTGCAGGAAAACACCGGGCCATTGCTCCTCCAGTTACTTCAAAATCCCGCAGGTTCGATCGACGCCATGCGCATAACGCACGAGTCCCTCTTGAAGATCACTCGATTCGAAAGACAATCCGAAAAAAAAAAGAAATGACGCCGTGTCACGCTGCGACGTCGCTTGGCGGCTAGAGATCTGTGGCCCGCCACCGGGCTGATATGAAAAAGCAAATTTCGGAACTCTGTACGGGGCCACCGAGCAGTATTTTTGCCGCGCCGGTCCAACCTACAGACGGAAGATCAATCTGAACTTCCGTGTTGGTGGATCTTCATCATGTTGCGTTGTCAAATCGGACACAAACGCGATTTCGCTGAGTGCGAAAGTGATCGCGTAACAAGCCCACGATGATCGCATGCCAAACCACACAGGACGGCGTGACCTGAGTCAGATTTGTACCCCGGATCGAAGCTTCGATCCAACAGACTGAAAACTGCGACCTGATCTCCGATCCTGTTCCGGTGAGAGCGACCGGAACCTCGTACGTTGTGTCGACAATCCCGCAAGTGTGATCATATTGACGCCAAGCTGCCCACTTTTTCTGGCAGGGCTCAACAGTGCCGGAAACCGGGTTGGTCGATAACTCCGGCGGCAGATCCTCGTCGTCCTTGCTGACTCACAAACGTTGCGTTCGTCGGGGGAAGTTTTGGACGAACGGGATTGCGGGTTGTCTCAACGGCGGCGAACGAAATGATGGAGGATGTTCGGCTTGCGCGGTTCATGGATGAGCTACGTGGTTGGCTTGATGTTCAAGGACCAGTTCGAAGCGATGTTCGACAGCACGATGGCGGCTGGATTCTGTCTGCTGGTGAAGTTCGCATTTCTGCTGCGGCCGTGATCAGTCTTGTTGTCGGAGTGCCTTGTCTGCGCTGGCTGATTCGCCTGCTGGTGGCCGACCGCCGGCACTGGTTGGCGTTTTACTGCCTGATCGTTGCAAGTCTGACGATTGCGTGGCAATCCGGGTGATTGGTGCGCTGACATCGGATCGCATGGTTTGTCCGAATGCGGCACCGACGATTGCCAGAAATCCAGCGGCAATCGATACGACGGTTGGCCACTGCAATCGCTTACGGCTGAATACTTCAATCTGTGAATTATCGATCGGACGGCAACTGGCCATCGCGATAGTCGCCTGCGACGTGCCTGTGAATCCCTGAATGAACTCCGTGCGTGAGGCACTCAACTGCCTGGCCAAATTGTCGGACGTGAGGAGTGGTTCGGCTGTACCAACCGCTGTCGAATCTTCCGGCTGTGAGCGAATCAAACCTGCGTTCAGTTCTGCGAGCAGCACAGAGTCCAGTTCGCCGACTGGAATTTTTCGCACGTCTCCGAAAAACTGCGGCCGTTCACCTTCGGAGCTGGCCACGGTCACGCTGCTGCGTGTTTCGCAGTCAGCGGGGAATGGTGCGGCAAACTGCAGTGTCGTGGATGCGAAACCATTTTTCGCACGTTCGCTCATCCAGCGAATCTGGATCACGGTCACCAATTTCGTGAGGTCCACGGTGACTTTCCTGCGTGCCGCGTCTTCCCAGCGGATGACTTCTGCCGTCTTCAGTTCAGTGACGACAGTTCCGTTCGGGATGATCAGCGAACAGCGTCCAGGCGTACGGGTGGCGAAAATAACGAGCGTCGTCAGACCAACTGCGGACTGATTCGGATTGGACCAAAGCGCAGAATCCGACACCGCAAACAGGGCTCGCGCGGGTTCTGTTTTGGGAACTTCTGTCACCGTATTCAAGGGAACGATCAATTGCGTTCCGGAAGCAGACAGCTCAACTGCCTCTTCGAGAATACGTACTTTCAACGCGGCCAGATCCTTGCCGAATCCCTGTGCAGTGGAATCCTTCAGCCATGCAGGAATCGTGGTGTCGGCTGCTGCCGTGTTGCTCGTGCCGGAAGGATTGTCGAGCGGAATCAGCCGTCGTTCGGTCCATTGAATGCGGTCGGAGATCTCCGGCCATGGAAAGGCGATGGATGCAGCACCGCGTTGAGATTCAGGAATCGGCATGCTCCATACGATTGCGAAATCCGGCTGGTCAAAGAGTTCTCGAATGACTTCCTGGCCAGCGATGAATTCATTGCCCTCACGAACCAAAGGGAGTTGTCGGCCATCGACGAGTACAGAAGGTTCTGTCAGAAACTCCGTATCGTCTGCGAATTTCATTTCCAGAGGGCCCAGACTGCCGGACCATTGAGACAGATGGATTACAAAAGCTGCCTGATCGCCAGAACGCATTACGGCAATTGAGCCGAAAGGTTCGACGGGCCGCAGTCGTTGCAGGACAATGGGGTCGGATTCATTGAGGATCTGCATTCTGACGGGAATGCCTGGCTGAAGCAGGTCACTCCTGACGATGGGTTCATCTGGAACAGCGGTATCCAGTTTTTCAAACGCCAGTCCAAGGCCGTCCTGATCGGTCAGTTCCAGGCGCGACTCCAGAATCTGTGCGTCGTGTACATGAGGGCTGCGGAGCGTAATTCGTGTGTCGTCCGGACGGAGACGCTGTCGTCCGGAAATCCTGAGAATATGCAGTCCCATGGTTCCTTCCTTCAGCTGCACGACCAGTCGATCGCCGCGACGATGCCATGTCGCCAGCCGATTCGCTTCACCGGCAGTGACCTGTACATCGGTAATTTCAATGTCGGAACTGATTGTCAGGCGATGACGAAACACGGGCAGCACCGAAGTATCAATTTCGAACTGACACTTCCAGTCAATACGTTGATTCTGGAATGCGAAACTTTGATCAATCCGTACTTCGTTCAGACTGTTGCGAGCCGCGAGGCGGACTATGCATTCGGGAATTCCGCTGGGGACGGTGAACACGCTGTCGGAACGACGCAGCCATTGTCCCCAGGCGGGCTGGGCGTCGGCGAAAGCCAATGTCGTGACTCGATCGTCGTCGATACGCATCACAGAGAACACAGGATTGACTCGTACAGCCAGCAAGAGTTTCGAAGAGACCACACAGTCCGGGAACTTAATCAGTTCAGCGATCGGAATTCTGCGCTGCTGAAGTGGTGACGAAGCAGTCGATACGAGTTGCAACGACAGGACAAACTCAGTTCCGATGGCGTTTGGCAGCAAAATTGTGGCGATCCGATCCTGCGTGGACCACAACATGTCTCCTCCGTTGACACTATCAACAGAGACCAGTTGATAGCCCTGAGGCACATAATAACGCACTTCAGGGGCGAGTGGATTCCAGCGGGAAAAGCGGCAAAAGCAGGACAGTACTGGTTGTTCGGAGATGACTTCGGCAATGGTCAGTATATCGACTGTTGCCAGTTGCGGACTGCCTTTTTCGATGCCCGCCTGAAACAATCGCATGTCGATGCCTTCGGACATTGCGAGGCTGTTCAGTCGCATTACACCATCAGCCGGTTTCCACTGCAAGACGCCAGCCGGTGTCTGTGCGCGGACGCCGGTGAACAGTCCGTCTGGTGCTGAGACTTTGATTTCAGCGATCGGGCAGGGCAAAGCGGGCAGGCGAAATTGCAAACCAGAAGCCTGACGCGTCGTCACAGGCCGCAAACGACACTCGATCTGATGCACTGTGAAGGCGGCGAGTGGTCCTGCATCGACTTCCGCTGATGTCACGGTGTTGTTGGCACGTGCGTCGTCAGGCGTGTCGTGTAGTGTCCTGTCGTCGCGAGGATTGCCGCGCGCATCGTCTGCAAAATGTGCCAGCGTGCGGGTCGGCAGCAGTGATGAGGCAGGGACCGGAATGAGAATGGCGTTTGGTCCTTCAGGTTCCGGCAGCACCTTGTTTCCGTCGATCGTACACTGCACAAGTCTGGAACCCTGCAATGGAATTCGCAGGTAGCAGAGTTCGTCGCCGCTCACGGCCGCGACTTCCAGTCTGAGAACCAATTCGACGGACTCGGCAGATTCCGCAACGATCTCCGTGTGCAACGAAGTGACGACCGCTGCAGGCAAGGCTGATTGTTCTGCCTCGAATTTGCTCTGCCATTTTTCGAGGACCGTTTTTCGGACATAAGCGACGTCGCTGTCCGGAAGCGGGATATCCGGCAACAGCACATCCGGCAGAATTCCCGTGCCCTGCTGAACTGCAACAGCAATGACGGATGCTCCTGAATCTGCAGGCTGCTGCCCGCAGGATGGATGGTTTGTGATCAGCAGGAGAATTGCTCCCGAAGTCGATCGCACAAACTTATGACTTCTGAACAATTGCAACCACTGCCAGCGTGCCACGGTGACGACGGTCAGGCCGATCAGCAGTCCCCAGAATGTTCCAGTGAGGAGTCCTTCTGCGGTTGAAATGGTCATCAGCAAACTGAGTCCCAGCAAGGTGAACGCGGTGAATGCACACGCGAGGCGGTATTCCAGCACCCTGGCTCGCAGCACGACGCAAATCGCGACCAGAAGCATCGCTGCGCCGACAGCAATCGCAACTCGACGACGCAACTGCGTGACTTGAATGGTAATCGGCGATGCAGACTGTGCAGTGTCGATGAGCGTGCGTCGCTGCCAGTCCTGCGTAGTCGCGAGTTGCCAGCGTGAGACGAAACTGCGAATTTCCGATGGGGCAGACGTCTCCGGAATCGGCCCGGAAGTTTCGTGCGGCGAGTCAACTGCAGTCAATAGTCGATCCAGAATGTGAAGCACATCGGTCGCATCTGAGGCGGCAAATCTGGTTTCGGTGGCGCGGAGTTCCAGTGCGGGACTCACGAGTAAATGATGTGTACACTGCGGCACAGACAGCTCTCGCAAAAACAGTCTCGGGAGTTCGCGATTGCCCGCGACGGCAGATGGTCGTTCTGTCGGTTCAGTCCATGTCAACAGTACCTGGCAATCAACTGAAGAAGCAGGCAGTGGGATGGAAATTCCGTCGTCTGTTTCCTGTAACTGCACTCGATGGCCGTTCACAAGAACCAAGGGTCGAACGTCCGCAGGCAGCGTGAGTGGCAGGGAGTTCTGTCCCGCACTACGGCTGACATTGGCGACCGCGAGAACCTGCAGATTCAGGCCGCCACGGTGTTCATCGATCATGTGCATCATATGCATGTCGATCGTCTGGCCGAACTGAATCCTCGGGTTCTGTCCCGGCACCAGCCGCACAATTTCCGGAACAGCAGGAAGTTCCCAGGCCGTCGATTCATCGTGAGCGCTGGAATTCGCTGAGTTCCCGGATGCAGCCGGCTTCAGTCCGGGCGATGTGAGTTGTCCCTCTTCAGACGAGAACAATTGCAGTGTTCCGTGAATTGGAAGGTCCGTGTCGGGCATCGGAATCGTCGCGACGATGTCCTGCCCGGCCGCTTGTCTGGATTCGCAGCGAATAACGGTTGCGACTCCTGATTGTCGTCGCGCCAGATTCAGCGACCATCGCCGCCATTCCTGCGGTTCGCCAGCCGCAACGTCGCGTCGTGCCGAAATTGGTTCGCCGTCCATTGACCACCGCAATTCGTTTGCGGCGCGAGATGGGATCAGCAGCGTCAGCGATTCACCAAACTGCTGATCGGCACGCAACACGATCCGCGATGTTTCAACGATTTTTCCCTCCACCATCCGTACGGCGTGTTCCAGTTCAATGCCGTTACTGTTTGGCGTATCGGCAGCGACCTCAGCAACCAGATTGATCGACTGGGAACCACTGATTGCGTAGAACTGACCACCGCTGCTCAGTTTCGATTCGGGGAGCCATGTCATTGAACGGAGGACTTCCTCAAGTGTGAGCAAAGGTCGTCCGGCGGTCCAGTGACGCTGCAGTTCGGTGCTGAGCGTAAACGCAGGCGGAAACACCACGACAGCATTGATGCGTTCGATTCGGCGGTTTTCTGCGAGCGGCAGATCGATCGTGCGCGTGTCAGAGACATCAGACTGGCGAAACTGGATCTCGATGACACGAGACGATCCTGGTTCCAGAGATTCGGGCAAATGCAATGTCAATGGCGAGGTAGCTGCGGCGGGATCTGTCGCCGGAAACTCAAAGAAAAGCGCGCGGGAATTGGACGCATATCGAGCAGCAATCACCTGCCAGTCCTGCGAAACAGGCCACTGCAGTTCTACCACCGAGGCACCCTCGCACTGCACGTTGACCAGGCAGCGAACTGTGGCGAGGTGACCGGCAGGTTCGACGAGCGTCACGACGGAATCCGTCAATCGCGGTTCACTCGTGGACGTTCGCGCGATGGCTGAGGCTTCGGGCAAAAACTGCGTGAGCTGATATTCGCGACTCTGATCGGGGCCAGTCACAATGTCACGTTCCTGAATACCGACGAGCATCCATTCGTCAAGATGCACGGCCTTCGGCATCAACACGCTGATCTGACCGATGGGTGACTGGATCGGACCTCGGTGTTCGTCGTTGCGACTGAACCACTGAGCAGGCGACAGCATCGGCAGTTCCCAGGATTCAGTCTGAGGCAACACTGAGGCCGCAGAGATATTCAAAATTGTGGATTCTGATGCTGCCGGTAACAACATGCTCAGGATCTGTTGATCATTCTCTTCCGTGACCTGCCATTCGACCGGACGACGATCCTCCAGTGTGACGTCAGCGACGCGCACTTCGCTGGAAATCCGCGCTGTCAATCGGGCGCGACCATTGAGCTCTGTGGGAAGGCCAATCGTCCAGCGGGACTTGAGGATGTCGCCCGCCAGCTCATGAGCCGCATTGAACGTAGCAAGTTGCATCGGATCCAGCGACTGCAATTGGCGCTGTGCGCGGCAGTTAAAAGTCAGCCGAGCGGCATCGCCGGGCAAAATGGTCCACTTTTTGAGCTCACCATTTTCACTGGTGGCTGGCACAAGTTCTGGATCCAGCACCAGACTGCCGACACCCGTCAGCAGGATGTTTGGATCAGCCAGCAGTTCAAACCTTGAAATCGTCGCTGCCGGCAGTTCAAGTCGAAACGTGACAACGTCACCGGTGACGAGGCCATCCGATGTCCAGGATCCTGTCAGATTTCCCGGAACTCCTGGCTTGAGCAGAAACAGGCGTCGCGCCGAATCGGCAGCCAGCTGGATGGAACCCTGTTGATCGGTGATCTGCAACTGTTGTAAGTTCGTCTGGCCAATCAGCAAGGGACCGGTATCGGAGGGGCGTGATTCGGGATAGATGTCAAACTCCAGTTGACCCTGCTCCAGACGTGTTCCGTTCAGGCGGGCCACATAACGCGCTTCGCGAATCCGAGGCAATGCTGCGGCTACCGGTGCGGCGCTACGGTCGTTTTTGAGCAGATCCTGGAGCTGACTGCGAGGTACAGGAACATAGTCCTTGCCGACAACTCGCAGTCGCAGTTCAGCCAATGGCACACGTTCCACGAGCACGCCCGGCAGTTCAGCATCGCGCGCAGCAATTGCGTCGCTCGACACATCGGTCGGGCCTTGCAGTATCGCGCACAGCAACATTTGCCAAAACGTCATCATGTGAATCCCGTAGCTTGACTCTCCGTGTCGAGTGATTTGAGTTTCAACTCAGTGCGTAAAGGAACTGACGTTAAACTCAGATTTCGTTCCGGACGGGATTGACGCAGCGGCGGACCGTTCTGTGACTGCATGAGACAGCATTCCCGAATAGCCGAAAACCGTTGGATACTCACCCATCTGAGACGCTTTCGGAAACCGGACCCGACGGTCAGAAATCAGCCGCTGAAACATTACCGATACGGTGCCAAACACGACTCCCATCGCCACATACGGTGCCAGCAGTGAAATCCATTCAGGAACAAACAGCCACGCCACGAGTCCCCCGCATCCCATCAGAAGCAGCGGAAAGACGATCGTGATCCGCCGCAGCACGGACAAGACAACAAAGAAGATGACGCAAACAGTCGCACTGATCAGTAGTAACGAAACGAACGGAATCAGATTCAATCGCAGCGCTCCCGATTCTGCAGAGCCGAAGTACAAGTCGTGGTGGCCGGACGCTGATATCCAGCTGTCCAGGTTTTCGGTCGCCACGAGTTGAACTTCAGTTGGATACGGCGACAGGATGGCTTTCAGTTGTCGATCCGCCATCAGACGGGCACTTTCGCCCCACGGCAGCAGAGTCACTCCGTGATGCATGAGTGAAATAAAGTCGGGCGATGCACTGGCGGCTTGAGATTTTTCCTGCAACCCGATGTACCACACAACAGGCGTGGTCGGTGATTCACCGATAATCGTCACACGCCCCAGAGTGGCCGTCAGCCAGAGTGATGATTGCATCGGAATACGGTCACGGATTTTGAATTCCACAATTCGCGGGCCGACATGGGCATCAGTTGTGGGCGCTGTCGGCAGCGTCGCCCCGAGAGTCCTAATCGTCCATCGACTGATGCCGCGTTCGACAATTTTCTCCCGCTGCACGTTTCCACGCAGCAATGCTTCATGGGATGTCAAAGACTGCTGGTCAATCAGAATGTCTTCCAGGCTGGCATGGAGCGGTGTTTCTACGGTGAGTACGCCGGGAAGCGTTTCGTAAAGTGCCAGAGTGGTTGTAAGGATCTGCTTTCCAATGATCTGAGACCTCGCGAGTATCAAATCTGGACTTTCGCTGGATGTCAGCGCCAGATCCTTTTGCCAGCGGATTGGAACGGTCGTCACGGGTTGGCTGGTTTGCCATGCTGCATCGAATTCTTCGGAATACACAGGTTGCCAGTTTACAGCATCCTGCACAGTTAATCCGCTGCCCGATCCAGTTCCCACTTTGATACGCAGTACTTCCGCGGCCTCGGGAATGATCAGCGGCATGGGGTCCGTTGTGGCCGCCGGAGTCCAGAGGTAATTGACTTCGAAAGTCAGACTTCCACGTCGAGCTTCCGGCAGTCGGAAA
Source organism: Candidatus Kuenenia stuttgartensis (assembly GCA_945861465.1). Lineage (GTDB taxonomy): Bacteria > Planctomycetota > Planctomycetia > Planctomycetales > Planctomycetaceae > SXXK01. The sequence continues at coordinate 31,612 of CAMAVB010000062.1, forward strand.
CTCCAGTGTGTTTCAGACTCACCGTCAATGACCTCGGTGGCTCGCAGGATTTCGCTCTGTCCGGAAATACGCACAGTCGGCTCAACGCCAGCAGGTACGGTCAAAGACAAACTGGCCAGGTCTCGATGTTCAATTTCAAAACCGATCGTCTCCAGCACTTCAATCCCGGAACCTCGAGGCTGCATTCCAAGCCGGATATTTGCGCGGACGGAAGGAGCCTGGGCCGGAAGTTCCAGGCGAATCGGAATCGATCCATCGTCGTGCAGCCAGCTTTCCGATTGGAGGCCTGATTCTACGGCAACTGCGGCCGCTGAAGCTGGCAGCGGAATCGTCGGCAACGGTTC